>CAZAGU010000118.1:0-11550 GCA_964484805.1 uncultured bacterium
GCGGACGTTTTTTCTTTCACCTGATATATACCGGAAAAGAGTGGAAAGTGTCGGGAAAATAGAACGGAATTGTGGGATTAATTACTGAAGGTTGGAAAATGGAGAGTCTGAGATTTTTAGATGAAAAAGGCGATAACTGAATGCAACCTTGAGGGTTTCATTCGAGATAAAAGCGAACGGTTTAAAAAGGGAGAGTTTTGAAGTTTTTGGCGGAAAGTCGCAAACCCTTGCACCGGTTGGGGTAGTCTTGATCGAAATAATTGGCTTATTGACTGACATGAAGTTACATTGCCTCAGTACATCGGAAACGGTATGATCTTAACTCCCGAAGACACAATACTTCTGATGTGCATATTCTGCACGGGTAATTAAAGTACCTTCAAACTAATTCGGTAACTTCGGAGGTTCCTTATTTTGAGGAAAATGATCGTTTGAAAAATAGAGTTTGAGTACTACCTCACCAGCACAACCTTATTCATCTTCGTCTTTTCCCCCGCCGTCAACTTCACAACATACACACCGCTCGCTATGCCATCCGCCGTCCAAACGGCTTCATGCGTCCCAGCCGCTTTCACGCCATCAGCCAGCCTTGCCACGTCACGCCCCGAAAGATCATACACCGCCAGCGACACCATTCCCGACGCGGGCAACGAGTAGCCGATGGTGGTGGTGGAGTTGAAGGGATTGGGGAAGGCTTCGCTGAGGAAATAGTTTGTTGGTACTACAATTTGTACCAGTGACTTTGCAAAAGCAAATCCATCCATCACGTAACTATTTTTTCCTTCGATCCATACCAGTATAATCGGAGTTTCTGTTGCGCCATCCCAGAGCCTGAAGGTCAAAACCTCGCCTTCAAACGCGCCCTCTTTCTCGGGCGTGACGGGATCATCACCCCAGATTGCTAACCCGCAACGACCGTCCTTAAGTGTGTAGCCAGCACCCACACAGACACCATCTTCACGCAAAGCGCCAACTTCAGAACCTTCTGGCAAACCGGTGATTAACATGCTCATATTATTGCCAGTTGGATGGCTAGGTGTAAAATGAGTGTGAATCAGCGATAAAGGCTCACTTCTAGCCAACCGCTCATCTTCAATGTTCCAAACCAGATCGACATCTGCGTTAACACATATCTGATAAGCTTTTCCACGTTGAAGATCATCCATGTTGCTGAAATTGTAAGCTGGTGCGTAAAATTGCCCTGAGACGTTTTTAGCTATTATCAGGTGCTCCTCAATATTGGTAAAAGCTATAGTTGCATCTACAGATTGCACTGGATAATATGGCGCTATGTACCAGCCATGGGACACAGGAATAGAAGTATCTTCTGGAATATACTCCCCTGAAATCGCCAGATTCCTCGCCACAGACATTTTTACTTGATAACCTTCAAGATAATTCCAGAAGGGGATATTGTTGAATATTTCCGGCACATAAAAATGTCCTTGGTAGTCCTTCGCCATTAGCAACGAAGCTTGGACAGGTTGAAATACTGTGGTAATTTCATGGTTATCTGGAATGAGCGGGGCAGAGACTAAGCTCCAGCCTTCCGCTAAAGCAACTCGATACTGATTATCGTCACCGCCACCATTAATGTCACCAGTAAAGCGGTAAATTCCAAAGTTGTTTTCATCGGCAACATAAAGGAGGTTGTTCTGAGCTTTGACATCATAAATGCTACCGGGCGTTTTCAAATAACCAATCAATTCTGGACGAACGGGATCATCCAAAGATAACGCCATCAGACCATCCCAATAATTGTGAAGGTATAATACTCCGTTCTCATCAATAAAATAATTATGTGGAATCAGAGAATACTCAGCATCAATTCGCAGCGTGTTGAGCTCCTCAGGATGAAGGGGATCTTCGATGTCATAAGTAACGAAATCTCCATTGCTATAACTGCAATACAGATACTCGTCATAAGCTATTAACAAGTCATACGAATCTCGCGGCCATCTCCCTACTAATTCTGGATGGGCTGGATTCTCTAACGAATAGACTAAAACCTCTCGAATACCGCCTGCGCCATGCGGATCACTTACTTGCTGAAAAAAGTATCCTCCAGCAACAACACCATAATAGGTATTGTTGGGCCACTCTGCATCATTTGCGGTAAAGACGGTTCGCCAGTTTTCCAGATCTTCAATATCTATTACAATTAAATTTCCATTTATTCGACCTTGAGCACCTCTTTCTATTATGCCGGAAATATATAGATAGTGATCAACAATATCCATCTTCAGTTCACCAGCATTTAAATACATTCCCCCAATTACTTGCGGATCGTTCAAATCACCAAAATCTACAACGCATATAGAGTCATAATTCTTCATGTATAACAAATCATCCTGCAATAACAGATCGTTGCCAGGAACACCACCTAATCTGGGTGGATGTATATTTAAAGTGCTTATTTGCTGCGGAGCTTCTGGATCGCTTACATCATATATTTTAAGACCAACTAGATCGTCTAAGAGAAAAGCAGTCTCACCTGTAACTTCGACACACCGGTTATGATATACCCGTTGCATCCCTCCGACAACTTCAAGGTTGGGAGGACTTTGAGTCGAGACTATTGTCATTCCATTTAAACAGCCAGCACAAAATATCATATCATCAACAAAAGCTATATCATTGCTTATTCCCGCAACCTGTACTGCATCCAGTAATCTAACATTTTCAAGGTTACGTGCATCGAATGACCATATTCTGGCATCACCACTTGAAAACACATATTCACCATTGGTTACTACTTTCGACACTCGAAACGACCGAGAAGAACCAATTCTCACAGGTGTAGAGGGATTTTCAATATTGAAAAACCGAAGAGTATCAGTGGTTGCAGATATCAAAATATTGCCTTCAATAAGAATACAGATACCACTCTCTTCTATTTCAGTTTCAAGGATTGGATGTTGCATATCAGATACATCAACAACCAAAATGGCTTGTCTTCTGCCATCTCTAATAAATAAGTACTGATCTTTCAATATCAATTGTGTATAGTCCGCATTTGGAAACATACCTTGAAATAATATCTCCGGATTGGCAGGATCATCCAGCGAAGCAATGACCATTCCATCGTATCGGTTACTCACCAGAAGTAAGCCATCTTGAACCGAAACATCCCAAGGACCATGCCAATCTTCTTGAACGACGTCGAGTTCACGAAGATAGCGTGGATGCTCCGGGGATTGAATGTCTATGATAGCAATCCCAACACCTGGTTCTGCGATGTAGGCATAATCCTCGTAAAGGGCAATTTTCAGAGCATCGCCGGATGTAGGACACCATCCGACTTCCTCGGGATTCTCCAGGTCGTCCAGACTCCAGATCGACAAGCCAAAGCCGTCTGCGCAATAGGCGTACCCATCCCTTACCTCGATGCCTTGCAGATTGGCGGCTATCAGACAATAGCTGAGGTCTTCAAAGTTAAAGGTCTCCCGCCCCGGTGAAATCCTCCCCAAGAGGAGGATTCCACCGAGGATAAGCAGAAACCTTAGAACTTGTTGTCCTCCGAATCTCATTTCATGAGCACCATTTTCTTTTCGAACATTCTGGCACCAGCTGACATCCTTAGGAAATAGACGCCGGAACTTAATTTGGCGCCATCGAAGGCAACCGAATAGAATCCAGCTGGACGCACTTCATTGATTAATTTCCCGACCTCACGCCCCAGCATATCGTACACGGTAAGTTTAACCAGCGATGCTTTCGGTAGATCATAGAGAATCATAGTTGTCGCATTGAATGGATTGGGGAAATTCTGAGACAGCTTGAATTCTGTTGGAACATTGGGATTCTGTAATTGTCTGCCATCACCAAGGGTTTTCAGTAAATCCCTCATGGAAACCCAAAGGTCTATCTCCGAAACTGGTCGAAGGTCCTTATTTTTGCCAAATAGCGGAACCTGGTCGATATTGGTGTATCGCTCGCCTGCAAAGCCATCAACGGTTCTCACATACGAAGCTCCTGAAGCATTCACTACTGAAGCTCCTTCAGCCCCATTGTTTTCAGCAAGAAACAAGAAAGCGTCGTAGTAGGCTAAACCAGCGTCAATCACCGCATAGACAGAATCTCGGTATGTATGACATGTGTCAACGACATTTTCGTAGTATGCCATCGCTCTATCATAGCGTCCCCCGCGGACATTAGCATAGGCAACCATATTAAAAGCTCGTTTACTGAATAATACTACATTACTCTGCTCGGCGCAAGTAATAAAGTAATCAGCAAGTTGCTGAAAATCACCGCCTGTCTGATCGCAGATCGAGAAAATTCTCTGTAGCGAAGCAAAGGCGGAATTGCTTTCAGAATATTGGGTGATGATCTGTCGGTATAGACTGTCAGCCAGCGCAAAATGACCAGCCTGATGCTCACTGCTCGCCAACGTAAACAGCACCTCACTAGGATCAACATCATCAAGTGTATTCGACGATTGATCCGCCTGACTATAATCAACAGGGATATTGTCATCCTCAGAGTCCTTAAAACGGCTGGCGGCTACGTTTACCCAATAGTTCTCTGTGGCATCGATTGGAGTTTGACCCTGCCAATCGATTGAGCAGTAGATGTAAGGAGCACCACTGCTGTTCATGAAATCATTATGACCACCGTCAAGGTGAGGAGGATACTCGTCCGAAATACGTATTTCCGCATCATCATTCTCGTAAAAGAGATTGTATCCTCCCGTTCCGTTTAAGTATGGTTGCGCATAATTAAACAGATCCAGGGCTTCATTATTGGGTATTTCTACTTCGGCGTAAGAATACCCAAACCTGTTCCAGTACAACACAGGATCGGCGACATAGGACTCAATTCCGGAGTTAAAGGAACCTACCTCATTACGCCCAATCAGAGAATGTAAACCACCACCAAGTATTAGGAATATTCCGTCCTGAGAACCATCTCCGCTAAAAGTATTGGCACTGTCCGCAGTTGAACCACCGATTCTATAACTTGTACCGTAAAATGTTTGAATACCTTCGTACTCGTTTTCCTCAAAATTACACTTCAAGATTTTCGGATCGGTGTATTGGAATTTGATGCCTATCTGCCCGCCACTGAAACTGCAACGTTCAACTGAAGCGGGAGAGCCCTGGGTTGGATTTTCGAGTATAGAGACTCCAACCGTACAATTATCGAACACACAGGAAAATTCCTCAACTCCAGGATCTTCGGTGTCACCAACGTGGGTACCCGAGTACCTCAAGAAGATACCATTATTGGTGCAGTCTTCGAAATGACAAAGACGGATGGGGGATTCTCCGTTTTGCCCATCCGTAAGTGTAACGCTGTTCAGGCGAAGTCCATTGGTGGCATCGCGGAAGTGGCAGTAGGCGAACTTGCTGGAACTGGCGGTCGATTCAAGGACAACCCCGCCCCACGTTGAAGCGTCATCGACGCAGTAAAATAATATCTCTTGACCTTCTTTGCCTTCAGCAATAATCGTGCCATTGAATGTTAGGTAAACATCGGGATCGACTTCCACCAACGTTCCGGGTTCGATTACTATCGTTGTGCCTTCTTGAATGGTAAGGTTTGAGGTCACTCTAATTCTGTCATGCCAGAGCCAGGTCGCATCAAGATCATAAGTTCCACCAACCGTTTGTGCATATACCCCGGTCCGCTTATTGTTGCCTTGGAATGTCGACCATTCTTTTGTTTCAGGCAGCATGGGGCTATCAATAGACCATTTCTTGAGATGGTGTGTTCCCGCAATAACAATATCGACTGTCCCATCTCCTTCAATGTCAGCAATCGCGGGTGTTTGGGTGGTGCCTCGACCTATCAGAGTTGACTCAGTCCCAATTATTGCATCGCCATCAGCGTCTATTACTTTCACATCACCATTTGCGGTGACATAAATTATGTCCGGCGCACCATCATCATCAAGATCATGGATTATTGGTTGGGAATAGGTTGAAAAACGTTCAGGAATTTCAATTGGATAACCATCAACTATCGACAACATCTGGTTATCTCCCCTCATAATTCTTAGAGCGTACGTAGCAGGAATTTCATCGTAATTTGATACCTTCGTCTCACTGAAAAGTATCTCTGGCAGGTTGTCATTATCTGCAATGACATCTCCCATACTCAGACGCATATCAATCGGCCCACCACCCGCAGTATATTCATCAAGAAGGACATAATCTTCTGCAACGGTACTATATTCAAACATACTGAGGCATTTTGTACCATAAGCAACAATTATATCCAAACGTCCATTTCCGTCAAGATCACCTGCAATTGGAAAACCCGAGTATTCGTAAGTTGAATTTGTGTAGGTAGGATTTCCACCTGTATTATCGAAAATATTAATTTCATCAAGAAATGGCGAGCAAACAAAAATCTCGTTAAGTCCATCACAATCAAAATCGCCAACAACCATGCTTCCGAATGTGCCCAAGCTCGCTTCTTCGTATGGCCAATTGTATCCTTCACCATCAAGTTCAGATCCATCCGCACCACTAAAAACGGATAAGGAACCTGAATTCAGGAGTATAATGTCAAGTACTCCATCGGAATCCATGTCTGATAAGGCAATAGAACCTTCTTCATCTATTTCCTCCTCAACACTTAGATTATTCAGGTCATCTCCGGATTTTACACAAAGAGTGGTATTAAATGGAATTTCCCAATCTTGAGTTAAAAACACCATATCAACAACTCCGTCACCATCGACATCACCTGATGCAGTTGTCTGTAAAGGAACCGTAGCCAAATCATACGCAGCTGAATATGCTACATCCCCATCAATTCCATCCAGCACGAAAAATTCGCTATAATCGCCTATTAAACTACCGCCTCGGTGAGTTAATCCCACAATATCAAGGTCTGTATTTGTTGTCAGGTCTGCAACTACAGGTGGAGAAAAGTAACTCGCATAAAATGTAGGACCACCACCTTCTTCACCATCGAACGTTATTGGAAAATCCCCAGCCATGGGGAGATCGCAAACAAATCCGAACTCAGTATCTGGAATACCGTTCGCCGTTAGTTCCAAGTTTACAAAATCTCCTGGTTGGAAGCCATTTCCGACTGCAACGGAAAGGTAATTCTGACCGACAGGTTGAATTGATTTTGTAGCGAATTCCGCAATTGGTAATGCCATTACATACTCGTCATTGGCACCTGGGATTGTTGCGAGCCCGCCTTCGAGCGATGCGAGGGTGAAAGTAATTGCACCTACCGCTGAAATTCCGACGTTTGTCACTTCAAGACCGATTGCGACAGTTTCATCGGGTTCAGCAGAAAGGTCATTATTGCCCTCAGGGAATAGGTTTCCTTGCCCATCCACTGAATCCACAGTGACTTTCGTTACAATAAAAACCGGACCATTGACCTCAACTGTTGCATCGAGTAGGATAAGGTCATTTTCTTCGTCCACCTCGATATCTTCCAGTAGTATCAGGCTTGGAGTACCATCCCAGCAATCTGAGTTAGGTAGGCTTACAGAAGTGAAATCATCGTTTGCGTTTGCACCGGTGAGTGGATATAATTCATCATTTGAGATGCCGGTAACAACATGGTTGTCAGCTCCTTCAAGATCCAATTTTGCGCGGGAAAAACCTCCTACATCACCGTAACCGTCGAAATGCATAATGAGTAATCCGCGATGGTCAAAACCAGCATCAAATCCTACCGGATCAATACCTTCAGCGATGAAATACTCACCAGACTCCCAATCACCTCCAGCTCCAGCATCTCCATTTCGCCAAAATATCGTACATTCTGGATTGGTCTCGATAAATTCAATAGAGACTGCTTCATCTTCATCAATGATATTAGGTGTAATCCAACCAAGATTTAGTTTTATCCAAGCACAAGGGTGCCTTGGACAGCTAGCAGATTGTCCAACAAGACCAGCCCCATATGCCATGAGACAATACTTACCAATATCATTTGGCCAGGCTAATTCACCCTGATTGTATAGATCGGGTACTTTACCTGCAGCATGCAAGAATTCGTGGCAATCAAGTCCGATGTGTGTTAACCCGGTTTCTATCACATCTTCCTGGTTCCTTTCGAAACTAATGGTTACCTCCTCACCAATCTTATAAGCACCGTATAGACCTTCAGGAGGTGTGATTTTACCGGGATGCAATTGGCCTCCCACCACCGAACTTCCAGCGTACATTAAAACGATAATGTCGTATTCGTCCCAATCAAATCCTTCCCCTGTCGCATCTTCGAGTGCCTCGTCCAATAAATCGGTAATGATACCGCCTTCGTTATTAAATATGTATTTTTGAATACCAGCTTGATACCAGTCAAAGACGTACGTACTAAGACCTGCATCCCACGTTGCAGTGTTTAAGAATCCCGGCACCTCAACTACATTACCAGCGAAAGCATCTCCGGGACTCCAATCTGAAAGAGCATTATTGACAGAACCTGGCAATATATCAATTCCAGCACCTGCCCCATCCCAATATGATACTTCCCGATAGTAATCACGCATACTACCAAATACATCCCAATTGCTATCGTCCCATTCTCCTTGATTACACATATGTTCATCATCGGTGTAAGTCCCGATAGAAAAATATTTGTTGTAGTAATGGCTTGCCAGATAGGGATTAGTTGCGACAGCATAAGGCCATACTGGATCTTCCCATTTACCTTCGCCGCCTTTCCATTCTTCTCGAAAATCAGGATTTCCTTCGTTCCACTCAACCATGATAATTCCCACGGTTACATCATCGTCAAGAATATGGTTTTCAAATTCCAAAAGTTCTTGAGCGGCAAGAAAGACATCTAATACAGAATCTGCAGCATCATCCTCCCGGAGGAGCTCAAAAGCGTAGGATGGTGCGGCATCTACTCCTACTCTCAAGGTAGTCTTTACTAGATCTCCAGATGAGTTTAGAGTCGCATAATAATAAATTCCGGTTGTGTCCTGAAGGAAGGTGTAACCTGCCTCAGTCTGCTGGATGGGGTTAAACTCGTCCCCAATAGATTTCCCCAGAAAAGGGTTACCCAAAGTATCGGGCTGTTCAAAAGTTGTTAGATCACTGGTTCCCGGACCAGCAAGGATGATACTATAACATAAAAGTACCGAAAGACCTGAAAGTAAAAATACACGCATGGCAACTCCTAAAAATTTTCAAATTGCACTTGTTTGTTTTCCTAATTGACAATAAAATTGTGGTTCATCCGACTAAAGCGTACTTTTCTTCATGAATCGCCATGATTTTCAGTTTGAAGAATTCACGGTCTCTGAATCCATACGCCTGCCGTTTCATTGTCTTGATCTTGTTGTTGAGCCCTTCCAACGGCCCTGTGGAAATCTGAAAGTCATAATAAGCTAACATCCTCGAACGAAATCCACCCAAGATTGCCGCTATCTTCTGCAACATGGTGATGCCGGAGACCGAAGCGCGTCGGACCCAATCATCAAAGAACGATCTGCGGTTTCTTTGTCTGGTTGGTTCCATAATTGGCGCAGTTCGTCCTTCATGTAATAGACCGTCGCCAGCGGCTGATTCAGCTTCAGAGCGGCTTCCAAACGTAGCTTCTCGTCGCGTTTGTCGTCAAGATTTTCGGGGTTCTTCAACAGCAACCATCGTGTGCCTTTGAGAGTTTCTTTGCCCAACTTGTCGGCATCTCGTTGCAAGTCGCGACGGAAATTCGACAACTTGTCATTGAATAACTTGATGACGTGAAAGTGATCGAAAACTATCGCTGTGCTCGGTAGATTATCCCGCACCGCCGCGATATATGCCGGAGACATGTCGATAGCTACCGCTTCGATCTTCGCCTTTGCTCGCCGTAAGCGCTTGAAAAATTGGATCAAAGCATCCGCGCCCTTGCCATCACCAACGAAAACTACCGCGCCGCTTTCCAAATCAATCACGATGGTTAAGTAACGATGTCCCTTAGAAACGGCGATTTCATCTATTGCCAAGTGACGAAGATTACCAAGTTTCCGCTTGGTGAATTTCTTTGTCAGATAGCGCTTCTGGATATCTTTGACCATGTCCCAACCGACGTTCAGATGCTGGGCGACATCCTGAATGGTCATCATCCGGGAAAGATTGCGCACATAACGTTCAAAGGCACGTGTGTAGCTTCTGCGTGCGTCGGCAAACGTGATATTGACTTGGCGGACAATCCCGCAGTCTCGGCATCCAACACGGGGGAAGGCAAGTTCAATAAATACTGGTTTATGGCCAATCTGAACCGTGCGGAAGCGTCGTTTCTTCTGCCCTCGACGGATGATGTTGGTTGATCCGCAGTTGGGACAATACAGGGGATGATCGCCCGGATGTACGTGAAAAGTCACCTGAACCGGACTTATATTCAGTCCGACTACATTGATAACCTGTTATGCCAAAGGCATGATACAGCAACTGGTTGACACAAATGATTCTCCTCTTTTTAGGAGAAAAAGGTACAAACTTGTCGTATCAAACCCTAACTTAATTCTATCGGAAGTACTCAACAACCGGATGAACCGATTTTTGTTCATGTGAAAATCCCTTTTACAAAGTTGTTAATTGCAATTTTAATTCGCTCGGTGACATCATCTTCGGAAAGGTTATGCCGAGGTTGGATGGGGTTCGGATCAATCAGCGAGACAGGTATCAGCATCGCTGATTGATCCGAACGGGTTGGTGGCGGCTAAACACTGGTTCAACCGATGGATATGCTGGTGACTTGACCACTGCAAATACTCACATTAGATTGATGAAACGGCTTTCCATCCAGATAGAGCATCACGCTTAGAGAGTTTGGGGAATCCTCCCCAAGGTTGCCCCAAAAAACAAAACACCTCTTGACCCAAGGTTTTTCTTGGGGTGAGAGGCGGGGAAATCTTACCAGCGGCGCAGTCGTAGACATCGGACAAACCTCGAAAGGTCTTTTAATAAAGTTCTGTATTACGAGCGGTTGGGTTAAAGAGTTTTTGGATTGGATTATTTCACACGTTGTAGCCAACATAATCATAGGATTCGCCCGTTGTCAAGGAATATGCCTTTAAAATTCCATCGCCTAAATATATTCCGCCTATTCGTCTTCTTTACCATACCAAGCGAGGTAGGCAATCCTTAGCTTTTTACCTATAAGAGTCCATGATGTTCGGACGTTGTACACTTAAGCCGTGAGGTGACGCTATACTTCTTGATGTTGCGATAGAGTTGGGCTGCAACCGATGCAACTGGAGACTTGCCCTCCGTAGCCCAGAGACCTTTGGTTATAATCTGATCCGTTAATGCTTCTGCGTGGAGAGGTTTTCCGGATTATTGAAGGATCAAATAAGCAGACTCAAGAACGGTTGCCTTTTTAGTCATGACTACCTCCCAACCGATTGTAAACCTCGCTTCCCAGCTTCTTGGAAACTAAGTCCTGCAGTGCAGGTTTGCTCATATAGTCTGTGAACAATTCCTCGTTTAATTCCATGCGCTCGATAAATAGTGACTCTAAAACTTGCTGGAAAACTAATTGAAATTTATCGATTGGATTCACTTTGGCTGCTTTTCGAAGCGTTTCGTTTAGTCTGGCAGCTTCGGCAATTTGATCGAAAAAGAACTGATCTGCCTC
>CAZAGU010000119.1:0-11343 GCA_964484805.1 uncultured bacterium
TGAAAGAGAGGAAAAAAATGACAGTTGATCCAAAAGACAGTAAAAGCGAGTATGCGATTTTCCGGGAACGTATAGCTAAAATCGCTGAAGAAGTCCGGAAATGGACTCCAGAACAAAGAGGAACTTACAAACCTGCTTGTGAACCATATTACATCAGTGACAAGAAAGAAAAATCTTCTTCAACTGATAGATGATGTGAGACATTTGGTTTAGACACAGGTGCCTGTATTCTGGAATTTTCAGTTCTTGACTATCTGCACATTAAGTTACCTCAGGATTTTAAGGCATGTCTGGCGCATCCAGACATGCCTACTCCCCATCCCGTGAAATTTTCCGGGCGCTACAGCTTGCCTCGCCTTCAAGCTGTGAATATATTAGCTTTGCTAAGGTCTGTTCACATTCACGGAGTCGCATCCTGATCCTATCCATCATTCTCTGGCTGACCATCGCTTCCGGCGCTGTCTGGCTTGCCGCCGTTGCAATGCTCGCTATTGGGCTGGCGAAACCTCGCGCTTCACGGTCATCTGACCGCCCGCGCGTCTCAGTGCTGATCGCGGCGCGGAATGAAGCTGGCAACATCGCCGCCTGCCTGAAATCCATCGCCGCTCAGGATTACCCCGGAGAACTGCTGGAAGTGATCGTCATTGACGACAACTCAACCGACCAAACCGCCAAAATCGCCGCATCCTTCCGCCAACAGATCGCTGGCTTGCGAGTGCTCGCCGCTGGAAATCCACCCGCTGGAGTCGCCCCCAAGAAACACGCGCTCGGTATTGGAATAGCCAGCGCAACTGGCGACATCATCCTGACCACCGATGCAGACTGCACACCGCCGCCGGGCTGGGTGGGCGGCGTGGTGTCATGCTTCACGGGCGACGTTCAGGCTGTGGCAGGATTTGCCCCGCTGGATGGATCTGGCATCGCTGGAGCCATCGGCAGGCTGGATGCGCTGATTAACGCCGTAGTCTCGGCGGGAACCATCGGTATCGGACAGCCTTCAACAGTTACCGGCAGAAATTTTGCCTATCGAAAATCTGCTTGGGAGGCGGCTGGTGGTTTCGGCGAGACAGCTAAGGGCGCATCTGGCGATGACGACCTACTTTTGCAACGAATTTCCGCTTCCGGCGGCAAGGTTATCTTCTGCGATATACCCACTACCTTTGTGCCCTCGCCAGCGCAACCGACCATTGCGGCATGGTTGAAGATGAAACGCCGGCATCTCTCGGCTGGAAAGCGCTATCAGCCGTCTTTGCTTGCTTTCGCTACGCTCTTGTATCTGTTTCAGGCGGGATTGATGGCGAGTCTGGTCTTGTGCTTCTTTGGGATGCTAAACTGGCAGTGGATAATGGCTATCTGGGCGGCGAAAATTGTTCTTGACGGCACAGCGCTTGGCATCGGCGCGAAACGGTTTAAGCAGAGCAGATGGGGCTTGGCGTGGTTTGCGGCAGAAATTGTATCACCATTGTTGTTTACGATCATCGTTCCTGCCTCGCTGTTCGGGAAAATCGGCTGGAAAGGGCGGAATTTAAGCAATTAGTCAATTCAATATCAATTTGACTAAACTCTGTTCTGATTATACTAAAGATAATTGGCACAGTTTCCAGCGAATGAAATGCAAGATGTTGTGATTGACATAATAAAATTTCTGTCGCAATAATTTCAGGCTATTATTTCGGCATTTTATGGTAATATATGCGTTTTGAAAACGATGTTTTAGCTCACAACCCTTACTGCACAAGCATCAATAACTTTCCAGATATGAGACAACCTGATATTTCTGAACAATAATTGGTCATTTCAGGTTGGTTCATCTTTTGAAACTCTGGTGATTACTGTAATTAGATAAAATTATTGTTGACATAATTGTAGATAATGTATATATTGTAATCTGCTAGCAGGATTCTAATAACCTAACTGTTAAGGCTAAACACTAAATTGTATTCCGAAGTTCTCGCCGCCGCCGTACAGGGAATTAATGCTTTTTTAGTCAAAGTTGAAGTGCATCTGGACACTGGACTTCCTTCCTATACAACCGTTGGATTGCCCGATAGCGCTGTCAGAGAGTCTCGCGAACGTGTCAGCGCCGCAATTAAAAATAGTGGTTTCATTTTTCCGCCCAAGAGGATTACTGTTAATCTCGCTCCAGCTTCTGTGCGTAAAGAAGGAGCCGCTTTTGATCTGCCAATTGCCATTGGTTTGCTCTGCGCAACCGGGCAGGTAGATACAAATAGATCAAAAAGAGCAGTCATTCTCGGTGAACTGGCACTCGATGGCGCACTGCGCCCGATCCGCGGCGCTCTAGCTATTGCCGCCGCACTGCCACGGGGATCATTTGACACAATGATTCTCCCAACTGGGAATGCTGAAGAAGCTGCGATGGTTGACGGTCTGGATGTGATTCCCGTTAAGAATCTTCGAGAAATAGCACAGTATCTGAACGGCGAAGTGGATATTACACCTGTCCAAGTTGATGTTGATAAAATATTTAACAATCTGCAGCGTTATCCGGTTGATTTCAGCGATGTCAAAGGACAAGAGCAGGCGAAACGTGCGCTGGAAATCGCCGCCGCAGGTGGACATAATATTCTGATGATTGGGCCTCCCGGTTCTGGTAAAACAATGTTGGCAAAACGGTTGCCGACAATCTTGCCAAATCTGAGCCCTGAAGAAGCGCTTGAGACAACCAAAGTCTATTCGGTAGCTGGAATGTTGCCGGCGGGTAAACCGCTCGTCACCGTTCGTCCGTTCCGAAGTCCGCATCATACGATTTCCGATGCCGGACTGATTGGTGGTGGTCAAACGCCCCGCCCGGGTGAAGTATCGTTGTCGCATCTGGGTGTGCTGTTCCTTGATGAACTTCCGGAATTCCGGAAAACTGTCCTTGAAGTGATGCGGCAACCGCTCGAAGAAGGCGCAGTTACCATCACTCGCGCCAAGATGTCGCTCTGCTACCCGGCGAACTTCATTCTTGTCGCGGCGATGAACCCTTGCCCTTGCGGCTATAGCGGACACCCTGGGCGAGAATGCCGATGTAGCTATACTCAGATTCAAAAGTACCGGAGTAAAATTTCGGGACCGTTACTGGATAGAATAGACATTCACATCGAAGTGCCTGCTGTCGAATACAATGACCTTGTTGGTGTTGCTGATGGCGAACCTTCGGAAAAAGTCCGCGACAGAGTGCTGGCGGCAAGGCAAATTCAGCGTGAACGGTTTCAACATTTGAAGAACGTGAACGTCAATGCCGATATGGGAACCCGTGAACTGCGGAAAACCTGCCGGATTGATGCCGATGGACAGAATTTACTGAAAACAGCGATGGACACCATGGGCTTGTCGGCGCGAGGATATGACAGAATTCTCAAAGTATCCCGCACCATAGCTGATTTGGAAGAATCGTTTAGCATAAAACCTGAGCATCTCGCAGAAGCTATCCAATATCGAAATCTGGATCGAGACTACTGGGAGTAACTCAGCAAACTTTAACAAAAGAGGTAAAAATGGATTCATCTTTCTTGAACAAACTTAAAGACTGGCGAAAGTCAAAGAAACTATCGCAGAAAAAACTCGCTGATGCAGCTGGTTTAAGTCTGACAACCGTGCGTTTACTTGAAATGGGCAAGCAAAAAGCTCAGGGTAAAACACTCGAAAAAATAGCAGATGCTATTCGGCAGATAAATGCTGGTGTAATCCCTGAAACAGAACCAGTGGAAATCGTGACTCCTCCTCGAAAAAAAGCAAAAATCGAGGCAAAACCCGAAGCAGTGGCTGAGCCAAAACCTGAAGCAGTGGCTGAACCAAAACCCGAAGCAGTGGCTGAGCCAAAACCTGAAACTAAACCATTGTTAGTTAAAGTTCGCGAAGAATCTTCGCCAATACGACTCTCAAACCTTGATTTGGAACTTATCAGACGTATCTTGAATATGACCGAGAGAGAAAAGCTGAATATTCTTCAGTCGTTAATTGATTAAAAAATTTGTAAGAAGCTGTTCTTTATGAACCTAAACAATGCTCTTGAAAATGTAGTCGCAGAATTCCCTGAATCCATCGCTTTCAAGCATCCAACTGGTGAAGTTAGCTATAGAATGTTTCACGAAGCTGTGAAACGCTTGGCTCGAGGGCTACAGAAACTTGGTGTTACACAGGGAGAGAAGGTTGCAATTATGCTACCTAACATCCCTCATTTTCCGATAGCCTACTATGCCACACTTCGTCTGGGCGCTGTTGTCGTGCCTGTGAATACGTTGCATAAGGGTAGAGAAGTTGCTGGTCAGATTGAAGACTGCGAAGCTCGCGTGTTGATTGCCTGGGATGGGGTTATTGACGATTTGACTCGACCTTTGAGCATGATTAGCTCGCTTAAATACATTCTGGTTTTAGGGGACAATCTGCCGTCCAATGTCCTTAGTCTGACAAAACTGATTGCCAGTAGCCACCCAATGGCAGAGACCGCAGAGATCGACGACGAAGACACCGCTGTGATTCAGTACACCGCCGGAGTGACGGGTGTGCCGAAAGGCGTTGAACTGTCTCACGCAAATCTGATGTCAAATGTCAATGCATGCCGCGATGTCATGCGTGTCACCAAGAAAGATGTATTCCTTGGTGTGTTGCCGTTTTTCCTGCCCATGGGTCAGACCTTAATAATGCACCTCGCATTAATGTCAGGCGCGGAGCTGGAACTACACCCTCGATTTGAGCCTGAGGCATTACTTGACTCAATCATCAAAGGGCGCAGTACGGTTTTTGTCGGCGTTCCATCAATGTATATACTTTTGCTTGAAGCGTTTGGCAAACAGGAAACCACAATAGAACGCCATCTGCGCTTGTGTATTTGTGGCGGTGGCGGCATCCCTGACGAGGTGCTGAAGGTATTCGAGAAGACTTTCCAGACTTATATTCTGGAGACCTACACAACCGTCGAAACATCACCAGTGGTCAGCTTTAATCAATGGCGCACAGGCCGTAGAGTAGGTTCGCTTGGGCATCCTATTCCAGGTGTTGATATGCGTGTGGTTGACGAAAATGGCAACGAGGTTTCAATTGGCGAAATCGGTGAGATTGTCGTCAAAGGCAATAATGTCATGAAGGGCTATGTAAATCGCCCTCGCACAACATCCGAAGTGCTTAGAGATGGCTGGTTTCACACTGGCGATCTTGGCAAGATGGACATTAACGGATTCTTCTATCTGGTAGATCGGCTCAATGACCGCATCGTTAAAGGTGGCTTCTCTATTTACCCAACTGAAGTGGAAGCGGTCATGTACGGGCATCCTGATGTGCTTGAAGTGGCTGTTGTGCCCATTTCCGATGAATTGATGGGGCAGGAGGTCAAAGCATGCGTCGTGTTGCATGAAGGGGCTTCCGTCACGACAGAACAACTAGCTGAGTACTGCCGGCAAAGAATTGCACTCTACAAAGTGCCTGCTGTCATCAGATTCTATCAGGACTTGCCACGTACGTTGAGTGGTAGAACTGATAAACGATCTCTTCGAAATCTACTGTAAGGTAGTTTTAGAGATCCCATTGTCACTGTTTTATTCTCCGTCTTCCGTTGAGTCGAGCATAAAATTCTTTAAATGACGGATTGTTGACTTGCATCACTCTTGTTGACTAGTCTAATTTCCTATCCTTAGGGGAATGAGTTTTTTGAAGACGGATTTTTTAAGGATTTTCCCATGTGCGGCATAATCGGTTATATTGGATATCGTGATGTGACGCCTATTTTGCTTAAAGGGCTTAAAAGGATGGAATATCGCGGTTATGATTCCGCTGGTATCGCATCCATTGATCAAGATAGGATAAACATTGTCAAGGTTCGTGGAAAGATTGATCAGCTCGTTGCTAAGGTAAAAGATTTTCCTGTAAATGGTCATATTGGATTGGGACACACACGCTGGGCAACTCATGGCGAACCAAACGAAATAAATGCCCATCCTCACGCTGACGAGTCAGGGCGATTTATTCTTGTGCATAACGGTATCATTGAAAATTACAATATCTTAAAAATAGATTTAATCAATAAAGGACATACATTTCGCACTGAAACTGATTCAGAGGTCTTGAGCCATTTAATTTCTGAGCTTTACGATGGCGACCTTTACTACGCCGTTAAAAAAGCTTTGCGAATGGTTAAAGGCACATACGGAATTGGTGTCATGTGTCTTGATGAGCCAGATAAATTGATCGCTGCCCGGATGGGTAGCCCGTTGGTGATTGGCATTGGATCGGGCGAACATTTTATCGCGTCCGATCTTGCGGCAATCGTCGAATACACCCGCGATGTAATATTTCTTGATGACGGTGAAATTTCACTGGTAACTGCCGATAGCGCCACCCATTCCCTTATTTTGAACGGCAACAAGGAGCCAGTTCAGAGCACTGACGAGGATGGATGGATCGAAAAAAAGATGGAACGTATTTCGTTTGACATTGATCAAATCGAAAAAAACGGCTATCCTTATTTCATGCTCAAGGAAATTCACGAACAGCCGAATTCTGTTCGCGATGCCATGCGTGGCAGATTGATTGAAGATGAAGGCACAGCCAGATTAGGCGGTTTGCTCGATTATAAAGAAGAACTGTCGAAAGTAAGACGGTTCATCATACTCGGTTGCGGAACATCATGGCATGCCGCATTGATCGGCAAGTATCTCATCGAAGAAATCGCGCGGATTCCTGTTGATGTGGAGTACGCCTCCGAGTTCAGGTATCGCAATCCAATCATTGAGCCGAACACAATCGCTCTTGCTATCAGCCAATCTGGCGAGACTGCCGATACGCTTGAAGCCATGCGAGAAGCAAAACGCCGTGGCGCTTCGTTAGCTCTGGGAATCTGCAATGTCGTTGGCTCAACGATAGCCCGTGAATCTGATGGTGGTGTCTATATTCACGCTGGGCCTGAAATCGGAGTTGCATCAACAAAGGCGTTTACTGCGCAGGTTACGGTGTTCGTCCAATTGGCGCTCCAGCTTGGACGCGAGCGAGGATTGCCCATTGAAAAGGGTAGGGAGCTGGTGCATGAGCTGTATGCCATTCCTGACAAAATCAGTAGCATATTGGCACAGACAGATTATTTGAAAGAAATCGGCGAGCAGTTTATTGATCGACAGAATGCCCTTTATCTGAGCCGGTCAATAAATTATCCTGTGGCGTTGGAAGGTGCGCTGAAGCTGAAGGAAATTTCCTACATTCACGCTGAAGGCTATCCTGCCGCCGAGATGAAGCATGGGCCAATTGCTCTGATTGATGAGAACATGCCGGTGTTTTTTATAGCTGTGAGTTCGAGGATTTACGACAAAGTTATCAACAACATCGAGCAGGTAAAGGCTCGCAATGGTATCATCATCGCTGTTGTCTCTGAAGATGACACAGTGATTGAGCGATATGCAAATCATATTATTCGCATTCCCAAGGTGCATCCTTACCTTTCGCCCTTGTTGACGGTTATCCCACTGCAACTTCTCGCATATCATGTTGCGGTTGCCAGAGGCTGCGATGTCGATCAACCGCGAAACCTCGCCAAAAGCGTTACAGTTGAATAGAATTTAACGACTTAAGTGAAAGCATTACTGTGACAAAAGAATTTTCAATATCAGAGGGGATTCGCCTTGGCGGCGAGTCCCTTCCTGTTTTATTTTCCGGACCTTGCGTTATCGAGTCTGAGGCTTTGGTGCTGGAAATAGCCAGCCGAGTTTCCCGAATCGCGAACAAGGTCGGATTACCCTATATTTTCAAAGCATCCTACGACAAAGCAAACCGCACCTCGCTGAATTCATTTCGTGGCCCCGGTTTGGATGAAGGCTTGCGCATCCTTGAGAAGGTTCACGCGGAAACTGGGCTGGCGATCATCACTGATGTTCACTCGCCCGAGGAAGCTCGATCCGCCGCGGATGTCGTTCAGGTACTTCAGATTCCGGCGTTTCTCTGCCGTCAAACGGATTTACTTGTCGCCGCCGCCAAGACAGGCAAACCCGTAAATGTCAAAAAGGGTCAGTTTCTAGCGCCTTCCGATGTCAAGCACATCATTGGCAAGCTTGAAGGCTCTGGATGCACACGGATAATGATAACCGAGCGCGGCTCGACCTTCGGCTATCACCAGTTGGTTGTGGATTTTATCGGTTTTATCAAAATCCGCGAGCTGGGCTATCCGGTCATTCTCGATGCCACTCACTCGGTTCAAAGCCCCGGAGGGCTTGACGGTCGTTCTGGTGGCGAAGGACGCTATGCGCCATATTTAGCATGGGCAGGCGCGGCAGTTGGCTTGGATGGGCTGTTCGTTGAGACTCATCCTGACCCTGAAACTGCCATGTCAGATGGGCCAAATATGATTCCTCTCGACCAGTTGGAAGCGACGCTGGCGAGGTTCAAGACTATTGCGGAATTACACTCGTAAAGGCTGAGTATTAATGCGCGTTGATTTACATACACACACTACGGCTTCAGATGGAACTCTGACGCCGACAGAACTAATAATAAAAGCCAAACAATTAGACATTTCGGCGATAAGCATAACCGATCATGATACGGTTGATGGCGTTCAGGAAGCCATTGCCGCTGGCAAGTCTTATGGAGTGGAAGTTATTTCCGGGGTGGAACTTAGCGTCAACCATGAGCATGGTTCACTGCACCTGTTAGGGTATGGCTTCGATGTCAATCATTCTGAGTTCACCAAAACTGTGGCAAAATTGCGTGATTCGCGTTCTGAACGCAACGTAAAGATTATTGCCCGTTTGAACGAGTTGGGTTACGCTATCAGCGAGGACGATGTTGCGGCGGTTGCCGGAGATGGCACTATCGGCAGAGGGCACATTGGCTATGCGCTGGTGAAGTCTGGATTATTTCCCACTATCAAATCTACATTTGCGGAATTGCTGAACCGTGGCGCTAAAGCTTATGTTGATCGTTTCAGGCTGGAGTTGCGGGATGCTGTGATGTTAATTCACAGCGCTGGCGGTGTTGCTGTTTGGGCGCATCCAGGGGTGCATCGAGAAGAATTGCCGGATATGTTGAACCTTTTACCCGGCTGGGTTGGTTTCGGTTTAGATGGGCTGGAAAGTGATTACAGCCAGCATACGATTGCCTTTCGTGATCAAATGCGAAAACTGGCGGAACAGCTCGGAATTATCTTCACTGGCGGTTCGGATTTTCACGGTGCTCTCAAGCCGAGCATCAAGCTTTGTGATGGCGCCGAAGGAAATCCGATTGATGAGCGATGTTATTACAATCTGAAAGATAGAATTCAGCAACGGGTTGAAAAGTGATAGGGCATAGCAGAAGCCACGGAATGCGGACGCTTCTGGGTCATTTTTTAAGTCACAAAATCGTTCTAGTGCATAAAGTTTTTTGGTTGCAGGTGCGCATCTGAAACGCTCAGGTGGGAACGTCGTTCGCACTTTTGAGATTTAAGAAATTGTAAGCAGTAAAGCGAACATGCAAGATTTGTCAAATAATTTTGCTAATGCACTAATATACATTAGTTTACAATGTTCTTGTGATGAAGAGTTTCTGCGAAATGTCAGGATAGGGTGTTGGCATGGAGATTGCCTTATTATTTGGTAGAAGATATCTTTGAACCATACAATAACCAGGAGGTTAAAATGAAACGTTCAATACTTTTGATAGTCGTTCTTGCCGCTTTCGTAGCGATTGGCTTCACCAGCCAGAATGCTTATGCTCAGGGCGCAATTACCGGCGTAGTATATGATGCAGATGGCAATGTCGTTGCAGGCGCAATGGTCAACATTATTGCTGAAGATCGCGTTCGTGGCGAGCGACCTTTCCGCGCTCAGTATGAAACTGGCGAAAACGGCGTTTTTGGCTGGCGCGAAGTTCCTCAAGGCGCATACATTCTGCGCGCTGGAGCCCGTGAAGTTGGCATGACGACTATGCGTGTTGGTGTCCGAGACGGTCATGTTGTCCGCCTTGAAGTCGTGATTGCTCGCGCAGATCGCGAAAGACCGGAAATCGAATATGGCTCACTGTTGGGTCAGGTTGTTGACGCTGATGGCAACCCTGTTGCCAATGCAGTCGTAACAGTTGGCATGATTCGCGAAAACGAAAATGGCAGACGCAATGTCCGCCGCATCCCGCTTCGCGTTGTAACCAACGAGCGTGGCTTGTTTGAGATGGAAGAAGTTCCCGCTGGCAACGTGGTAGTTCGCGCGATTGCTCGTGAACTCGGCAGAGGTCGGGCAGTGGTTGAAGTCATTGCTGATGAAGATGTCCGTGTCCGCGTAGAACTCGCAGGTCGCGGTTAAATTTCCTTCCCATTGATCCCAAATTAGTAAAACAAATCGCCTGCGAGAAATCGCAGGCGATTTGCTTTTTGTAAATTTCTACCAGCAGATATTTGGTGTAAAAAAGCTTTAGAGCTTAAACACATACCAGAAATCAACCACCGGTTTGAAATCATATAATGAACCGCCCTCGCCACCGATTGGAATGATAACTTTCGGACGGATGAACATGCCAGCTTTCGGCTTCCAAATGACGCCAAGGCAGGCAGAATGGCGAATTTTCTGACTATTTGGAACTACTACACAGAGAACTGGCCCAGGTGCTTTTTCTTTCTTTGTCTGTGAATAGTAAATATATGTTAAAAATCCCATGACCTTCGGTGAGAAGTTTCGGTCTATATTCAGTATCATCTTCAGCTCATCGCCAATGTTCACTTCATCGTCATTCTCACCGTTGAACCAGTAGCCAAGTTTGGCATGACCGCGAAAATTATTCATCCATGCCGAGGAGAATATTCCACCCAAGCCCAAGTCTGTCGTGCCGTCGCCAAGCGCTATGTCCGCCTCTTCGTCCCCTGTCGGGAAGCGGAGGTTGCCAGTCAGGGTTATACCATAGTGGTTTTTCGTCCACGGGACAAGTGCGTAGCGACCCTTCAGGTATATGTCGCCAATGCCGGACGCGCTTTTTTCTACACCATCAACCGAGGTTGATGACTTAAACAAAATTGGAACGTGCAGATGCGCTTCGATGCGGTCGGTGACACCGTAGCCGAACATGGTTTCAAAACCCCAGCAGGTAACTTCCTGACCGTCCGGGAAATCTTTCCATTCTTCGGTTCCCCAGTCATAAGACTTGGTGAAATCCATCAGATACCAGGATGCCATCGCAATGTACTGACCTTGCGAAATAGTTTTAGCGCCACGCCAATGCACCTGCGATTGGGCTGGCGAGCTGAGGGCTACGACTAAAATAGTCGCCAGTAAAATTGTAATGATCTTCTTCATTAGGAACTCCTTTTATGTGTTCAGATAACTTGTTTGTTCAAATTACTTACTGAAGTTTCGCAGTTAAAGAGCGGTTAAGAGATTTCACGTAATAGCATGG
>CAZAGU010000120.1:0-11331 GCA_964484805.1 uncultured bacterium
CAACGTCCCCGACGACTACCCCAACATCCAGACTGCCATCAACGTCGCTCACGTTGATGATATTGTCCAAGTCGCTGCCGGGACATATGAAGAAAACATTGATTTCATTGGTAAGAACATCATTGTTCTCGGCGATCCGGCTGATCCCACCAGAACCATCATTGATGGTGACGGCGCTGGTCCTGTCGTCGCCTTCTCGCATTCCGAATCCAACCGCGCGGTTTTAGAGGGATTCACCATCCGCAATGGTTCGGCCGAAGATGGCGGTGGCATTAGCTGCACCAACCGCTCCATGCCAACCCTGCGAAATCTCATTGTCTCCGGTAACCACGCCACCAACCGCGGTAGCGGCGGAGGGATTTACATTAACCTCTCCTCCCCGGTGTTGGAAGGTGTGACCGTGAGCGGCAACCACGTCAACAACGGCACTGGCGGCGGAATCCACATCACAGGCGTTAGCGCGCCGGTTTTCAGGGATAACCCCGATGCGCCGAACATCATATCCGGCAACACCGCCGCGACCGGCGGAGGTATCTCCCTTGAAGGATTCACCGGCAGCCTCACAATTCCGCGTTGTGCTATCACTGGCAACAGCGCCACCACTGAAGGCGGGGGCATTTACATGGCAGGCTGCGCGCTGACGTTAGTCAACTGCACCGTCGCTAAGAATATCGCACCTAGTGATAACGCTGGAAGAGGCATGATGGTCGTTGATGTTGCAAATGAGCACAACGCCATTACATTGCAAAACAGTATATTCTGGACCAACGATGGGAGCAAAGAAGTTACCATCGACAACAATAACAGCGACACCACAGACATCAACGTCACCTACTGTGACATTGACGGTGGAAGACCTGGTATTTCGTTCACAGATGGGTCCAATTACCGTGTGCGTTGGGGATTGGGTAACATCAGCGCCTCGCCGAGTTTCGCAAATTATCTAGCCGATGTTTTCCAGCTCCAATCCGATTCCCCCTGCATTGACGCGGGCGATCCCTCCTCAGATCAGGATCCAGACCACACCACCGCAGACATGGGCGCGTTTTACTTTGACCATAATCCCGCGCCAGTTGTAACGGTTCTTTATCCTCAGGGCGGTGAATGCTTTAGCCCAGGCGATGACGTTACCATCGAATGGGAGGCCTCCGACAATGAGGAGATAACGAGCACGACGGTTGCCTACTACGATGGCGACAACTATATCAATATCGCAGGCGACATTGAACACGGCGAAGGCAACAATTACTCCTTGGCGTGGACTGTCCCTAATCCAGGGGGGGTATTTATTCCTGTTAGTTATGTCCGTGTAATCTGCAGTGATGGAGTAACTCCGACAACAGTGTACTCACACGGGTTTTCAATTCAACCACTAATATTGGTTCTCAATATTCCCAGTACCGACTTGCACACCGGTGACGTTGTCGACTTAAGCTATACTATTGATGGAGGCGATGGTGGTGAATTAGTTGGTTACTCGTACACAACCGACGGAGGACAAAATTGGTCTCTGATTAACGGCAATACTTGGACAGTTCCCAACAACATCTACACCCTCTTTGCCCAAATTCGAGTTGGTGTTTCCTATCGCGATCATGTTGGCTACGACATCGCCAACGTCACCATCACGCCCGAAAGCGTCACCCACACCTTCACCCGTGGCTGGAGCTACTTCAGCCTCCCTCATAATCCAGATGATAATGTCCTCGATCTGATTGAAGCGGGGATCATCGGCGGGCAACCTTGGGATATGTTTGGGTTCGACATGAATAGGAGTTTCTATCGTCCTGATGCTAACTTAGTCAGTGGCGACGGTTACCTCCTTTCCTTGGGGCAGGAAGAACTAACGATTAACTTTGCCTGCACCGCCAATTTTGTTGAGATTCCAAGACTACTTGATCTCGGCTGGAACCTAATCGGAGTGCCATTTGGCTGCAACATCGACATGAATGATCTTCATGTCCGCTATACCCCCGAAGGTGGCGACCCCGTAACAACATACACGATCACGGAAGCCGCAACTGAGGGGCTATGTGTGCCAGCGTTCTACACCTGGAGAGGCGGAGTCAATGTTTTCGAGACCCCGATTGAAGCATGGCAGAGTTACTTCTTCGTTTCGTTAGTAAGTGAGCCTTCAACCTTGGAATTGTTGCTTTATCCAACGGCTCCGGCCAGCTGGCATCCTCAGCCTACGCGCGACGGCCCTGCGCGGGACGCGGGCGAATTTGAAGCCTGGTCGCTGTCCATCAGCGCCGAGCTGGAAGGGGTTGTTGATCGGCTGGCGACCTTGGGTGCCAACATTCAGGCATCGGATGAATTCGATCCCGCCTTCGACTATCCCAAACCGCCGTTGGGCGGAGTGGAACCGGTGATTAACGCCTATTTCAACCATCCCGGCTGGTCTAATTTGTCGGACACCTATTTCAGCGATATCCGCGGCGCGCTGTACAATGAAAGCGTGGACTGGCAACTCTGTGTCGAAACCAGCCGCGAGGGTGATGTTACCCTCCGCTGGCCCGACATCTTCCGCACCACCCCGCCCGGCTATGAATTCGAGATCGTGGATCATCTGTCCCGGGAGGTAATCAATCCCCGCTTGACAGAATCCTATACCTATGCCGCCGGAGCAGGAACCAGAGAATTCACAGTTCGCGTTCAGTCTTCATTGTCAGTGAATAATGATCCGACCGAAGTTCCGACCAGCTTTGAACTGCTTTCGGTTTATCCGAATCCCTTCAACTCAACGGTCAAAGTCAGCTACAGTTTGCTTGAAGCCTCTGATGTTTCTGTTGATGTATTTGACATCAATGGCAAGCTGATCCAGAACCTGATGCACAGCGCAAACCAAGCCGGATCGCATGAAGTGGTCTGGAGCGCAAGCAATCAGGCAGCTGGTTTATACCTGATCAGATTGCAGGCAGACCACATCAGCGCAACTCAGAAGGTTTTACTGGTTAAGTAAAATTTCTTCGAGCGTGAGATTTTGTTCTATCAAAAAGCCCGGGAAATTTTCTCGGGCTTTTTGTAATATATTAATAACTTGGTTATGTTGAGGATATTGCCTTACATTCAGTATGTGATAAGGCAAGACGTGAGCCATTTCTGGCGTAAGTTCGGCAATTTGATAAAACAAAACTGGCAATTTGAAGGGCAATCTGGACATAACCGAGCTGAAATCCGGGTCTGAGATCGCATTCAGGCAACTGGTGGACGCTCATCTTGATCGGGTCATCAATATCTGCTATCGGTACGTTCTGAATCGTGCAGAAGCGGAAGACCTTGCTCAGGACACCTTTGTCACCGTCTATCAATCCCTGAGCACGTTTCGTGAGGATGCCAATATTACGACATGGATACATCAGATTGCCGTCAGAAAATCTCTGGATCATCTGCGCAGTAAAAACCGTCAGAAACGCAAAGGTTTTTTCTCGCGAGTATTAAACTTGAATGACCCTGAAGTCGAAGTGGCAGCTCCTGCCGTTAAAAACCCCAGCCATATTCTCGAGGAAAAAGAACGCCGACAACATCTGCAAAATGCTTTGGCGACCCTGCCTAAAAACCAGCAAACAGCGTTTATTCTTAGCAAATACAACGAAATGGATTACAAAGAGATTTCTGAAATCATGGAGCTGTCGGTGTCTTCTGTGACCTCACTTGTGCATCGCGCCAAGAAAAATCTGAAAGAACGGCTAACTGATTATTATTTAAATAATTTTGGTGATAGCAACATTTTGCGCAAGGATAATAAAGAAAAGTCGTCAAACTGATAGGCTTCGAGAGGAGAAGAAATGGAAAAACACGAGAAAAATTTGAATCACGCCAAAGACGAGGCGCAACGAACTCTTCAGGCTATCGATTCACTGGAGTCTATCGAACCGAGTCCGTACTTTTACGCCCGGTTGCAACAGAAAATCCACCAGAGCGAGGACAAAAACCTTGACTGGATTTTTCGGCTGACGCTAGGCTATAAACTGCTGCCATTGGGGTTGGTAATTCTCGTCATGTTCAATGTTATCACTCTGATCGTTGGATTCTCCGAGCTAGATTCGTCAATTGAGACGCAAAGCACACAGGTTCAGGAGCTGGCTAAGGAATACTCCATGAATAACTGGGATTTCAGCTCGTATCAAGCAGGCGAGTAGGGTTACAGATATGAATTCAAAACAATTACAGCGATGGGGCATCGCCATCATTTTAACATTGCTGGTGATGAATATCGCGACCCTGTCCGGGCTTTGGTACATTACGATGTTTGATCGCCGCCCGTCCCATGAGCCCAGGGAAGCGATGCGTTTTGGCGATATGATAGCCCAGAGGCTGGAATTGACAGAGACACAGGAGCAGGAATTCAATCAACTTCACAATGCTCATCGGAAGACCAAAGACAGCCTTGAGTCCAAGATATTTCTGTTGTCAAGTGAAGCCTTAGATGAAGTGTTCGCGCAAATGCCAGACACACTCAGAATGAATGCCCTTGCGGATAGCATCGGAGCGCTCCATGCTGAATTTGAGAAACAACTCTTCAGGCATTTTCTCGATATTAAAACTCTGATTAGACCAGAGCAAATGCCGAAGTTAGAACCATTGCTCAGGGGTATGATAAATTTTTCAAAACGTCCTCCACCTCCCCCAAAGCATCTAATCAATAACAGACGGACAATACCCGACGACGGCACACTGCCACAACTGAATGACAAGCAGGCAATGCCAGGCAACGACATGCCTTCACATAGACCACCGCCAGACCGCAGGCAAGACGCAGGAAAATTCAAGGATGACCGGGGACATAGACCACCCCCAAGACAACGGGGTCGATAAAGCTTTTATTTCGTTCGAAATAAATCCATGTGATCTGACTTAATGCGATAGAGCCTCCTGATAAAGTAAATTCCGGGCTTGATCTTCAAGAGAAGAAGCAGAATAATTTAAAACGAGAATCCGGCATCGTATGAAGAAACACTTCAGACGATGCCGGATTTTTTTATCTATGGGTCAACCAATCAGGGGCGAATGGGGATGAAGGCGCGTCGTCCGTTGCGAACAATCCAGAATGGAATCGCCCGTTTGCGTTCCACCAAATCTTCAGCAACCTTGTTGAAATCCTCAACTGATAGTATTTCCGCACCTGCGATCTCAACGATAATATCACCGGGTTCAATCACACCATAGCCTGGGGAGTCTGGCTCAATGCTGATAACCAGAACACCGTTAATGTCATCCACGCCGAGTTGTTGTCCTTCGCGACCGTCTGTTGGTTTGACAGAAATACCCAGCCATGTGTCGGGACGGATCTGTTCGGTGACAGGCAGGTTGATGAACTCTGCGCGGTCTGCCAGCTTGAACTTCAGATTCTTCTCCTTACCTTTCTGAAGCACTCGCATCTTAACCGTCGCGCCGGGAGGATAGTCAGCAATTTTAAATCTGAATGCTGTTAAGTCTTTAACATCGTCGCCGTCAATACCAGTGATGATCTCACCACCCTTAAGCCCGCCTTCTTCGGCTGGTGTGCCCTTCTGAACGGATTCGACGAAAACGCCTTTGACATCCGGCTCGTAGCCCAGCGCTTCACGAGTCATTTCATCGAGTTCCCTCGGGAATACGCCAAGGAAGCCACGTTTAACTTCACCGTTGGTTTTAAGCTGGTCAGCAATTCTTCGCGCCAGATTGATCGGTATGGCAAAACCAATGCCCTGACCCTGAGCGTTAATCGCTGTGTTCACGCCAATGACTTCGCCGTGTATGTTGACGAGGGGGCCTCCAGAATTGCCGAAGTTAATGGAAGCATCGGTCTGGATGAAATCCTGAAAGCTGGGTCCTTGTCCGCCGCCGATGTGGAGGTTTGACCTGCCGCGTGCGCTGATGACCCCTACGGTGACAGTTCGGTCGAGCCCGAAGGGATTGCCAATAGCAATAGCCCACTCGCCAATTTTAATAGCATCACTATCGCCCAAATTGGCAACCATTTCCTTAGGCAGAATGCCGTCAACTTTAATTAACGCCACATCCGTTTCGGGATCTGCGCCAATAATTTCTGCTTGACGCTCGGAACCATCGGCAAAAGTGACTTTAATGTCAGTCGCTTCAGCAACAACATGGTTGTTAGTCAGAATGTAACCAGACGCTTCAATGATGATGCCTGAGCCACCGCTGACAACCTTGGGAACGCGCCGAGTGCTGTTTGGGTCTGGAGGTCTGCCAAAGAATGGATTCCAGTCAAATATATCGAAAGGTGTTGCAGACATGCCTTCAGCCTGCCGCTCAGCCTGAATGTTGACAACAACTGGTTTTACTTTCTCTGCTACTATAACGAAGGGACTGTTGCCCTCTTCATCTACTAAAGGCAGTTGTGTTCCTGTGAGATTTGCCGTTGTTCCGGTGGTGATTTGCGCCGTAACTTTGGCTGGAGTCTCAAATCCGGTTGCCAGGAAAAAACCCGCTGCAACGCAAATTGCAGCGAACAGGGTTGAAATTACCAGTCGTTTGCCAGTACTCGATTGTTGCATATTTTGTCCTCAGAAGTTGTATGTAATCCTGAACCCTTAAAAGTTGGCTTAAGAGGTGTTACGACACAACATTTGATTGTGTTTTGTTATGCCCTTGCAAAACGGGCATCTCACAGCCAAGCCACATTTTATTAGACGCTGGCAATCAATAATAAGTTCCCGAAACTTGAGACTGTCAACAAAATAAAAGCCGCAACTATTCCCGATATATAAATATCAGGCGATAATTACGGCTTCCTGAATATTCGCAAGGATTATTCCTGTTTGTCAGGAGTTTCTTTGCTTTGGGGTTCAGCCTTCTCTTCGCTGGCGTTCTTTTTCGCTGGAGCTGGCCTGGACGGATTAGGTCTGCGCCTGGTAGCTGGCTTCTCTGCGGTCTCGGCAGGTTTGTCTTCAGCATTCTGAGTATTTCGTCTGGCAGAACTGCGAGATCTGCTGGACGGCGATTTTGAACGAGGTCGCCGGGTTGAGGATGAAGAACGGCTACGCTGGGGAGACTCATCTTTTTGAGGCGCAGGAGCTTCGGTTTCAGTCGGCTTTTCTTCGACCTGCTCAGATTCAGCTTTACGCGGTTCGGCTTGCTTTGGCGCTGCTCTTCGTGGTTCAGGCTTGCGCGGTTCAGACTTCTTTGGCGTTTCCTTTACAACCTCTTCCACTGGAGGAGTAAATGGCGCTGAAAACGGTGGTACTGGGTCAACGGGTTCATCATCAAAATAATCGTCGCGTTTTTCAGATGCTGTTTTCGCTCGGAAATAGTCTGCTACCTGAGAAATTTCGCTCCGTTTGGCTTCGCTCTTCGTAGATAAATCTTCAATCTCGCTGATAATACTGTTCACTTCAGCGCTATCGAAGGGATTCGGCTGAGGTGTTTGCATTGCCATATCAAAAACGAGTTCGCCAAGTTTGGCGCGAAGAGTTTTTGCTTTGCGATTAAGTGTTAAAATCTCAAACTTAAGCTTGCCAACCAACGCCTGCTCTTCAGCAAAATCAGCAGCGACATTGGTAGCGCCTTTAACGGTGTTTTTAAATTTTTCCCAGAAATCATTTTGTGCCATGGTAATTTCTCCGGGTTTGTTTCACATTTGTTTTTTGCAATATACAAAGACGATGACGAAGGTGCAACCGAATTGTTTAAATGTTTGCTAAAACGTCATAGGCTCACTATATTCTTTCCTGACCTGTTGTTGTGGAGTATTTCCGTCCGGTTAAGCAGGTGAAACAGAACTGTGAGGAGTTATGCCCGGTAAATCGAAGAAAAATCAACCTGAAAGAGATGTAAACACGGAAAAAAACGAAAAGAAACGATCCATTGAGTTTTTGCAAGATAAACAATTCATGAAATCCGCAAAAATATTTATCCTTGTTGCCCTTGGATTTTACCTTTTATTTACAATTTTCTTTTCTCCGGTTGTCTTTCAAGGAAAAGTGCTTTCGCCAGCCGCTGACATGATGGCTGTGGCGGGAATGAACAAAATGGGTGACGAAGCGCTCAGCGAAGGGCGTTTCCCGCTCTGGAATCCCACGCTCTTTTGTGGCATTCCCATGTTTGCCAGTCTCCAGTATGCCTTGTTCACCTATCCGCCAGAATACTTTATCAAGGTACTGAGCTATATTTTCGGCGGGAGCCACTACCGCATCTGGTTTTTTCATTATCTTCTGGCGGGGCTATTCGCCTATCTGCTGGCGCGACATTTTAAGATCGGTAAAACCGCGAGCCTGCTGGTTGGGCTTGCCTACTCGTTTTCGCCCCAGATTATCGTGCTGGTGGACGTTGGACATGGCTCAAAGCTGATGGGCATTGTCTATCTGCCATTGTTGTGGCTATTGATGGATCGACTGCGACTTAAGCCCAGCTATGGTCGAGCGGCGGCGCTCGGCGCAGTATATGCCGTGGAAATTCTGGCTTTGCATCCTCAGATCGCCGCTTATGGCGGGATGATGATGGGGCTGTACATCATCTATTATGGTATTGATGCTTTCATCAATAAGGGCTGGAAGAACTGGGGTAAAACCACACTTCTCTGGCTAGGGTCGCTGGGGCTGTCGCTGGCGCTTTCGGCGGTGCTGTGGGTGTCTGTGCTCGACTATGCCCGTTATTCGATCCGCGGATCAGGGTCTGGCGGAATCGCCGGCGGTGGTGTCGATTGGGCTTACGCCACTGGCTGGTCATTTCATCCGCTCGAATCGCTCAGCTATATTTTCCCGGCGTGGTTCGGCTTCGCTGGAGGAACCTACTGGGGCACAGTCGGCACGCCAGACGGAACACCCTTCACACAGAACCCCATGTACTTCGGTGTGATTGTGCTTATTCTGGCGATTCTTGCCGTGGTGATGCTCCCGAAAAAGCAATGGGGCTTTCCGCTGACTCTGGCGATTGTCGCCTGGGTGCTGTCATTCGGGCGACACCTGCCATTTCTGTATGGAACGCTGTATCATATTCTGCCCTTCTTCAACAAATTCCGCGCGCCTGTCATGGGGCAAGTGCTGCTCTTGCTGGCGGCATCATTGCTGGCGGGATTCGGGCTTCAGAAGCTCATTGACCGTTCCGGCGAGGATGTGAAAACCCCGCTGACAGAAAAGATTTTCTGGGCAATCGGCGGCCTCGCTCTCATCAAGGCGCTCCTGCTTCAGGTGAACCCGGGCTTGATTCGCTGGTTTTATATGGGATATGCTCATCTGATTCAACCAAATGCCAATCCCCAGACACTCGAAGCCGCCATGCAGCTTGCCATTCCCGATGCCACACGCATTTACATGTTCATCGCGATCTTCTGCGCTGGTGTGGCATTGCTTATGCACAAGAAAATATCGTGGCTGTTGATCGCAACGCTGGCAATTGGCATAACTGTTGTTGATCTCTGGGTGGTCAATGCCAAACTGGTATCTTTCCAGCCGGGCAGGATCGAAGCCGAACTATTCCGCGCTGAGGGTGTGGTGAAGAAGCTCCAGAAAGAGCCCGGCAAGTTCCGAGTTCACGCGCTCGATAAAAGCTACCCCGGAGTATTCTGGCAACGCGAGCGAGGAATTCAGTCGAACACAGACCCGGCGAACTGGCTCTCCTATTTCGGGATTGAATCCACTACCGGCTACTTCGGCGCCAAACCCGCTCCCTTCCAGCAGTTGATGAATGTTTCCAGCCTCGACGCAAGACCACCCTATAGCTGGCTGTTGCTGATGACGCGCCCTGAGATACTCGATGCGCTGAATGTCCGCTACATTCTGACGACAATCCCGCTCGACCTTGCGTTCAATGAGCTTGAGAAACAAGGTGTGTCCAAGCCCGTCCGGGATGCCAAAGAATATCGCCTGATGATCACACCTCGTGAAGTAAAACCGGGCGCGGGCGCTTTCGTGTATCTTAACCCCGGGGAACTTCCACGAGCGCGACTGATGGGTGAATACCGAGTGATCGGTGATTTTGATTCGACGCTCTTCGAGATGATGAACGGCGAGTGGGATCCTAAGCGCGAGACCTTGCTGAACCATGAACCAGCGATGCAGATCAGCTCTGAAAACGACGGTAGTGTAGGAATCACGCGATATCAGAACGAATTCATTCGCATGGAGGCTTCGCTGGATTCACCCAAATTGCTGGTGCTTGCTGATGCCTATTATCCTTCAGGCTGGATTGCGACAATCGACGGCGAACCAACTGAGATTTTACGGGCGGATGGTGTACTTCGGGCGGTGGCAGTTCCCGCTGGTGACCATACTATCGAATTTCGCTTCAAACCGAGCTGGTTTTACGCAGGTTTAACCGTATCTCTTTTGACAATCTTGGCGTTGCTGGCGTTGCTGGTGTCGTGGCTGTTGCGCTGTAAGTACAACAAGAAGCAATAATTCGACTTAATAAGAGCATAATGTGGATTATGATCCGATAAAATTCCGAATCGCCCGGTTGCTGGGCAAAAAGCCTTTATTTCGCCGTCTGTTTCACCTGGGGCTTGACATTCTGTTTCTGCGCTCATGGTGGGTGCGGCGTGAGCTATGGGCGATGAAAAAGACCATGAACAAAGGCGGACTGGCGCTGGATGCAGGCATGGGTTTCGGGCAGTATTCCGACCGCATGGCACGGATGTTTCCCAAAGCTTCCGTCGTGGGGCTTGAAATTGACCAGAGCCACCTTTACGGCGCGGAAAAATACTTTGCGTCAGAACATCCCGACTTCCGCTTTATCGTCGGCGATGTTCAGGAAACCCCGCTGGCTTCCTCCAAGTTTGACCTGATCCTCTCTGTGGATGTCATGGAGCACATCCCCGATGACGAAGCGACCTTCAGGGAATTTTACCGCATTCTGAAACCGGGCGGGACGTTCATCATGCACACGCCGCGCAACAAAGCCCCGGTGGGCGTTGATCGCGATATGACCACCGATGAAGGCTGGGTGGTTGGCGAACATGTCCGTGATGGCTACCGCGACGTTGAAGCCAGCGAGCGGTTGAAAAGGGCAGGCTTTGAAGTGAAACGCCTGACGCACGGTTACGGAGCGTTCGGCATGGCAGCGTGGACTCTAATGCAACGGATTCCTCTGGGGCTGATGGCTAAAGGCTGGACAGTGCTCGCTGTGCCGTTCATTCTGCTGGCATTGCCATTTGGATTGGCTGCAATGTTGCTCGACCTCATCCCCGGTGAACAACCTGAGGGCGGTTCACTGCTGGCAATTGTTGTAAAACCGAAGTAAGCGCAATCATGAGATTCCAACTTCACAGGCGGGTCGGCAGGTTCAAGAGCGGGTTGTTTCTGGCGGCGCTGATTATTGTCCTGGCGGTGGTGCTGTTCACCAATCAAATGATAGGAAATCTGCGGCAGGACACCCGGCGGATGGTTC
>CAZAGU010000121.1:0-11214 GCA_964484805.1 uncultured bacterium
TGGTTTCATCTCTTGTAAGGGCTGCCGAATCGATCGTCACAGCCCCCCGTAAGGGTGAGGAAAAACATAAATTGGTGCGGGATGCATTTGAGTACTTCGACAGCAAATACCGAATCATCGACCGCATCGATGACCTGATTCCTCTTCCCTTCTTTCTGGAACCATTCGACGGTCCGTTTCTGCGGAAACTGGTTGACTTCTTGATCGGTCAGGCAGTGGCGGTGTTCAATGCGACCATCTGGAAGGAATCTGAGGATGTACCGCCTGAAGAGGCGACTGTGCCGACGACGACCTGATCGGCTAATTGGGATAGAATTACGGGGAGCTTCTTAAGGAGGCTCCCCGTTTCATATTTGTGTAGGGGAGTTAATCCATTCCGCTCAGCCTTTCCTGCTGTATGCCTTGATTTTCTAACCCCTGTATTTAGATTGTAATACCTAACTAAATGTCAATAAACAACTTCCAAATAATGGAGACATGAAATGCGAAAGCTAATCCGAAACACAGATTCCAATGATCTACCGCCAAAAGAGACTGGTGATGTATCAGCAGGGGAGGCGGAGCCGGACGACAAGAAAACACAGATACAGATTCCTTCTCAGGTCTTCAGAGGACTCGAAGCAGTTCGGCTTTCAGGGCTGACCAACATGCTTGACCGACCGATGGTCGTCCTACTGGCTTTTAGATTAGGTTATCCCGATGCTGCCCGTTGGATTATGGAGTATCCCAAAATTTATGCCGAAGCAATTTTCAGCGGGTTCTGTGTCAATCCAGAGGAAGATAATGCTTGATATTAAAGGATTTAGGATTATTTCCGATAGCTAGAACCTTCTCGCCCTTTGCCTTGATTATCGCACCCAAAGATTTAGATTGGACTCGTAAGTAAATTTAAACCAAGAACATAAACTCAGGAGAACACAATGAGTACGCTGAAAAAGCAAATCGGTGATCAGGTAATGATCACAGCCGGGCAGTTCAAAAACCAGACCGGTAAGTTAATTGTTAAAAACCGGGGTGGATGGACAGTTGAGCTCGATGATGGACAGCAGGTTGCAGTGTCCTTTCCCATGGTTGCATTGGTGCAGAATTCAGAACCGCAAACTGAAACGGAAAACTCGACTGCTGAGGAGAGTGCTGTCGAGTCGAGTGAATTGACTCAGATTGAAGATGTTACGGATCAAGCTGATTCTGTAACTCAGACCGATGAAATCATCACCACTAAATCGGAATCGAGCACAGAAGACAAGGATACGACTCAAGAGGCAGATGCACAGGACATCACCAAGATGACAGTGAAACAATTACAGGCGCTTGCTAAGCAACGTGGGATCGGGATTGCACGAACCAAATCGGATTTTCACAGGATCATCAACGAGAAGAATCCAGATGAGGATCTGGATCAGCTCACTGGAAAGACACTGTTCAACCGGGTTAGTGAACTTCACATCTCGAGGCTGAGGACAAAAGAGGATTTGGTGCGGATGCTCCAAGATTCCTAAACCAGTCATTGATGGGTTCATTTTTCGAGGCGGTAGTGATGCCGCCTCTCGTTTTGCCTTATGTCGTCCCGCCAAGTCAACATCAATATCTAAGTTCTTAGTAATAGTCCTGAGAAAGTAATTAAAATTGTCAGTTAGCTGTAAAAAACCATTTTCATCATTGCACCTGTCATTGCACCTGTCATACATTACTCATTAATATACGTAAAGAGAGTGTCATGTCCTTCGCAGTTGCGGGATGGATGACAAGTAAAAGTTTAAGAGGCATTCCGTAATGACAAAAGCACCGGAACAGTTCGCATGCACGGTGAAAGCAGTTCGCAAGCAATTAGGGCTCAGTCAGGAGGAGTTAGCGCATGAACTTGGAGTAAGTAGCGCTACAATTAATAGATGGGAAAACGCCAAGACCGTCCCATTCAAGCTTGCACGGGCACAATTCGGGGCTTTTTGTGAGCGTATGGCAGACCAAGGCAAGCTTAAAATCGAAACCAAGGATGAGAACGCATGACACCGAGTAATTTTCAACAGCTTGCTAACTTCATTTGGTCTGTTGCAGATTTATTACGTGGACCTTACCGCCCACCACAATATGAGCGCGTGATGTTGCCACTTACTGTGCTGCGTCGCTTTGACGCGGTTTTAGCTCCAACCAAAGAAGTGGTTTTAAAACGCTTTGCGGGTTTAAAAGATAAAGAACCGCAAATGGTTGACCGTGTGCTAAATAACCTGGCGAAAGATGAAGATGGGAATCCTTTAGGTTTTCACAACCACAGTAAGCTCGATTTCCGAAAGCTCAAAGGCGATCCGGACAACATTGGTCGCCATTTGGTTGACTACATCAATGGATTTTCAGAAAACATCCGTAAAATTTTTGAGCGCTTTGAATTCGACAAGGAAATTGAAAAACTTGAAGAAGCCAACCGCCTCTATCAAGTGGTTGCACAGTTTGCTGAAATTGATCTTCATCCGAAGTATGTGGACAATATTACCATGGGGCTTGTGTTCGAAGATCTCATTCGAAGGTTCAATGAAGCTGCAAACGAGACAGCGGGTGATCACTTCACACCTCGTGAAGTCATTCGATTAATGGTAAACTTGCTACTTGAACCAGATACTGACGTTCTTACACAAGAAGGCAAAATCATCACTATCTGTGATCCTGCATGTGGAACGGGTGGCATGCTGGCAGAAAGCCAAAACTGGATACACATGCACAATGATTACGCGACCGTAAAAGTCTATGGACAGGACTATAATCCACGGTCTTACGCAGTTGCAGCTTCAGATTTACTTATTAAAGGGCATCGCGATAGCCGTGTCGAATATGGGAACAGCCTTACAGATGATAAGTTTGACGGTGAATCCTACGATTATCTTCTGGCTAATCCCCCGTTCGGTGTGGATTGGAAAGATGAGAAGAAGGAAATAGATCGATGGCCTAACTTCAAAGGTTACAACGGGAAACTGCCGAGGGTCAATGACGGAGCATTGTTGTTTCTCTTACACATGATAGCCAAGTTCCAACCTTGGAAAAAAGGAAATCGCAACAAACCCGGTTCACGCATTGCTATCGTCTTTAACGGTTCGCCGTTGTTCACCGGCGGTGCAGGTAGTGGTGAAAGTGAAATTCGCCGGTGGATCATAGAGCACGACTGGCTTGAAGCCATCGTCGCCCTACCTGAGCAGATGTTCTACAATACCGGGATCGGTACCTTCATTTGGGTTATCAGTAATCGCAAGAATTCACATCGCAAGAAGAAAATTCAATTGATCGACGCCCGTGACCGCTGGACTCAAATGAAACGAAGTCTTGGCAATAAGCGACGCTATCTTGAGCAAGAGGCTATCGATGAAGTGACACGTCAACACGGTTCAGTGCAAGAATCCAAGAGCAGTAAGGTGTTCGATGATGTATATTTTGGATACCGACGCGTCACTATTTTACGACCACTTCGCCTTTGCTTCCAAATCACACAGGAAGTGAAGGAACGTTATCTCGATACCTTCCCCGAACTACTAGACGCTGTATTGACTATCGAAGAGGCTCTTGGTTCCGAGCCGTATGACGATTGGAACCAGGTGTGGGAGCAGGTTCAAAAAATCGTCAAAGACATACCTGACAACATGGACGGTTGGTTGAATGGTGCAAAAGGCACAGCGCAGAGAAAGGCATTCCGCATTGCTTTCACCCGGGTTGATCCTGAGGCTATGCCTGTCGTAGCTAAACGCCATAAACCAGTGAAGCTTGATATAGACGCGCTTTTCCCTGCCCAGGACTTACCCAAACTCGAGCCAGATGAATTGAACACGCTTCTTGGTTTAAATCCAGATGGGAAAAAACAGGTCATTGAATATGAAGCCGACTCGGCGCTAAAGGACTTCGAAAATATCCCTCTTACAAAGGATGTTATCAGCTACGTGTTGCGCGAGGTTCGCCCTTACGTGCCAGACGCCTGGATCGACCGTGAAACTCTCGATGAACAAGATGGTGGTATCGGTAAGGTGGGGTATGAAATAAACTTCAACCGCGAGTTCTTCGAATATAAACCGCCGCGACCGCTCGGAGAGATTGAAACCGATCTGAAGAGGATAGAGAAGAAAATAGCCGACATGCTGGTGGAGGTCACAAAATGAGCGAAAATCTGCCCGCCCCTAGCGCCTCCCAGATTGTTATCTATCAAGCCGACTCCGGCACGACCCGCCTTGAGGTGCGACTGCAGGATGAGACGGTATGGTTGTCCCAAAACTTGATCGCGGAACTCTATCAGACCACAAAACAAAACGTGAGCCTTCACGCCCAGAATATACTTAGGGAAGGCGAATTGAAAGCCGGCTCAGTTGTCAAGGATTTCTTGACAACTGCCTCAGACGGGAAACGCTATCGCGTGAAGCATTACAATCTGGAAATGATTATTGCCATAGGCTATCGCGTGAAGTCTTCCATCGCCACATGCTTCCGGCAATGGGCAACCGAACGGTTACGCGAATACATCGTCAAAGGCTTCACTCTCGATGACGAGCGACTTAAGGGCAGTGACCGCTTATCAGATTACTTTAACGAATTGCTTGCCCGCATCAGGGAAATCCGAGCCAGCGAAGCGAGGGTTTATCAACGCATCCGTGAGATTTTTGCCTTGGCGGTTGACTACCGGGAGGATGGACAAGCCACGCCGACCTTCTTTGCCATCATGCAAAACAAAATGCACTATGCGGCGACCGGTCTGACTGCGCCCGAAATCGTTCGTCAGCGTGCGCAAGTTGGTCAGGAAAATATGGGTCTCACATCGTGGAAGGGCGGCAGAGTCCTGAAAGCTGATGTGGGGACGGCGAAAAACTACCTCAACGCGCAGGAGATAGACACGCTCAACCGTATTACCGTGATGTTCCTCGACCAGGCTGAATTTCGGGCGCAAAGGCGGAGTAACATCCACCTGCACGACTGGGAGACCTTCCTCGACAAGTTCCTGTGCGATACGGAACTGCCGGTGCTCGAAGGAGCCGGATCAGTCAGCCGTGAAGAAGCGTTAACCTGGGCGAACGAGCAATACGAGGCTTTTGCCGAACGAAGAAGGCTTGAGGCGGAAAAGGTGGCTGATGAGAAATATCTGAGCGATTTGCAAGCTTCCGCCAGACAGTTGGAATCAGTACGGAAAAAGTGTCAGGATAAGAGCAAGAAGCAAAGGAAAAGTGGAGAGGGAAAATGACTCCTTCGCTCAAACCTTACACCGCTAATAAGCCATCTGGCGTCGAATGGCTGGGGGATATTCCGGAGGGCTGGGAGGTTAGAAAACTTAAGTATCTAGTAAACCTACTTACCCAGAAAGTCAATTCACTTGAAATCAAGGTAGGGCTTGAAAATATTGAGAGCGAGACTGGCCGTTATATTGAAAGTGACTCGGATTTTGATGGCGATGGTGTCCCATTTAGATCGGGCGATATCTTGTATGGAAAGCTTCGTCCGTATCTTGCCAAAGTCTTACTGGTTAACATGTGTGGCTTGGCAGTTGGCGACTTCTTCGTATTACGACCATTGCCTATTGTGTCCCCAGGATATCTTCAATACAAATTACTAGACCCTATGTTTACAATGCTATCGAACGGTTCGACTTTCGGCGCCAAGATGCCTCGCGTAGGATGGGATTTCATGGGAAATGTGAAATTCTCGTTGCCAGATTTGTATGAGCAAAACCTCATCGCCAACTACCTCGACCGCGAAACCGCCCATATTGACGCCCTGATCGCAGAAAAGGAAAGGATGCTGGCGTTGTTGGAGGAGAAGCGCGCCGCACTCATCAATCATGCTGTCACTCGCGGTCTTAATCCCAATGTCCATCTCAAACCATCGGGTATTGAATGGCTGGGAGACATACCGGAGGGTTGGGAGATTCGTACATTGAAAAGAGTGAGTTCAAGAATATATACAGGAACAACTCCAACCGCTTCATACATGGATGGTACTTTGACACAGACATCTATTTGGTATACACCAGGCGATTTCCAAAATGGACGCAAACTGACAGATTCGAAACGTAGAATTCCAATAGAGGCTGTTGAAGATAAAGTCGCAAAAGTATTTCCTCCTAACTCAATTATGGTTATAGGAATTGGCGCAACTCTGGGAAAGGTTGCGACCTCACCTGTTGAGTTTTCAGCAAACCAACAAATCAATGTTATTCTCCCTTCAGATGCCATATCATACGAATTCTTACTATTTGTACTTCAAGGTTATGAAAATATATTTCATGCTCATGCCAACTCTGCAACACTTGCAATTCTTAATCAGGAACGACTTGGAGCTATTCAAATACCATTTCCCCCATTGGAAGAACAGATTTTAATTAACAGCAAAATCAAAGAAAAACAATCCGCTGAATGCGAAATAAAAGAGGAGTTAAGCGACTCAATCAGCTTGCTCAAGGAGCGCCGCTCCGCATTGATCACCGCGGCAGTAACCGGACAAATCAAGATTGGACACGGGCATAAAATTGAAGGAGAGCACCATGAAATTGGAACGTCTCAGCCTTGCTAACTGTGGGGCATTTGAACAAATAGACATCGACTTCGAGCCTGACGTTACAATAATAGCTGGAGTCAATGGAGTCGGCAAATCGACCTTGTTACGGCTAATTGCTATAATCTTATCAAGAACCAACCGGCGACTTCACCTGACGCTAGAACACCCGTTAGCATTGGACAAAGATATTGTATTTCATGGAGCCTCCAGTGCGGGGGCAAGCCTTACACTTAGTATTTCAGATAGAAGGATGATCTCTGAGATTACCGGCAAGTTAGGTAGAAGTCACTTTGCCAAGCTTGACATCTTTGGAGCGACAGATTGGGCCAACCATCAAAATATGCTGTCTGTACTTTTCACTACCAAGCGTCAGTTGCCAGGTAAGCCTCGCTCCCTTGCCGAAGCCAGATCCTTCAATCCTTCCAAAGCTTACAGTCTTGCGCTATATGACAGGGAAGTTGATCTGCGTGAGTTCATGCACTGGTTTAGAACTCAAGAAAAACTTGGCAGCGAAAATGAACCGCGCCGTCTCAGGGTGCTTGAAGCATTGCGTAATGTGGTGACTGTTTTTATACCGGAGTTCAGTAATTTACGAATTCAGGAGACTCCCCGCCTTGGTTTCATAGTAGATAAGGGTGATGAACCGCTTTATATCCACCAGCTTTCCGACGGTGAGCGAGGTTTGTTGGCACTTGTCTTCGACCTCACTCGCCGTTTAGCCATCGCCAATCCTGAAAGCGATGACCCCATTGCCAACGGTAAGGCACTTGTACTGATCGATGAGATTGAGTTGCATCTGCACCCGAAGTGGCAACGCCAAGTCATTAGAAAATTACGAGATATATTTAAAAGCTGTCAGTTTATTATGACTACTCACTCACCTCAAGTGATCGGTGAAGTTCAGGCTCGCTGTGTTAGACTCCTCACTTGGAAAGATGGTAGAATTGCATCAGAAACACCCGGTATGGCTTTCGGAACAGATTCCAACTGGATATTGAACGTACTGATGGAAGCGAATGAAATGAACGAAAGTATAGAAGACGAACTCAGCATCATTTCAGAAATGATAACAGTTAGAAACCTTAAAGACGCTAGAGAGAAAATCAATCTAGTACGATCACGAGTAGGTAATACAGAAGAGATCCAGAGGCGGGTATCGATTATTGAACGAATTGAGAGATTAGGTAAATGAAAAAGATAGAGAAACATCAAACTCCAGCGTGTTTAGGTGAATATATAAAAGCTCAGCAATCAATTCAACCTGAGCCTGTAAATCTGACTTACGACTGTTTTCCGGAAAAGGCTGCTTTACGAGAGATACTTACAGGTGAACAGTTTGGCCTTTGTGGGTATACAGGGGCACCAATTGACGATAGAATTTCAAATTTGAAGAGTTCTCCTAGTAAGGCCATTTTTAGGAACCATATTGAACACTTGAAATGCCAAGAAACATGTAAGAGGGAAACAGAATCAAATGGTGGAAAGTATGGCCGAGATTTATGCGGAGATCTTGATTACTTTAATATGATTGCAGCTATTAATGTAATAGGTTCACAATCAGAACGATTTGGAGCCGCAACAAAGGATAACCATGACTTACCTGTGTGGCCTATTCATGAGGATTGTGATACTCTTTTTCGATTCGAGGAGAGTAGTGGAGAAGTTAGTGGCATCAACGCAGCCGCCGAAATGAGCATTCAACTTCTCAAGTTAGATCATGATACATTAAATGGATGGCGAAAAGCGGCAATAGAGGAGTGGCTTGATCCGGCTGTGATTCAGACACATGAAGATTTCGAAAATGTAAAGCTTGCAATGGAGCAACCCATTAAAGGGAAACTTCCTGAGTACGCCTTTGTCATTTGGTTAATAGTCAAAGGATATCTTGAATGAAACAAACTTCTGAAGCCGCTTTCGAAACCGCCATCGAGACAGTCTTGCTGGCCGAGGGTTACACCAAACTTCCTTCTGACGATTTCGACCGCGCGAGAGCAATTTTCCCTGCCGAAGCGCTTGCCTTTATCCGTGAAACTCAAGCCAAGACTTGGGAGAAACTGGAAACGCTTCATGGAGATAGAACTGAGGAAAGAGTATTACAGGCACTCTGCAAATGGTTGGATACTTACGGTACATTATCGACTTTACGTCATGGTTTCAAGTGTTTCGGCAAGACCTTGCGAATTGCATTTTTCCGTCCGGCGCATGGACTTAATCCGGAATTGGAAGAACGATACAAAGCAAACCGCATGGGCATCACGCGTCAACTTCACTACAGTACCAAGAACAATAAATCAATTGATGTGGTGCTATCTGTCAACGGCCTTCCTATAGCGACGTTAGAGCTCAAGAATCCAATGTCAGGACAGACTGTGGTTAATGCCATTCACCAATACCGCCATGACCGCGATCCTCGTGAACCGATATTCCAGTTTACCAAACGTACTCTGGTGCATTTTGCAGTTGACACAGAAGAAGCGCACATGACAACGCGTTTACTTGGATCTGGAACTCGTTTTTTACCCTTTAATCGAGGCAATTTGGGTGGTGCAGGTAACGAGCCAGACAAAGCGGGAAAGAATTATAAAACAGGATACATCTGGGAGGAGGTTCTACAGCGAGATAGTCTCTTAGATTTACTGGCTCGGTTCTTACATCTCGACGTACGGGAGAAAACCTCTGACGAAGGCAAAAGAGTGACCGTAGAGACAATGATCTTCCCCCGTTATCATCAGTTACAGGCAGTGCGAAAGATCGTGGAAGGCACAATTAAAGAAGGTGTCGGTCATAACTATTTAGTTGAGCACTCTGCCGGCAGTGGTAAGAGTAATACCATCGGTTGGTTGGCTCATCGTCTTTCATCTCTGCATAATGATAAAGATGAACGCATTTTTGATAGCGTTGTTGTGATCACTGACCGAGTGGTTCTCGACCGCCAGTTGCAAAATACTATTTACCAGTTTGATCATCGCCAAGGTGTAGTGCAGAAAATAGATGAAGATTCCCGTCAGTTGACAGAGGCATTGGAACAGGGTGTACCAATTATTATCACCACATTACAGAAGTTCCCCTTTGTATCTGGACAACTACTGAAGCTTGCCGAAGAGCGTGGCGAAGGCAATAGTTACTTACCCACACGAAAGTACGCTGTTATCGTAGATGAGGCTCATAGTTCCCAGTCAGGCGAGACCGCAACTGAACTGAAAGGAGTACTGGGTGGAGCCGAACTTCGCAAGAAGGCTCAAGAAATGGCAGAGGAAGAAGGCGAAGTCGAACTTGAGCGTTTGTTTCGCGCTATGGCAAAGCGAGGTCACCAACCTAATATGAGTTTCTATGCCTTTACCGCTACACCCAAACATAAAACACTTGCCATCTTCGGACGGGAAGGTGAACCCTTCCACCGGTACACCATGCGTCAAGCGATTGAGGAGGGCTTCATATTAGATGTGCTGAAAAATTATGTTTCCTACAAAACTTATTACCGATTGATAAAAAAGGCTGAGGAAGACCCGAGTGTGGAGCGTAAAAAAGCGGCGAAGGCGCTTGCGAGATTTATGAGGCTTCATCCGCACAACATCGGCCAGAAGACTGTAGTTATGGTTGAGCACTTTCAGCAGCACACAAGGCACAAGATTGGTGGTCGTGCTAAGGCAATGGTGGTTACAAGTTCACGTCTGGAGGCAGTTCGTTACAAACAGGAATTTGATCGATATATCAGCGAAAAAGGTTATCCAATAAAAAGCCTAGTAGCTTTTTCGGGCACTGTGGAAGATGATAGAATACCGGAGAAAACTTATACGGAAGTTGAGATGAACAACGGAGTGAAAGAAAAAGAATTGCCAGACACTTTCGCTAAACAAGAATTTCGAGTGTTGCTCGTCGCGGAGAAATATCAAACAGGTTTCGATCAACCTATGCTGCACACCATGTATGTCGATAAGCGTTTAGCGGGTATTCAGGCTGTTCAAACTCTCTCGCGTCTCAATCGAACGCATCCATTAAAGAACGATACATTTGTCCTCGATTTCGTGAACAATCCTGAAGAGATACAGGAAGCTTTTCGCCAGTATTTTGAGGGATCTGTTATGGGTGAACAGGTAGACACAGACAGATTATATGAGGTGAAGGCTGAACTAGATGCATCGGGGATATATCTGCAATCGGAAGTTATCGAATTCTCGCGTGTTTTCTTTGCACCGAAACGCCGCCAAAGCCCTGGTGATCATAAAATTATGAATGCAATTCTCGATCAGTCTGTATCACGGTTTACAGAACTCCAAGAGGATGAAGAGGAAGAGGCGGAACTTTGGCGTGGCAAAGCCCAGGCTTTTCGCAATCTTTATAGTTTTTTGAGTCAAGTGATTCCTTATCAAGATAGTGATCTTGAAAAGCTATTTACTTTTCTGCGGTATTTGGCTCTAAAACTGCCCAAGCGTAAAAGTGGACCTGGCTACCATTTTGATGAAGAAGTTGAACTGAATTATTACCGCCTACAAAAGATCAGCGAAGGCTCGATAAATTTACATGAAGGTAATGCAAATCCACTCGACGGCCCACTCGAGGTCGGGTCTGGAATGGCTCATGAAGAAGATGTGCCTTTGTCAAGATTAATTGATCTGATTAATGCGCGCTTTGGCAGTGAGCTGACTGAGGCAGATCAGTTCTTTTTCGATCAAATTGCCGAAGCTGCCAGACTAAACGAAA
>CAZAGU010000122.1:0-11095 GCA_964484805.1 uncultured bacterium
CCTCGTTGATGGCGTAAAACCCGCCGGGACTCATGAGGCTGTGTGGCGAGCAGATGGAATGGCGAGTGGAGTTTATGTGGTGAAGCTGGATGCTGGAGAAAAGGCACTGATGAGCAAGGTGGTGCTGGTGAAGTAAGGGGAACGCACAACAGATTTAACGGATTAAACAGATTGGGGGATGAATGCGATGGATACCTGCCTTCGCAGGTATGACACCGGCAAGAGTGTTTAACATGCTCAATGGTTAGGGATATGACTCTCGAATTTAGAGGGCTTTTCTGCAACACTTTGTCTCTCGCAATAACTGGATCGGGTAAGATTTCTGCGATGGCAAGTTTCAAGAAACGCTATAATTCATCACCAGTGCCCAAGGAACGATTTGATTCAGCCTGAGAATTCAACAACTTGACCAAATTAGCCAGCGGTTCAATTTGAGCTTACCCAGCCAAGACCGAAAGTAAACTTCAAATCTGACGCTTGAGCTGAAACAAGATGTATTGACAATGATTACAATTGACATTATCTTACATTCGCTAGTTGAAACGAAAGCGACCTCTGTGGGGGTGCAATTCGCTTCAGGGATAGATCGGTAGGGTGCTCATCGAGAAAGTGAGACAAGTTTTGGGAACATGTCTCCCCAAAATAAAAACACCGAAAAATACACCAGACGATAGACCCCTTAGTGTCTCGTTTTTATGTTAACTTCTGAAACAGGAGAACTTATGGTAAATTGCAATAAATTTCTTATCCCTATTGTCACTATTCTTTACATCGGCTGTAACCTATGCAACTCCCTTCCAGATGTTATTGTAACCGATCACAAGGCAGCTGCTATTGAGGAGCTTATGAACCGATTCTACGATAACGAGCAGTTTTTCGGAACAATTTTAATCGCTGTTAAAGGCAAAATTCTCTATCAGAACGCCACAGGATATGCTGATCGAGATTCTTTGATTCTCAACAAAATCGACACAAAATTCCGAATTGCGTCTGCCACTAAACAGTTCACATCAACACTACTTTTACAACTGCACGAGGAAGGTGAAATTGATCTTGATGGGTTACTGACGGACTATCTGCCCTACTATCCCAAAGAAAAGGGAAAAGGCATTACTGTCAGACACCTCATGTCACACCGTTCAGGCATTGTGGGTGAACCGAGAGTGCCAGACCTTGAGCGGATTGAAAAGCTGTATCACTCGCCGGAACAGATGGTAGAATTGATCTCAAGTTTCGATCTCGTTTCTAAACCAGGACGACGATACGAATACAGTAATTTTGGCTACTATCTGCTTGGACTGATTATTGAGCAGGTGTCGGGCAAATCCTACGATGAGCTGTTACAGGAAAAGATATGTGAACCACTTGGAATGGTCAACACTCAACCTGATGCAACTGAGCAGCTGTATGTTAATAGAGCCAAGGGTTACCATTATAACTATTTTAACGGTCATGAGGATGCACCCTTTCTAAATATGTCGTTTGTATATTCCTATGGGCATTTGCTTTCATCAGCCCATGACCTCTATCTTTGGGATCGAGGTTTGTACGGAGATAAGCTTCTCAACGACGAGATGAAGTATCTGTTTTTTGATAAATACGGCTGGTTGTATCAGCGAGTTGCTGTCGGTAATAAGGGAGTGAAGGTTCGTTGTAATCTGATAGCTGGTAGTGTCAACGGTTTCAAGAGCAATCTGCTGCGGATAGCAGACGATGAGATATTTATAGTCCAGCTGACCAACCACAAGGAGCAAAATGGTCACATTCTTCAAGGGTGGGGCAGTGTTGACATAGCTTCTCGCATCCTGGCGATCCTGTATGATCAACCGTATGACCTTCCTCGCAAGTCAGCAGCCTATGAAGTTTTCAGAACTTTGCTTGATTCAGGTAAGGCTTCTGCCAAACAAAAATATACAGACCTGCATGATAACCAACAGGATAGATTCTGGTTCAAAGATGTTGAATTTGAAATCCTTGCTCGTAAATTATATCATGCTGACATGCTGGATGAGGTAGTTGCATATTGTGAATTGATGCCTGATAATTCTGATTTGCAGATGTTAATCAAAGAGATGAACGACTTGAACTTACCCTGCCAAGACCGAAAGTAAACTACAAATCTGATGCTTGAGCTGAAAGAAGATGTATTGACAATGATGACAATTGACAGTATCTTACATTCGCTGATTTTACAAGAGCAGAAATTGAGACCGGTGTGCAAAGGGAATGTCACTCATGTGAGTGTCCCAAGCAAAACAAAAGAGAATCCTTTAAAGGCGGACATAGAATGAACAAGCGAGAAGTAATCCAAAAAGTAATAAATAAAATTGGAGCTCAAACGTATTTGGAAATTGGGGTAAGTTCTGGATCGACATTCCTTCCAATGAAGGTGAAGAATAAAATTGCAGTGGATCCCAACTTCACCATTTCTCTAAAAAATAAAATAAAATGGACGATATTGAATCCAAATAACCTTAATGCAAGATACTTTCCAATAACAAGCGATAAGTTTTTCAATGAACAGCAATGTTGCGAAGGCTTTGATGTTGTATTTATTGACGGGTTGCATACTCATGAACAGACATTAGTAGATGTAAACAATTCCCTGAGTAAACTTAATCCCGGTGGGGTAATCATTATGCATGATTGCTATCCACCTAATGAAACGGCAGCTTATCCCGCTAAATCAATCGAACATGCTTCCTTAGTAAACATTCCCGGTTTTACTGGCGAGTGGTGTGGTGATGTATGGAAGACAATTTGTCATCTAAGAATAATGAAGGATGACCTTAGAGTGTTTGTGTTGGATTGCGATTTTGGATTAGGAATATTAACGAGAGGGCAGCCTGAAAAGAGTTTAAATATGCCTGCGAGTCAACTGAACGAATTGGCATATTCTGATTTGGAAAAGAATAGAGATGAATTATTGAATTTAAAAAAAGAATCCTATTTAATTGAGTTCTTGAATTCAATTTGAGTCCGTCCAGCAGAGTCTGTTGAGTCTGTCTCACATTTTGGATCAATGGGAAAAGGTCTCAGATTAGTAAAATATTTACACCACAATCCCGACAGTTCCTGGATTCTAGACTTCCTGTAGATTACAGCCTATCTGATACATTTTTCGAATTGTTCTACGGTAAAACCCAGCTACCACTGACAAATTGCTCAACCGCTCCAGTTACTTGCGGCAATGTGATCGGTATCCTATCCCAACATAATGCTCCCAATACCGCCATCGAAATCGCCTCGCGATAGGTCGCCGGTATTCCATACGCATCACTTAATTCTACAGTTACCTTTGAACGATTTTTAATCTCCTGCACCAGTGTCAGATTTTTCACGCCTCCACCAGCAAGAATCCGCCTGTTAATTGGTCCAGGACGAGAAATTATGGAGGCAATCCCTGCGCAAGCTGTCCGAGCAATGTCCTCCCCGCTGAATTTACCTCGCCAACTATCTATCCAGCCATTCAGTTCGTCGCCAGTGCCCAGTGAACGATTCGATTCAGCCTGAGAATTCAACAATTTTATCAAATTAACCAGCGCTTCATCTTGAACCTGCCCATTTGCCGCATGTTCACCATTATTATCGTAGGGTTTGTTAAACAATTTCTGTGAGACTCTATCTAGCAATTGATTACAAACACAAACGTCTTTACCGCGAATCTCCGCCATCCAATGTGCTTTGTCGCCAACATCCGAATTCAGACTTAGCCTGTTTGGAATTAATGTATAGTTGCAGAAACCTCCCAGATTAATAATGCAACGACGCTCAGTTCTCTGCCGAAATAAAATAAAATCCGCCAGCGGTGTAATCGGTGCCCCTTGCCCTGCATGAGCCACATCAGCAGAGCGCAAATCGGACAACACTGGCACATTCAAACCATAGGCAATTAACGCAGGATTGAGAATCTGCCACGTTACCGGTGGATTGTGATAGACAGTCTGTCCATGAATAACTGCTAAATCTATTCGCTCACCGTTGGTCACGGCGCGGAGTGCTTCAAGATGAAATTTTGACAAGTCAAGAATTATATCAGCCATGACACCGGCTGGCAAAGGCGTTTGATCGCATACCTTCTTTAGCCGTCTGGAAAAATCACCAAATGGTACGCTGACACAACGAATTACATCAATTTCAATATCCAGACCATTCCCTTCGACGGCAATCAAAGCAGCATCGACACCATCCGCACTCGTGCCACTCATGCAACCCGCTATCAATCGACGTGGGTTCAACGAAGCCGGTAGTTCGAGACGAGAGGAAACCCGTTGCCCAAATCCATTTTTCTTATAATTAGGCATTTATGTTAATGTCCTCCAGAATCGCCTGATAATATCTGCAACTGTCGTTTAATCCGCCTGGTCGAGCGCGCTTCATCCATAAACGCCGGTGCTCATCAATGATTTTCACCATGCCTTTTACCATCTTTTCCTTGTTCACACTTCGAACACTCCACAGTTTTCGCCTGAATATGGCTTTGTCTAACGCCCAGTTTGCCACTTCCCAAATATGATTCAGCTCGCTCTTAATTGTCGTATCCACTCCAGGAGAATCTAAGGGTGTCAGCTCTCGCAAAATTTCCATTGTTTCAATCAATAACTTTTCATCTATCTCTGCGCCAGCTTTCTGAATTGGCAGCTCCATTTCGCTAAATAAAAATGACCGATTTTTAATGGCTTTTGACTTGCCATCTTGTCCGACTCCACCAGCAATTTTTCGGATCTGATGGTCAGTATCACCGATGAAATCTAACCATCTGGAAATTATCAGATTTACATCGCCAAATATTTGTATTGAAATAGCCTTGGAGGTCTCGCTGTAACAATGTCCCTCCCAAGCCATCTGGCTTCCCTGAGCAAGCGCATTCAGCATGACCGGGTTTTGTTGGCGGTGCCCGAAATCGCCCCATTCCGTTAGCAATACGCCAGTTGCCCCATTGGAATACCCGCTTTCTGTCGATTGTTTCAGGTTTTCAATGCGTTCGCTGAAGCGCCCGGTGATACTATTCCACGAGCTTGTTCCCGGGCAAACCCAATATTCATCAGTCAGTTTTTTTACTTTACCAAGCCATTTGTCCCATGGCATGTCAGGCTCATAGCCCCAGATTAACGGCACAGCATTGCCAATCTTAGGATTTGCTGGCGCATCGTCACGCAACAGCAAATCTGCCCAAAACATCGGCTGGCGATTAAGCGACCGTGTTTTAGCGAAAATCTTTTCAACAAATTCCCAACATACCGGAAAAAATCCACGATCCAACACCGCCGCCTCTGACCTGCCCTGTCCGACATCAAAAGTCTCATCACATCCAACATTAACCAGCTTGCTGCTGAAGTTGGGAGTCAGTTGTTCAAGAAGATCATCGACCAGTTTGATTGAATCGGGATCCGTCGGGCAAAGACTGAATGCGCCTTTCTTTTTGAAATTCAGAAAATTCCATTTACCTGTGGTTTCAGCAAGATGCTGGTATTTTGATTTTTCCAGCCACCTCGTTAAATGGCCAAAGCAATTCTGGTTCGCGGCGAGTGTGATCCCTCGGGAAAGGCAACGCTCATCAAGCTCGCGGACTTCTTCAACCGTCAGCGGAGAAGCGTCGCACCAGATGGATTCATGCCCGCGATAGGCAAAGGTGTGCTCTGTATAAAGCTGAAGGTGATTGATTTTAATGGAAGCGAGCAGATCTATGAGCCTTCGCAACTCATCCATCGTCGGAACTCGATCTCGCGAAATGTCCAACATAAACCCGCGCGACACGAATCTTGGGTAGTCGAGTATTTCCATGCAGGGTAAGGCTCTGCCAAACTGCCTGAAAAGCTGCACAAGTGTGAATAAAGCATGCCTGACACCACTTTCGCTTTCGGCATCCACAAGAATCAAAGGCTGGTGAGATGTTTCGGTGTTGTCTTTAATGACCAGTCGGTAAGCTTGTTTTTTGATCTTTTGGGAATCTTTGGAGTTTTCAGGATTTGGCGTACATCCAGACTTTAGCCGACAGATTACCATTGGGGCTTTTTTGTCCTCAGCAATCGGATCATCTGGATCAATCTTCTTGAAAAGAGGGATCGCACTATCTCGACTCGGCGAAAAGGAGCGTCTGCCGCGGAAATCTAACAGCCCGTGCTCAGCTTTGGGATTCATTGTCGGAAGTGAGCCAAGGCTATTGTTCACCGAATTTAAAACAGCTTCATTAGCCCCTGCAACCAGAAACGGAGCCGAACCCATGTCAACAAATCCACTGCGCCAGATGAGCATCACAGGTCTGGGAATAATAAGTGCGTTCAAAATATTATCCGCAATTTGGGTGAGTAATGGAACTCTTGGTTTGTGTCTTTACCTGACGAATTTCATCAGACTGACCGAAACATTGTCCTCACCACCATTGGCATTGGCAAGTTTCACAAGTTCGTCAGCCGCATCCTGTGCATCATATTTCACAACGGTTTCATGTATTAAACTGTTCGAGACCATTTTCCAAAGTCCATCGCTACAGACGAGAATCACATCGCCAATCTCTGGAGTAATTGTTGGGTAGTAATCAGGTTTATCAGAACACTGGCTGGTGATGGCTTTAATTAAAACGTTGTCATCATGTCGATTACGGGCTTGCTCGGAAGTTATTAGCCCCTGCCTGACCATTTCCTGCACCATGGAATGATCTTGACTGATCTGCTCTGCTCCGAGGGCGCTAAAGTAATAGATTCGGGAATCTCCGATGTGTGCGGTGTAGATTAGCCCATTGTAATAAATTACAAGACTGACCGTGGTGCCCATATTAATTAGGGAAGAATCGCCTTTGCTCAAACTCTGCAACTGAGCAATAGTCATATTAAAAGCCTTCTCCGCTGAATCAATAGGATTCATAGGCGAAGACTGAAAAGCCTTTTCAAAGCTATCGATGGCAGTTTGTGCCGCAAGACCGCCACCAAAATGACCGCCCATACCATCTGCGACGATTATTAAATAACCAGCCGAGCCTTTGAATTTGAACCAACCACACCGGTCTTGATTTTCCTTACGGACTTTCCCGACATGGCTTGCCGAACCGGATTGGATCATAATGCGGGATGTCATTAGCAAGTTCCACAATAAACTCTGATGTTATAAATTAGTTAAAATACTTAGACTTATCAATGAAATTATTGATTATTTTAGGGTTTTGACAGGCATGTTGATGTTTCGCCAGCACAATATTTCTAAAACAACCATGATAACAAACTTCAAGCCTTTGACGATGCAAAGAAATTTTTTCAGATGCTACAAACTTGAGCCATTTGATTAGCTGTCATAAATCATTACTATTACATAGCAAGTAAAGACTTTACAGAACAAATAAGATTTTCTGTTCTTCCATTTTATCAGGTCAATTCTTACACTAGATAGTGCAGATAGCTTGATTAAACCCAACACCTTACTGCCAGTGCTGATTGATGGGTTAAAATACCCAATAAAAAATCATCCATCGCGGCTCAAATTTTCTTGCCAAAATAGTATTTGGCAAGAAAATTTCATCAAGCCTTTGAAACATCAACTCAGAATGCCCGCTTATTATTATTTATTAACGATTTATGCGTTTCTTGTGAAAAAAAGGTACAATATTTGCATACACTAATAATGCTCGGTTGTTTACCTTTTAAAGCCGCGCCCTAAAGACTTGAAAGCAAACAGTTTATCATAAGGATCACTGCATGGCAAAGTACACCGTAACGAAGATCTCGCCGGAGGAGAGAGAGAAATCGTTCAAATATCCGAAGAAACCGGATGTTGTGGAACGACAAAAGCTCCACGTTCGCTACCATGTTGAAGATTTCGACGTTGAATACCGTCCGCGTCGATTTCTGGAAGTGATGGCGGCGATCCTGAAACATAGCCCAAATTATCGTCTGGCTCTTGAGCATTACATCCGCGTGAGCACCAAGTGTTCGCGTTGCGCCACCAATTGTCAGATATATCTCGCCACGGGCGATGAGCGCGACATTCCTTGCGCACGATCGGAACATCTGCTCAAAGTTTACCGCCGCCATTTTACGGTGTCGGGAGCTTTGCGCGGCAGAATCTTCGGCGATCAGGGGCTGACCGATGCCGACATAGAAACGATGTCTGATACCTTCTACGACTGCACCGCCTGCCGTCGCTGCCATTTTGAATGTCCTCAAGGAATTGACCACGGGTTAGTCACACACCTTGGACGCTACATTCTTTCAGAAATCGGTATTGTGCCCCGTGCTTTGGTCGTCAGTGTCCGCGAACAGTTAATAGGCAAAACAGGCAACACATCGGCTATTCCCGTTCCCGCTTTGGTCGATACACTTGAATTCCTGACAGAAGACATGGAAGAAGAAAAGCACATCGACATTCCCTTCCCGATAGATCAGGAAAATGCCGAATACCTGTTTGTTCCGGCTGTGTCTGACTTTCTGATGGAAGCGGAAACGCTAATGGGCAATGCGGCTGTTTTCCGGGCGACCGGCGACAAATGGACGATCGGCACAGGCTATTTCGACGGCATCAACTACGGACTATTCTACAGTGATCACATCTTAGAGAAAACTGTTCAGAAAATAAAAACCGAAGCCGACCGCTTGAACACCAAGAAGATCCTCGTGGGTGAATGTGGGCACGCTTCACGCTCGGCGAAATACTTTTACCCAACCTATTGCGGCGGTAAAGATGCTCGTCCTGTGATAAACATTATGGAATACACCCATCAGGTCTGGAAAGAAGGACGGCTGAAGCTCGATCCCAATGGCATTAAAGAGCGAGTCACCTATCACGATCCCTGCAATATCGCCAGACCGGGCTGGATTATTGAACAACCCCGCGAGCTTCTGAAGGCATTCTGCACTGATTTCGTGGAGATGACCCCAAACCGCCAGGACAACATCTGTTGCGGCGGTGGCGGCGGCACGGTTTCGCTAGATGAAATTCGATCCTACCGTACTACAGTCGGCGGGCGAATGAAAGCAGCACAGATTCGCGCAACAGGAGCACATTATTGTGTAGCACCCTGTGCGAACTGCAAGAAACAGCTTCGTGAATTGGTTGAAGATCAGGATATACGCGACGCAAACGGCGAATTGGTGGAGATCGTCGGCTTGCACGACCTGCTCTACAAAGCCATCATTTTTGATAAGTAATTTCCAGCACAAGCCCACTCACGGCTATTGCTGAGTGGTTGTTTCCTGAAAATATCAGGGGAGGAGTTTAATAGTGGAAGCTTGGATTGAATTCGGACGCGGTCCGTTATTCAGATTAACATTCGGACTCATGGTTCTTGGGTCTGCTCGAATCTTTATCTTGACGTTACTGGGCATCATTGAAACCCATCGCGCCAGTGAAGACAAGATCATTCCCTGGAAAGTTCTAATAAAGCATACCGTCACTTGGCTGATTCCCATCGGCAGATTGTGGAAGAAACGCCCTGCGTATAGTGTCATCTCGGTTTTATTTCACATTGGATTGATCATTGTGCCGCTGTTTTTAGCTGCGCATGTTCTGCTGTGGGAACGTTCAGTCGGTTTTGCCTGGTTTACGATTCCTCAGAATTTGGCGAATATCTTGACCATTCTGACCATTGTAACAGGTTTGATGCTGTTCTTTGGGCGGGTGTTTCATCATGGTGCGCGCTACCTAAGTCGCTTTCAGGATTATATCTGGCCACCGTTGATAGTCATTCCTTTCCTCACGGGAATGATCTGCTCCAATGCGCCCATCAGCCCGAAAACCTATCAGTTTTTGATGCTGATTCATATTTACAGCGCCGATTTGATTATCGTTTCGATTCCGTTCACTAAGGTCGCTCACTGTGTTCTCATGCCATTGTCACAATTTGTAACGGGCGTGGCTTGGAAACTCCGCAAAGGCGCAGGCGACATGGTCCTGGAGACATTAGGCGAAACCGACCGACCCACCTGGGTTTTAAAACCTCGCTTAGGACCCAAGCCAGTTCCAGACGCCAAAAGTGAGGAGAAATAAACATGTCAAAAGCAATTTTAACCGATACCACGCTATGTATTGGCTGTCGCGAATGTGTCATCGCCTGCAAGAAAGAGTATAATCTCGATCAAGCAGTGCCTCATCGCTGGGATTTGGAAGACGGACTCTCGGCGCGCAACTGGACATCCATCATCGAGCGCGATAACGGCATCTTTGTTCGCAAACAATGTCGCCATTGCGAAGAGCCAGCTTGCGCTTCAGCCTGCCCGGTGAAAGCCCTCACCAAAACTTCAGAAGGCGCAGTAATTTACGACAGCGATCGTTGCATGGGTTGCAGATACTGCATGATGGCTTGCCCATACGGCATTCCCCGCTATGACTGGGATAAGCAGGTTCCTCTCGTTCGCAAGTGCATACTCTGCCATCCTCGCACCGTCAAAGGCTTGCAACCGGCTTGCACCGAAGCTTGTCCGACCTCTGCGACCATCTTCGGTGATCGGGATGAACTGTTAAAGATCGCCCATCAGCGCATTGCGGACAACCCCGGCAAATATGTCAATAAGGTCTTCGGCGAGCATGAAGTTGGCGGCACGTCAGTGATGTACATTTCTGACACCGACCTGTCCTTTCTCACTTATGGACAACCACTTGGCAATGATCCTGTTCCAGAGCGCACAAAACTCGCCATGAACGCCGTTCCGTTTGCCTTCATCGGCATGGGAGCGACGATGGGTGTGCTGAACTGGATTGTCGGCAGACGCATTAAGAATCAGAAACAAATCACACCACCAATAAACGATAAGCCCGAGGAGAAAAAACATGGATAGGGTTATTAAGCTCAAAACTATCCTCTGGTCGTTGACAGGATTGGCGGCGGCGGTTGGACTTGCCCGATTCCTCTGGGGACTCGGCGCATCGACAAATCTTTCCGACGCCACTCCCTGGGGATTGTGGATTGGCTTCGACGTGATGAGCGGTGTCGCTCTCGCTGCGGGTGGTTTCATCATTACCGCGACCGTATATATTTTCAAGCTGGAGAAATTTCACGGCATCGTCAAACCGGCGGTGCTGACTGCTTTCCTCGGCTATCTTGCCGTTGCTATCGGCTTGCTGTTTGACCTTGGTCTGCCGTGGAATATCTGGCACATGATCGTCTTCT
>CAZAGU010000123.1:0-11053 GCA_964484805.1 uncultured bacterium
ATTAGGAGAAACATGTCCGGACGAGCCGGACATGCCACCCGCACCCCACACTGTCATTGCGAGCGAAGCGAAGCAATCTCATCAGAGTTCGAGAATTACCGTTACGACAAATTGAGCACACTCAACACCCCCTGCGCTGTTTGCTTCGTCAGGCAGTCGCTTCCGGGCTTATGCCTCCCACCCCTCGCGAATTTCAGCGCACCATGCTTGATACTGTCCCTTGCTGATGGCTTCGCGCGCCTGCTTCATCAGATTCAGGTAATAGGTGATGTTATGCAGGCTCAACATCCGCAGTCCGAGTATCTCGCCAACTCCGACCAGATGGTTCAGGTAGGCGCGGTTAAACGTCCGGCAGGCGTAGCAATTGCAGTTCGGATCTAGCTTGCCACGGTCGTCAGCATACTCAGCGTTGCGCAGATTGATAATTCCTTCTGAAGTAAACGCCTGTCCATTGCGACCGTTTCGAGTGGGCAAAACGCAGTCGAACATATCAACGCCCACTTCAATAGAGCGAAGTATGTCATCTGGCAGTCCCACCCCCAGCAAATGTCGTGGTTTTTCGTCAGGAAGCTCACGACAGCACACTGCCGCGGCTCGAGTCATGTCATCTTGCGGTTCGCCAACCGACACGCCGCCAATGCAATAGCCGAAACTGTCCAATGCCGCCAATTGCCGCGATGACGAGCGCCTGAGATCGTCAAATATTCCGCCTTGCACTACCAAAAATGGAGACTGTTGCCAGAGCGAGCGTTTGTTGCCACTTTCCCAGGCGGCGATGAAGCGCTCCGCCCAGCGATAGGTCAGGTCAACGGCATTCTTGACATCCTGATAATCTGCAGGGTAAGGCGGGCATTCATCGAGCGCGACAATGATGTCCGCTCCGATATTCTGCTGTATTTCATAGACTCGCTCAGGAGTCAGCGTGATCGTTTTACCATCGTAGATCGACCGAAACTCGACGCCATCTTCACTCAGTTTGCGCGTTGCGGAAAGACTGAACACTTGAAAGCCGCCCGAATCGGTAAATGTTGGGCCAAACCAGCGGCTGAATTGCGCCAGACCGCCGAAATCCCGCACGCGGCTGTCGCCGGGCTGTTGCATCAAATGGTAGGTATTGCCGAGAATGATCTGAGCTTTTGCATCCCGAAGCTCGGCGGGAGCTAATGTTTTCACTACGCCTAGTGTTCCCACTGGCATAAATATTGGTGTCTGAACATCGCCGTGTGGAGTCTTCAGCAATCCGGTTCGGGCGGCACATTTGTCGTCATGTGCGACAATTTCAAAACCAAAGCCTTTGTATTTCAATCCGATCCTGCCTTGTTTGTGGAGAATTCTCTGATGAATTTATCCGATCAAGCTGTATTTGGTATGAATGATTGGATAATTTAAAAATCCCTTCGTAACATTTTACGTCAACTGACACCCAAATTCAACCTTTAAATACATGTTGAACAAAGAACCCTTACCAGACGAAAGGATATTATTTATGCCAGAGACCGTATCGAAACTTACTTTTAATGGCGGGATGCAGTTCACAGCAACTCAAAAAGATGGACTGTCTATTATTTTGGACACTTCTTATGATGGCAAACCCGCCGAAGGTCCAGCACCAATGGAAGTCCTGTTACACGCATTGGGCGGTTGCAGTGGGATGGATGTAGTGTTTATGCTACGCAAGATGAAGCGTGAACCTCAGAAACTGGACATTAATTTGCAGGGAATTCAGGCGGATAAGCATCCTAAGATTTACCGGCAGATTAATATTACTTACAGTGCTCAAGCTGAAGGATTACGGTTAGCTGAGTTGGAGAAAGCGGTAAAAATGTCGCTGGAAAAATATTGCTCTGTGGCGTTGGGACTCGATAAAGATATTAAAATCAACTGGAAATGCGAAGTCATTGAAGGCTGATGATGTTCGAACTGAGTTATCATTCTGCGAGTTAATTTCCGTGATGTGAACATCGGCAAATAACTCGTGACAACTTGGCATCCTTTCGAGAACAAATAAATTATGTTGCTCCCATCAGTCCCTGCTCAGTAATGGGCGGGGATTTTTTTATTGAATGAACCTGAGCTATAGGTTTGATCGTTGTTCGTTATAAAATAATCATCAGTGGCGACACAGAGTATTTCATGCCTCAAGCGTAAGACACACTTTTGGTGAATTTGATTTGTTCAAAATCATTGTTTTTACGGCAGGGCGCTCCTGATAAGTTGCGCCCTGCCGTTTTTTAAAGCATCTTCAACATTCTCATGTTTTAATGAAGGACATAAAATGATAAACGCAAACATCGAAGTCGAAGACCTGGTTCGCGATTACCCGCAACTGATTCCCTTCCTGACCGAGAAGGGCATTATCTGCATACAGTGCGGAGCGCCGATCTGGGGGACATTGGGTGAAGTGATAGAACGCGTGGGATTGTCGGTGGATGAGATCGTTGACAGTCTCAATCGTTTGCTGGATGAGCAGGACGCGGCGAAGTGAGCTGTGGATTCCCGGTTAAGCCTGGAATGATAACAGGTGGGTTGAAACATTGTTGTCATTGCGAGGCGGGCTTTAGCCCAACGAAGCAATCCTTATGATTTAGAAACAGCGGAAGAATTTCGCTGTCATACCTGCGAAGGCAGGTATCCATCGCATTTTATAATTATTTTCTTTAATCTGTTCAATCCGTTTAATTTGTTGTGAATTAAAGGAATACCTTTAAACTCTCAATCTGGATTCCCGATCAAGTCGGGAACGAGGAGAGGGAAGAGAGTACGACTGCTTCGGCATCGAACAAACAAAAACAAGACACGCAACATAAAGAAAAGGTGTCATTTTCGTAAAGAAATTTTCCAATTCAAACGAGGGTTATGTGCTAACTTTCCTGCTGTTCTTAATGGTCATCCTGTTGATATACGGGGGAGCAAACTATTTTGTCTATCGAAGGGTTCTTCGCGGTTTGATGATCTCAGGTCCCTGTCTGTGGGCAGTTAAATTTGGCATGTTAGGATTAATCCTCGCTTATCCGCTGGGCAAGGCATTGGAAGCCTTCACGCCCGCGTCGAGTATTTTCATCTGGATAGGGTCATTCTGGATGGGCGCGCTGACTTATGGCTTCTTCCTGAGCGTAATCTTTGAGCTAATCAGAAAGTTAGACCATTTATTTGGCATACTGCCAAACTTCCTGCTCGTTGACAAACTGATGACCAGCCGGATGAGTCTGGCGTTTTCGGTTGTCGTGGTGATAATGTTACTGACGGCAGGGCGAGTGCGAGCGATGTTCCCGGTCATTCGTGAAGTGCCCATAGAAGTCAGCAAGACGCTCGGCGACCGCGATGAATATCACATCGCATTGATCTCGGACTTTCATCTGGGCACATTGGTCGGGAAACAACGACTTGACCGCGTTGTCGATATGATAAATGAAACCGGCGCGGATGTGTGCCTCATTGCCGGCGATCTGATTGACGAAAAAGCTGGAAGACTGGGCTGGATAGCGGAGCCGCTCCAGCGCATAGAAGCTGCTGATGGAGTCTTCGCCGTGACGGGCAATCATGAGTTTTATTCGGGCGTTAAAGCGTTCGCTCAGTTAATGGAAAAATCAAACGTCACTCTGCTTGTAAACGATGTTGCCAGCGCGGGAGCTATACAATTAATCGGGCTGGATGACGTGACAGGCGCGGCGCAATATGAAGAGAAGCCTGTGCCGATTGCTGACCTGATGGAGAGAGTTGACACGCATTTGCCGGTTGTTCTGATGCACCATACTCCCACGCGCATTAAGGAAGCTAAGGATGCCGGGGTTGACCTTATGCTGAGCGGGCATTCGCACGGCGGGCAACTTTGGCCTGGCGTTTTTCTGTCAAAATGGGTCTTCCATGTGCCGCAAGGGCTATCACTGCATGGGAAAATGGCGTTTTACCTTGGGAACGGCGTGGGAACCTGGGGACCACCCATACGAATCGGCGCAACCCCTGAAGTTACACATATTATTTTAACCAGCAAACCAGAATGAAAGGCTGTGGTCAGCGGTGAATGACATTCATTGACCAGAGCAAACTCAATGGCTAAAAAGAATTTTCGCGAACGTTTAAAAGGCACTCCCATTCTCTTTGATGGAGGAATGGGCACTGAGCTTTATGCGCGTGGCATCTATGTCAACCGTTGCTTCGATGAGCTGAATCTGACTCAGCCGCATTTGATTAAAGCTGTGTAGGCTGTTGGCTCCTATCATTCCAGCACGACTAATTTTGTGGCTGATGCAATGCCTTTCCCCGTTATCCGGGCGATATAAACGCCGGAAGTCAGGTCGGAAGCGTCTTAAGGAGAGTTGGTTCGAAGAAACGACAAGGTTATTTGACTCCTATTTCTTTGTTAAAATAAATACCCACCCAACAAATGGGTGGGTATTGAAGCATCGAATTTATATAACTTAAATTCGCGTTCGGTCAGCACTTAGTTTCAAGTTGCTTTGCCGATTATTTCTGTTTTTGCGTATTTGCAAGCTAACGAAATAAAATAGACCAGCCGCAATGACATAGACTACACTGAAGTCTAAGCCAAATATGGTCTCTGGGGTATGCAATCTTCCACCAAACATTCCAAGCCACAGCATCACAGCAATTAATGTGTCAAATGCAGCGTCTCGTTCGCAGATAATTTGCTCTGGGGAATGTGATTGCTGGTTGAGCTTCCTTTGTACAATGAATTTAAATCCAAAAAAGAAAGCAAAAAACAGCAATATCATTATTATTGGTTTCAGAAAAAATCCCATAATTCCTCCTTAAAAATTTCCTCTACCACCAACCTGTTAATTGACCTACTGCATCTGCTGCTGAAAAACCTACCGCTCCCCCGACAGCACCTTTAAGTGGTGATCCAAGAAAACCTCCTGCAATCCCACCTTTAATTGCACCTTGAACATCTGATTTACCACATTCTACCCAATCAAAACCTAAAGTTCCGGGCATATTAGGTTGCTCATATGGAAATGATGTCCATGTGCTATTTTGGAGGTTCCAGCTGTAAATTGCTATCGCTGCTACCGTCGGACATAGAGTCTCATCATTTGTCCATGAAGCAGATTCTGCGTCATTTGCAAATGAATTAAGACTGTCATCGAGTTGACTAGTAGTAAGGTTCCAAGTGAAGAGAATATCAGCTAAACGATAAAACCAAGTCTCTTCATTACTGGATATCTTATTTAAAGTCAGCAAGGTGTCAATGCAGAATGTGAAATTTGTGTAGGTAGGCGAAGCACTCATTGCATATGACATGCAGGAATCCATATCATCAATATCATACGCCAGTGAATCTTCGAGAAAGTCACTAACAATTCCCAATACCCAAGATTTACATTCTCCATAATTAGAAAACCTTGTGGAATCAAAGGAGTCTAAGCTGTCACCCAAGACTTCCATGCACCTATTGTGAATAATACCAGGATCATCCCAACTAGACCAATCAATTGTATTGATTGAACCGTTCTTTGAGTCAGTATTATTCTCCACAGAATCATCAGTTAAAATCGCGGTTGATTCTGTTTGAGTTGGCATTTCGGTACAAGATATCACTACAACCATAAGAGTAGCGATAATGCACGTTGCCAAAATTCTCAATAACTCTCTGTTCATTTGAACTCCAAAAAAGAAAATAAAATGAATAAATACCAATGGTCTATTATGACCCTATATATATATATAGGGTCATATAACGTCAAGCTTTTTTGAAGAAAGAAATGAACTAAATGAAAAATGTTTTTTATTTACGTACTGTATAATTGCTCGTGCCATTGCGAAGAAACCGAAGCAATCGCATAAAGTTCGAGAAACACCCTTCCAATTATGGAGCGCGTTAGTTGCTCATGCGCTGTCATTCCCGCGGAGGCGGGTCATTGGCTTGCCACTGTTCACCTTTGGTGAACAGCATCCAGATTTGATTTTTAGGATTTCTTCCTTATGTATTTGATTCACAACAGATGAAACAGAGAAAACAGATTAAAGAATATCATTCTCAAAGCGATGGATACCAGCCTTCGCTGGTATGACAGCGGACATTGTCCGCTGTTTGAATACGTTATGTTAAACATGTCCGGGCATGCCACCCATACTAAACACAGTCATCGCGAGGCGCGAAGCAACGAAGCGATCTCATCAACGTTCGAGAGATATTCTCACAACTTAGTGAGCGCGTTAAACGAACCCGATGCTGTCGGAATAGTCCTCTCAAAGCGATGGATACCAGCCTTCGCAGGTATGACAGCGGACGCTGTCCGCTGTGGATCAAGCCGGACATGCCACCCGGCATTCCCACGCGGGAGCGTGGGAACGAGTATAAACGCCTTCCTATCATCGAGCGCACCAACCGCCCCCTATCCTGTCATTCCCGCGAAGGCGGGAATCCAGTTTTAAAATTTCAGGGTCATTCTTCCTTAAAGAATCTGTCTAATCTGTTTAATCTGCGGATAAATATCTTTCTCGCAAAGCGATGGATTCCTCGCGAAAGCGGGGATCCATCCCCGGCAACAAGCCCCGGAATGCAGCCGTTTCCGAGTTTGCACCCGCCTCTTTTGCATCATCTGGCCGGAATTCTGGAACATAAACACCTGCAGATATTTTCCTTGACGCTCACCAGTAGCTATCTGTCTTTACATTCGCCGAGCTTTTTGTTATTTTTGGGAACAGGAATTTTGTTTGAAACGTTTAACCATCAATGACTTTGCATTAGATTGAGTAATATGGTTTTGAAAACTTGGCAATGGAGCAGAACTCATGACAGATGAATCGGCACACATAACCGAAAGATACCGCCCTTCCGGCGGTTTGATCGCAATTCTCACCGGCGCGCTTTTATTGCGCTGGCTGCACCTGTTGATTGTGGTGAAAACAGACCTCGTCCGCATTCCGATAATTGACTCGGCATTTTACCATAGCTGGGCACAGCGTATCGCCGACGGTGATGTAATCGGCAAGGGTGTGTTCTTTATGAGCCCGTTGTATTCCTACTTCATGGCGGTTATTTACGCCATCGTCGGAACCGCGCCGTGGGTGGTGATGGCTGTGCAGGGAATCATGGGCACGCTGACCGTGTGGCTAATCTACCGCCTTGGCAAACGCCTCGCCGGGGAAACCACAGGCCTGATCGCTGGCGCATCCGCCGCAGTTTACGCACCCTTCATTTTTTACGACGCGACCCTACTCACTTCAGAATTGATCCTTCTCCTCTCGGCTCTGATCGTAAACTTCACTCTCGACGCTCTCGAACGCGATAAACCGCTGGACTTATGGAAACTCGGCATCGTAATCGGCTTGTCCGCCCTCGCGCGGCCGCTGGTCTTGATTTTCGTTCCCTTCCTTATCCTGATGTTTTTCCTGCGCAAAGACAAGGAATGGCTGCGTTTTTCTGGCGTTACAATTGTGGCGATCCTCATCGTTCTCCTACCTGTGATGGTGCGCAACCTCATCGCCGGCGGTGAACTGACCCTCACTACATCTTCCGGCGGGATGAACTTCTACGTCGGCAACAACGCCGATGCCAACGGCTTATACTGGGAAGCCCCATTCTTGTCGTCAGTTGAGCCGTATGCTGAGAACGAAGAATTCAGGCGCGTGGCATCTGAAGCCTCAGAGCGCGACCTCACTACGCGCGAAGCCGGCAACTACTGGTTCAGGCAGTCTTTGGACTGGATTATAAACAATCAGGGCGACTATCTAGCGCATCAGTTCAAGAAATTCTACCTTTTCTTCAACCAGACAGAATTCGCCAACAACGTCAGCACATACTTAGGGAAAGATCTTTCGCCAGTGTTGCGGTTTAATCCGTTCGGCTTTTGGCTGATAGCGCCCTTGGGAATCGGCGGTCTGATTTTATTCTGGCGGCGCAAGGGCTGGCGAAATGCTCAAGTGCCCGTGCTTTGGTTATTAGCCTATCTGTTCGGCGTAATGCTGTTCTTTGTATCATCTGAATACCGCTTGCCGGCGTTGATCGCCTTGCATTTTGGCGCCGCGTTCTTCGTAGTTGAGCTCATGCGGCGCATCAAAGAAAAGAACGTCAACGACATCATGGTCGCAGTGGTGCTGGGGCTGATGCTCATGCCCTTTGTAAATTTCCGGACGAGCTTCGTCCGCAGTGGTCAAAATGCCCGCATGGACTGGTTTAACATTGCCAACACCTTGGTCAGCCAGCAAAAATACGCTGAAGCCATTCCACGGTTTCAGAAATCTATCGAGATTGACCCCTATTTTGCTGAAGGCTTGCACCGGCTGATCGACGCATACTACCGCACAGATCAGGAAGATAAAGCCTTGGAAATCGGCAAGCGCATCGGCATTAACGATCCGAAAGCCGTGCTGGAAATCATTCAGGGTGAAGCCATGCGCGAAGCTTACGCTCTGCTGGGTGAAGGCAAATTAACCCAAGCTATGGACGAGTTTTCCATGGCGGGGCTGGACTCCGGCATGGCAGCCGCTGAGACAACTCGCGTCAGTCGGTTAATTAGCGCTCAGATGGCGTTCCGCGGAGGTGACCACTCCGAAACCTTGAGATTATTCCGGCTCATCCGCACAAATGACCGTCTGCCAGATCCATCAATCTCATACAACATTGCTTTCCTGAAATATCAGGAAGGCGAGATGGACTCGGCTGAATACTACGCCGCTGAAGCCATGGAGATTGACTCCATGAACATGCAAGCTGCCTATTTACTGGCAAGACTTTGGAATGCTTCCGACCGCCGCGAAGATGCCCAGCGATTGATTCAACGGATCAACCCCGATCAGGAAACCGCTCAGAAACTTCTGGAAACTTGCCGTGTAGCCATAGATTCTCTGACAGATGCCGGTGAATGGGAAGCAGCATTGCAGGCATACCACCACTACGGCAAGCTGGGGTTCGATATGTTACCCGATGATAAACTTCGCATCGGAAAACTGCAAGCTGAGGTCGGCAATTTTAATCTGGCGTTGCGGCTGTTGAACGAAGCTGAGTCTAGCGGCTCGATGTCATTGGAAATTAATTACTACAAAGCACTCTGCCTCGATGCCATGGGGCGTTTTTCCGATGCTGGTGAAGAGTATCAAAAAGCCATCGCGATTGCCCCGGCGCTGGTTCAGGCGCGGATTGGTCTGGCAAGGTTATATCTTCGGCTGGGCAAGACCAATCGGGCATGGAAAGAGCTTGAGGCTGTGGGCTATTTAGAAATCCTTGACCCTCAGGTGGAACACGAATATAAAGCGCTTTTAGACTCCGTTAAGTCTCTTTGATTCCTGCACTTAAAAGTGTAAGAACAAAAGCAGATTGACACGGCACAGAATTTGCTCGATACAGTTTATTGTTACAACTAACGGTGAAATCTGTGTCGGCATCTAAAAACAAAATTCGCGGAATCGTACTTCTGGTTGACGATGAATGGCTGTTGCGCTGGTCTCTGGAGAAGGCGCTGGTTAAGCAGAATTACGATGTCATAGCAGTCGGGTCGGGTAATGAAGCACTGAATGTGCTTACGTCCTGTCCTGCCTTGGATTGGCTCATAACTGATTTAAGAATGCCGGACATTGACGGGTTTGAGCTAATAGATCGCGTCAAAATAGCTCAGCCTCAGGCGCAATTGGTGCTGATGACAGCCTTTGGCTCATCGGAAGTCGAGCGCCGAGCCAATTCACTTGGTGTGAAATACTTGATGAAGCCGTTTGACTTGAACCACCTTATCGAGGACGTTCTGAACACTGAATCCTGAGCGGAAATCTTCGATATTAATACAGCCTTTTGATTGAGTGATAATCCCCAATGCTGTGCATATATGCGCCGTTGGGGATTGTCCGTTTTGACTGTAGCCTTACGGTTTCCGGCTGAGGATTCAGAAAAGCATGTTACCGCCATCAGCGATGCTTCTTTGTTGTTGCTTTTTGTGGAAATGGGCTTGCCCTCTGGCGATTCTGTGGTTAAATTGTAGTGTGTCGAAGTATTTTAATGGGAAATTGAACTGAACGAGGTGAATAATGAAGAAATCCATCTTATCCACTTACATGATTCTTTTGCTAACCATAGTATGGTTGAACTCAGGGCTTTGCTGGGAATACCTTTGGAACAACCGCGGAGACCAGTGGGGGCAACGGTTTGGAGAGTATATCGGTGGTGTTGGCGATCAGAACGGCGATGGCTATGATGACATCCTTGTCGGTAGCACCGGACATCAAAAAATTGAGATGTTCTATGGAGGCGCTCCCATGGATACTATCCCCGATTGGACGATCTCTTCAGATGTTCCTATCCCAGGTGCTTTCCAAGTAATTGGTGACATTAACAATGACGGAATTTGCGATTTCGTGATTCAAAAGACCGTCAGGGAAGGGGCACCATATTCAGTTCAGGCAATATTCTTTGGTGGTGACAATGATACGTTACCTGACTTTTTTTTTGAATCGCTTGAGTGGGGTGGATTTAAAAATGCAGGCGATATAAATGGTGATGGCTGGAATGATATGGTAGTTCTATCATTTGAAGAGACAGACGGTATTTATTGGGATAAAGTTCAGATATTCTTTGGCGTTGAAGCTGGGATTGATACAATTCCTGATTGGCAAATAATTGATCAGCGGGATAATGTGCATCAAGGCATTTCTTATAGCTGTACTTGCTTCAATTTTGATTATAATGGGGATGGCTACCAAGACTTTATACTAGCTACCACAATCAACATTGAAGACTCATACATTCGTATGGAGCTTTTTGACGGTGGTGAGGAGCTTAGTTATGAGCCTCGCTTTATTTGGGACTTGGACAGCGTTTTTGTTGATGACACTTTGCTAGTCAATTCTGTTTCACCACGTATGGATATGAATGGTGATGGCAAGGACGATTTCGCTATTTATGTTAAGGGACCTCCACATGGTCCCGATTTGCCACGCGGTTACAGAGGTCTAATCTTCAGCGATGGTGAAATAGAAAGTTTTGCTCCAGATATTTTCTTGCATTTCGGCAAGAATGTCTCGATCGGCGATGTTAATGACGATGGCTTCAATGATATGTTGGTTTCCGACCATTATTGGCATCCACAGAGAGTTTGCCTGA
>CAZAGU010000124.1:0-2782 GCA_964484805.1 uncultured bacterium
TGTACACTTCTGATTTGTTGGCGGATAATGTCAACGACCCGCCGGGAGATTCTGCGGTGTCATCACCGCAGCCAGCGAACAGCAGAATTGATATAAACAGCAGTACCAATCCTAAACGATTTTGTCTCATGTTTCAACTCCTTCTCATGGTTTTCAAGCGTTTACGCTCATATTTTTTGCATTTTACTCTAAATGCAGTTCTTGTTTTTTTAATGTTTTTGTGCTTTGTTCTCTATCTGTGTAATCTGTTAAATCTGCGGATAAATCTTACCTCACCAACACCACCTTCTCCCGCGCTGAAACGCCTCCAGCCACCAGCCTCACCACATACACGCCACTACTGATCCCACCTGCCACCCACACGGCTTCATGCGTCCCGGCGGGTTTCACGCCATCCGCCAGCCGTGCCACTTCACGCCCGGACAGATCATACACCGTCAGCGATACCGCTCCCGCCGCAGGAAGCGAGTAGCCAATGGTGGTCGTCGAGTTGAAGGGATTGGGGAAGGGGGAGGATAACACAAACGCGCTCGGCATGGTCGCATCGTGGGCGATGTCCTGCGCGTGGTCGAACGGGAACGCGCCCATGTCCGCGCGGCTGTCATCCGGGTCGTTCGGCGAATTGGGATCACCCGCATCTACACACGGCGAACCCGGTTGGAGATGGTAATCGCTGTTCATCGCATCCAAAAACAACGGATCGAGCGACAGACAGCCCTCGCCGGGGTTGCAGTCAATCAGATCGCCCTCGCTGTTGCCGTAAATATCCGAGTACAGTATCGCCGGCGTTTCCCAGTGATCGTTGACGATGCCGGCTTCACAATTCGCGATAATCGAGTTGGAAATATTCACCTCGCGGTATAGATCGAGGAACAATCCGGCTCCACCTGGGTTGGTGATGGTGCAATGGTCAATGTTACACTGGCGAGGATTGCCGTCAATGGTCAACCCAGCTTGGAAGAGGTTGTGGGAAAAAGTTGGGTATTTCCATCCGTAAACGCTGACTGGGGCGTTGAACTGGCAGTTCGAGATGAGGCATGAACCAACATGGATGGATACTGCTTCGGAAAAGGTCGATTCGCTGATTTGCACATCCTCCGCCTGGGCGTTGTAGAGCGTTACTTTTCCCAGTTGGCAACTATCAATAGAAACCGTTAAAGCCTCAGAATATATCTCGATGCCTTCACCACAAAACAGCTTCGATAAACTAACTGAGCTTTGATCTCCAGTTACCAATATTCGCGCAAATGGCATGCCCTCTTCCCAGTCTGGGTAAAGGAATTCCACTGTGTCGGAGTCTGACACTTCCAAACTTTCCGTCTGTTGGAATTGAAAAGGATCAAAACCTAACACGGTGAGTTGGTAAGGACCAAGAAAATACATCTTAGAATTGCCAGTTGCGTATAGAGAATAACATAACAAATCGTCGTTGACCACTCCATTTTGCACACCACCTATGACTGGATGATCCAAAAATTGTTGATTGCCTCCTAATATAAGTGGCATAGTGCTGTTAATATACTGTAAGAAATCAAAATTATAAGGCAGCCGATTATCAGGACGCATCTCGACATTGTAGCCCGTTCCGCCGTGGTTGTCATTCCAGAGGTTAATGCCATCGCGCGCGAAGATGGTTCCTTTAAGATAAACCGTTCCGCGCTCATCGGGTTCAGGCCCCTGATAATCTTCCCAATCGGCGTTGGTGTCTTCAATTCGCACCGAGCCACCCAGCGCGACTAGAGTACCATTAATAGCTATCGAATTCCGGCGGAAGTCATTTGGTTCAGCATGTATCCCATCAGCTCTGCCATTCCTCTCGGTATTTGCAATGATAATATCACCTTCAGAAACTAGTTGGAGGCTGTGGTGCATTTCATCTTCATCAAAATCACCAGTAACGCCATTTGCGCCTGCGTACTTAATATTATCTAGCAGATACATGTCACCAGAACATCCAATAACCAACTTGCCATAGACATTTCCTTGTACTTCGCAATCACCATCGACAAAAATGTTATGGGGTGAGCCCCAATAGTGGATGCTGCGATAGAGCGAATCAGACCGTTGTCCACCGCGCGGATATTGGTAAATGTATATTACAATCCGTTCGATACATACAATCCAGGTCATATAGCGATTATCATAACTTGGCACAACTATATCAGCGTTATCCCGAATCCAGTCTGCATTCTCCGGCAATGTTATCGGTGGCAGGTTGAACTCTGGGTCGTTCGCCAGATTCACATCACCCGGCTCGACTCCGTTGGCGTAATTGATATGGTCGCTGGCGCTGGTGACAATGCCCTGAATGCTCAGCGGCAGGTAGCCGAAGGTGAAGGCATCGTTGCTGTGTATGCTACCTTGATACTCGCCAGGTGGCAGAATGTTAGGCACATCACCATCGTGCTCGTTCATGGAAACGAGTACATAGGGCTGAGCGTTCGCCGCGCTGAACGCTAGTAGCATCGTTAAAATGATAGCTAAAACTATGCGGTTCCTGTTCATGATTTTCCTCTACATATTCATGTTTTGTTTTTGCCAAATGTCGCTCCAGCGAAGGCTGGCCAGCCCCGTCGTACCAGCGAAAGCCGGTACCCAGAGAGCGTTAATCAGGTCATTCTTCAAAATGTCATACCTGCGAAGGCAGGTATCCAGTTTTTTTTTCTTTTTCCTAGGGTTTACTCCTTATTGCTCAAGATGCTCGCAACTCCTATTAAACTCTCAATCTGGATTCCCGCCTTCGCGGGAATGACGATGCAAGGTGCGTTTTATGCGCTCAATT
>CAZAGU010000124.1:2882-10571 GCA_964484805.1 uncultured bacterium
TGGATTCCCGCCTTCGCGGGAATGACGATGCAAGGTGCGTTTTATGCGCTCAATTAGTCGCAAATGTGATTCTCGAATTCTTATGAGATTGCTTCGTCGCTACGCTTCCTCGCAAAGACAGGGAGGGGGAGGAAAGCGATGGATTCCCGCCTTCGCGGGAATGACGGGGAGTTACCTCACAAGCACCACTTTCTCACGCACCGAAATGCCTCCCGCCACCAGCCTCACCACATACACACCGCTAGCCATCCCATCCGCCACCCACACAGCTTCATGCGTTCCGGCGGGCATCACACCATCCGCTATCCGCGCAACCTCACGCCCGGACAGATCATACACCGCCAGCGAGATCACTCCCGCCGCGGGTAGCGAGTAGCCGATAGTGGTGGTGCTGTTGAAGGGGTTGGGGTAGGGGGAAGACAGGGAGAATTCCAAAGGCAACGCATCCGCCTCTGCCACAGCGCTTGTAGTCTGGTTCAGGAATAAGGATGACCCAGCAAGGAGGTCGAGCTTGCCATCCAGATTGACATCCGCCACAACGACTTCATAGGCTTGTTCGGGACCACCGTTAGTTAACGCTTCCGATGCAAAAATCCAGTCTGGAACATCGTCTTGTGAGACATTGCAAAATACACGCAATACCAAATTTCCATTGCCAACCGTAATCAGGTCGCAAGCGCCATCGCCGTCAAAGTCCCCGCTGCCTAATGATCGAACTTGAAGTGTGTCGAAGATGGCACAGCCCCAGTCGGGACGTGGAATCCAGCGCTCGTTTTCCTCTGGCAAATATTCAAAGAAATGTATGAGGAACGAGTCTGCCGAGTTTTCTTGCATTAGCGCACAGTCCAGATCGCCATCTCGGTCGAAATCGCCGAACGCGGGTTTGAAGACATAAATATCTGGGTCAACCAGACCATTGAAGAAACCGTTCACTGGTTGCCAATCCCAGCCCTCACCGTCATCCTGATCGGTATAAAGGGTAATAAATGACTCGTCTTGCCCCATGCCAATGCTTTTCGCCAAGGCGATTTGAGTTTGCCCATTTCCCAGAAAATCACCGGTGCGAATCGCCCATAAATCTGTAAATCCACTAGCCCAGTCCGCGAAATCATCACCAAAGAACTGCGCATCACGCCATCCAGCCGGGGTCAATTCTTCTTGTATTAAACGGAAGCGATGATCCATGAAGCATGTGGAATAAACCTTGCCACGGAGAAACTCCACTTGCTCATCGCCAACAAAATCAGTGGCGGCGTAAATGGTGCCACTGCGATTTCGCCAGCTAACCATTCGATCCCATACAACAGCATCCTCATCCGCCATGTTCAGGCAATAACGCCAACCTGCCACTAAATCAATAAAACCATCGTTGTTGAGATCGCATGGTGTTGGACTGTATAAATCTTCATTCAACACGGGGCGGGACCAAATCGGCTCGTCAGGAGTTCCTTCATTGAACAATATCTGGATGCCATTTGTAAAATAATTAGCATAATCTCGAGGTGGAGCACCATAAGTGTATATAATTCCTGCACTTGCGATGATGTCCAGATCACCATCCTGATCCAGATCTGCAATGTTTTGCAACAGCCCCATATCAATTTCAGTGTATCCAAGCGAATCCCAACCGCCATCGTCGTTAATTTCATAACGGTAAAATCCCTGATTAGTCCACATTGAATCGGGGCTAACAGGATAAGTGGCGGCAATGATATCAAGAAATCCGTCATTATCCCAGTCACAGATTTGAGGAATAGAGGAGCCGGCATCAAAATCTGGAATCAGGTCATCGGCTCTTCTCCAGTCGGGATTATCGAAATCGCCGAAGTTTTTGAGCACGAATTGACCGTTGAGGACAATCTCGACAGCGTCATCTTCGTCCAGGTCATAGAAATTCATGAAGTTGATCCGCGTGTCGGGTTCAAATTCGATAGCGGGAAAGAAGTCTGGACTGAGTCTCCAGCAAATATTGGGAAATTCACCATCCATCTCAATTAAATTCAACACCGCGCCATCCTGACTATCATTTAACAGGATAGTTTCAGGCTGACTGTTACCACTCAGATCATACAAACCTTGCGCGAACCAGGTGCCGATGTTTTCTAATTCCGGCACTAGATTGGGGCTGAAGAGACTATTATCAATCTGCCAACTCCAGTCTTGAGCTTGGACTGTATTACAGCTAAGACAGAGCAACACGATAAATGCAGTAAACACTGAAAAGAAATAATTGCGTTTCATTTTGTCACCTCACAAGTAAAAGTTTCTGTGAACATTGAAATTCATCGGCTTGGAGCCTTACCACATACACCCCGCGGGGAGTGAGTAGCCGATGGTGGCTGTCAATGATCGTTCTGACAGTCTGAGCTGCTTGCCAAGGTTCGAGACATTTGCCTCTTTGCGGCGACCTCTTTTTTGTCTGTTCAGGGCTTTCAAACCGCCTTCGCGGTATTTCTTAAGCCAAGTGTTCAAGGCGGTTCGGGACACGGAGAAGGTTTCGCAGACTTTTGTTTGCTACATGCCATTATCGACAGCTTGCACCGCGAGTTTCCGAACGGCTTCCTGTGCTTCTGGGGAAAGCTTTCTGCGTCGTTGTTTTTTATAATGTCAATATACGAAATTAATACACAAATGACTACTATTTTATGCACTGGTTAATATTATTGATCGTAATGATTTATACTACTAATCATTTTACTTTCTCCATATTGTTGAACTTAACTTCTTTGCAAGGATTCTGTGAAAGCTTAAACAGAAAACCTGGAACTTTAAGGATATCTTGCCCCTCTTCAAAAGTCCATCCGGCCTTGAAATGCTTTGGTCACACGGCTAGTTGAGGTCTCGTCTCATCCCACCTGAGACTCAGACACATATCTCTTTAGGCTCACCTCGCAACTACTAATTTACTAATTTCGCTCCTATTCGGCAACACTAAAATATGAAAATGCTCTCGTACAGTGTTTACAGCGCAACGGCTTTCCGTGCTGGATAGACTTTTGACGAGGAACAATAGCCAGTAAATAACGCTTGTAGTATTTGGGCTCGAATTTCATCTTTCCCTTCTCTTTCGTTACCGGATTAAAATCACTTTCTGCGTAAACGCCTGCCCCGATGCTTTCAATTTCACAAGATACAGTCCCGAAGGCAGATTGTTGGCGTTTAGCATGGTTGTGTGAATGCCAGACAGCTTGTGACCTTCGAACAATGAAGTTATCCGTTGTCCTGCCAGGTTATAGACCTGTAGTGAAACCAGTCCTGCATAAGGCAATCCGTAAGTGATTGTAGTGGTTGAGTTAAACGGATTGGGATATGCAGCGAACAGATTGAACTCTGCCGGAGTAGCAACTGCATGATTATCCACCACAGCAAGATCGGTGAAGCGGTAAATGCCGAGGTTGCTGTTGTCTGCCACATATAACATATCTCCCACCACTGCAACATCCGTTGCAAATCCCGGTGTATCATAATAACCCATTTCGACGGTACGTCTGGGATTAGCAATGTTAATCACGCGCACACCACAAATACCATCAGCCACATAGGCATAATCACCATTTACGACCACGTTATGAGCCCAGCCCGGTGTGTCGCTATGACCTGCCTCCGCAAGATTTTCAGGGTCGGAAACATCTATTATGCTGATACCGTCATCACCATCAGCAAGGTAAACATAATCGCCAGCCACGGTTAAACCGTAACCCCAGACCGGTCCCTCGTAGTAGCTGACTTCCTCTGGGTTTTCAGGATCAGAGATACGAAATACATTGATACCACTAACAAAATCCAACACATAGGCATAATCGCCCGACACAGCCACACAGTAGGGCCAGTTACCCTCCGTGTCACAGGAAGCCACCACTTGAGGACTTTCAGGATTGGTTATGTCTATCACGATAAATTCACCCATCAAATCCCCAGCCACATAGGCATAATTACCAACCACTTTCAGGTCAACTCCCTGTACATCGCAGAAACCAGTCTCAGCAGGATTTTCAGGATCAGAAATATCTATAACACGAAAACCGTCTTCTGCAGCAATGTAAGCATATGTCCCTGCTACAACCACGTTTTTTACCGCTTCAGGTGTATCGAAAAAGCTCATTTCAGCAGGATTTTCGCTGTTAGAGATATCAATAATGCGCAGTCCACCCTCCTTTTCATCTGCCAGATAAGCGTAATCACCCTCAGTCGCTACTCCGACAACCAAACCCGGTGTGCGATAAAAACCTGTCTCCTCAGGACTTCTGATGTCGGAGATATTAACCACACGCAGACCATCTTTACCTGCTGCTATATAAGCATAATCGTTATCTACCACTATTCTATTGGCCGTGCCGATTGAGTTGCAGGAACCAACTTCGTCAGGATTTTCTGGATCTGAGATATCTAATATATAAATACCCATTCCCCCGGCAGCCACAAAAGCGTAATTACCAACTACAGCAATCCCGTTAGCAACACCCGCCGCATCGAAAGTACCCACCTCTTCAGGTTGTTCCGGGTTCTGGATATCAATAACTCGAATATCTTCCAGCTGGTCAGCGACATAAGCGTAATCTCCTGATACAGTCACCCCACAGGCGCTACCTGGTGTATCACAATTACCAACATCAAGGAGATCCATGCGATTAGAAATGTCAATCACTCGCAGCCCATTTGCAGTATTCGCCATATATGCATAATCACCTGACACAGCTACATCCAAAACGCTCCCTGGTATGAACACGTAACTGATCAATCTGGGGCGTTCCGGATTCGAGATATTTAAAACACTTAAAGCAACTTCATCAGCCACATAAGCCCAGTCACCATCTACAACGATTTTTCGCGCGAATGCGGTTTGACACCAGCCAACCTCGTTTAGCTGTTCGGAATCGGATACGTTTATTACACTGACGCCACCACTTAAATCAGCCAGATAAACGTAATCTCCGACCACAGCCACACCTGCGGCATAATCTCGATTGGCATCGTAATATCCAGCAAGTTCAGGATTTTCAGGATCAGAAACATCCATTATCTGAAGACCGGAAAATCCGCAGGCTAAATAGGCGTAGTTCCCTTGAATAGCGATATCATTAGCTTCATCCCAGAAGTTGTAAATCCGCCCGACCAGATGAACGTTCTCAGCGTTTTGGGCGAAAAGTTCTTCACCTGTAGTCAAAGCGACACAGATTGTGATTATTGTGATGATTGTGATGATTGTGCTACGCATTACTTCCTCCATGTAAAGTATTAAGCATGCAAAACAGGGGTGGGCAGTGCGGTTGCTTATCCAATATTATTACTTGTCCCTCGTCACAAGTCCATCCCAGCTGCGAGTCAAACACATATCTCTTTCAGCTCACCTCGCAACTACTAATTTACTAATTTCTCTCCTATTCGGCAACACAAAAATATAAAAATGCCCTCGCAGGGTGTTCACAGCGCAACGGCTTAACGTGATGAATGGACTTTTAACGAGGGACAGCCAGTAAAAAAACAGATATTCTCTATGGACTATTCGGCACCAACAGAATTCACAAACATGAGTATGGCTGCAATAAGAGTAGTGACAGCGAAAAGCGTTTTCAGATATTTTGGCTTTGTCTTGAGAGCAATTTTACCACCCAGAACTCCTCCAAATATCGTCACACACGCAATTGGTAAAGCCCAAACAGGATTGAAACTCCCGTGCAAGGCATGTCCTGCGAAACCAGCAAGTGCGGTAGCTGCGACCATTGCCGATGCCGTCCCGACGGCGATACGCATTGGGACACCGCATGCCAATACCATTAACGGAACAAGAAATGATCCCCCCGAGACACCTACCATTCCCGAAAAAAAGCCTGTAACCATAGTAAGTGGCACTGCCAGCCACAGATTTATAACGTAAATTTCGTTTCCGTTTCTCAGGTTCCAGAACCCCCACTTCTTTTTAGTATCTTTTTTTATTTCCTCCGCAGTAAAGAGCATGGCACTCCCTGCAATGGCCAACAGAATCGAAAAGACGATCTTTAATTCTTTGCCACTGAAACTATTCGCCACGAAACCACCAATGAATGCCATGCCTGCGGTGAGAACGCCGAGAACGAGCGCAAGCGATATTGAGATGGTTTTCCCTCGTCTGAAAATAACAGTCGCCGCGATTGCCGTGGTGAAGAGTACGAACTGTCCTGTCGTTGCCGCTTCGTGCATGGGTAAACCAGCGAGTACAAAAGTGAGGACATAGAAATTACCACCACCGCGCCCAGTCATGGTCATCAGAATAGCAAGGATGAAAATAATAAACGCGACGATTGCAATTTTAGGCATGGTGTTTACCCTCCGGTTCCGTTTTCCGGATGTGATTGAACAGTTTTCCGGGCAACATCAGGTTTGTAATGGTATCGTAATTACCGAGTGCAACGCGGACATTCTCAAATTCCTTCGAGCGTAGATATGCATATACGACCGCCGACCTGGTGCCGGCACTGCAGAATATGCCGACGGTCCTGTCGCGTGGTATCTCACCGATGCGGTCCGGGATCTCGTTAGTCGGAATATGCAATACATCAATATGGTGCTCAAGCCTTAAGTGCACAGACTCCACCTCGGGGACAGCGCGCACGTCCAAGAAAACCGCGTTATCCAATCTGAGCAACTTTTCCATCTCGATTTTATGTTCTCCTGCTCCAAAAAATTCAAAGGTCATGCTTCGTAAAACCTGATCTATATCAAACATGGTGTTGTTCTCCTTCTCCAAAAAAACTCAAAGTTTATGCTTTGTGAAACTTTATTTATATCAAACATGGTGCTGTTCTCCTAATTGGAGTCTGAACCATACTACACATCTAAAACTCGCTATTATACTTCCCTTTGCTCCTGGATAACCTTTGTCGCACAATTCAGGAATTCCAAGACGCATGGTATCACAAGACGATATTCAACCGTTTGTCCCTTACGTTCATCGTCAACAATGCCGGCAGCCTTCAATACAGTAAGATGTTTAGAAACAGTTGATTGCTCTGCGCCTATCATTGAGACAAGCTCACCAACTGTAGTTGGACCGCTGGATAATCGGCTTACAATCGCCAAGCGGGATTCATGTGCAAGTGCTTTTAGTAGCCTGGCTTGGGCGCGAAGGTTAGTTGTAGCTTTTTTCATCATCCTTTCGAAACCTTGATTACTTATGACATAATTACCATATGGTAATATTATCATATATTACCTAATTGTCAAGGATTATTTCACATTTTTATGATTTAACAAAAAACGTCTTGTACTCTCAAGCCGATTCAAAAAGTTCCTATTTCCCATCTATCCTATAATGGCAGATGTTTCTCTACGATCTGTAAAAGAAGTAGCAGTTCCCCGAATGGTCGTGATTGCAAACCGACAAAATCCATATGTTCTAATCTCATCTGACCTGAATTACGATGGGAAACCAAGCCAACGTAAATTCCTCAGGTATAAACTAAGGTTCATCCGGTTAAAGCGTACTTGGTTTTATGAATCGCCATGATTTTCAGTTTGAAGAATTCTCGGTCTCTAAATCCATACGCCTGACGTTTCATGGTCTTGATCTCGTTGTTGATCCCTTCCAAAGGCCCTGTGGAAATCGGAAAGTCATATTAACCAGTGCATATTATAGTTGACATTTGTGTATTAATTTTGTATATTGACATTATGAAAAACAACGACGCAAGAAAGCTTTCCCCAGAAGCACAG
>CAZAGU010000125.1:0-7753 GCA_964484805.1 uncultured bacterium
ATTATACAGATTAGGGGATGAATGCGGTGGGTTCCTGCCTTCGCAGGAACGACAGTAAGGAAGAATGACCGTTAAAAATGAAATTCTGGGTACCGGCTTTCGCCGGTACGACGGGGAGTGAGTGTGCAAGCGATCCGTTTCTGGCTTTGTGAATTCTAAAAAGAGGTTTCTTTATCAAATTTGATAAAGCTTTGAAGATTAAAGCTTTTCAGGAGCCTATCCTCGATGATCTTGACAGGTTTCGGAATAGCTATCGCGATATATTGAAGAGTGGCGTGCCAATCATTGACCACATCGTTGATTATCTGGCGCGCACTCAAGGGAAAGCACTCCGCCCGACAATGACGCTGCTCTGCGCCCGAATCGGCGGTGAGACATGCCCGGAAAACGCCATCAAGGCGGCGGTCATCGTTGAGCTTCTCCATGAAGCCACTCTGGTGCACGATGATGTCGTTGATGAATCTCCAGTGCGGCGCGGTTTCCCTTCGCTCTCGTCGCGATTCAAGAACAAGGTGGCAGTGCTGTTTGGCGATTATATGCTCGCCAATGTGCTGACGCAAACGCTCGAATCTCGAGATATGCGTTGGCTGGACATTCTGGCGGACACCTCCCGCCGGCTTGCCAAAGGCGAATTGGTTCAGGCTGCCCGCGCAAAACGTGTGAATATGACCGAAGCGGATTATCTGGAGATGATAAAAGATAAAACCGCTGCTCTGTTCAGCGCCTGCTGCAAACTTGGCGGGATTTCTGGCGGGTTGGCGGATGAACACATCGAGACGCTGGGTAAATTTGGCGATTGCTTCGGGATAATCTTCCAGATCCGCGACGATCTGCTCGATATGTTCGGTGAAAGGAGCATCATCGGCAAGCCTATTGGCGGTGATCTCCGCGAAAAGAAGCTGACCCTGCCTGTGCTGGGAGCGCTTTCGCAAGTGGATATTAAAACCAGCCGTCGCATTCGAGCCCGCATCCGGCGCGGCATTAAGAACAAAGAGATCAAGGACATAATTAGTTTTGTAAAAGAGCACGGGGGCGATGTTTACGCAGAAAAAACGCTGGCGGAAAAGACTCAGAAAGCTTATGATCTGCTCGACACACTTCCCGAAGCTCAGGTTATCGAGAATTTGAAACAACTTGTGAATTTTGCAGCAACGAGGAAAAGATGAAAATGAAAACGACCAGTTCACTATGCCTTCTTCTGTGCGCAATCTGGCTGTTCAGCGGTTGCTCTAATGCAGTGAAGACCGAATATCCTTTTGAAGTTCAGGGGATGAACTTTACTATCTCCACGTCTCAATCTGCCAGTAACGAAACTGGCACAAAAGCTGCAGTGAAAGTTGCTCAGCAGGAGATTGAAACCCGGCTTGCAATGCTGATGGGTGATGAGTCTGAATTGGCGATACTTAACGCCAGCAGAGGCCCCATTGACGCATCACCACAGTTCCTTGAGTTAATTAATCTCACGCTCGAAATGAAAACCAGAACCGATGGCTATTGGGCACCGTTCTTCGGGAAAATTAACCAGCTCTGGGACATCAACCATCCTGAACCCATTAAGCCGAATGCAGATACTTTGGAAGCGGCTGTTAAAGAAGCCAAGTTGACGAAAATCCTTATCAATGACAAGAAGCAGATTCAGATTATTGGCGGTGGCATCATTGATTTCGGTCGCGTCGGCATAGCCTGGGCGATTGACGGCGCTGCTCAGAAAATGATTGATAGCGGCATCAAATCTGGTCTGATTGAATCCGGCACATTATATCGCCTTTGGGGCAAACCTGAAGCAGATAAGGAATGGGCAATCATTCTGCAATCTCCTCAATTTGACTCACTTCAATATCAGATTAAACCACCTGAAGGTGGACTCGCAGAAATTAACCGCCACACGCACGGCTTCAAATGGGGCGAGACAGAATATCACCGTACTCTCGATCTTGACACTGGTCTGCCGCCCGAAGAACCATTTGGCGTAACTATATCCGCTCCAAATTGCGTCACGGCTGAGGTATTTGCCGAAACAGCTTTGATTTTCGGACGTGAAGAGGTATTCATGGCTCGCATTGATAAGTGGGAAGCAGAAGAAATCGGTGTATTTATGATCTACCCGGTTGTAGCGATGCGGTTCTCGGCTGAGGCTTCGCCGATTCTTTCATCAGTTGTAAATTCTGAAATTCCTTAAAGTACCATTATTTTGAGAAACCCTGTTGAACGTTAAACTTAAGTTTCTGCCAAAACGAATACTAGTCATCAGGCTCAGTTCGCTCGGTGATGTAACGCTCGCCGCGTTTCTGATCAGGTGTCTTCGAGTGCGTTTCCGAAAGGCGCATATCGCAATCCTGACACGCCCGGAATTTTCAGAAATCACCGAATGTTTCACCGGTCTGGACGAAACCATATGCTGGGATAAATACCCGGCGAGTTCAGGTAAATTTCTCAAAACTCTGACAGATCCGCGCTTTGACACAGTCATTGACCTGCAAAACAGCCTGCGCACGCGAACATTGCTCAAGAAGCTGAAGCCGATGAGATTGTTGCGCTTTCACCGGGCGCGCTTGAACAGATGGCTGAGGATTCACTGCCACATTTTGAAAAAAAGCCTTTCAGACCCTGCGCCGATTGCACTTGGCTATTTTCAGGTGGCGAAGTTTCTGCAACTGCGCGATGATAAAAAAGGTTTGAAGCTGAAAGCACCTGAGCATTGGCTGGATTCCGGCGAGCGGCGGATCGAGCATTTCTTTGAGCCGCAAGACAATGCTGGCGAAGTGCTGGCGATTGCGCCGGGCGCGCGCCACGAGACGAAGAAACTGCCTTTTGAAACGTGGGTGCAGGCGCTCAACCTTGCTTGGCAGAAGGGCTTCAAGCGGCAGGTTCTGGTGGGAGCTGGCGGAGATCGCAAGCTATGCGACGCTATCGAGGCTGGTGTGTCGCATCCGGTATTGAATGCCGCTGGCGAGACTTCGTTAGGCGAGATGGCGGGGATTGTTGCCGTCAGCGATGCGTTTATCACTACAGATTCGGGGCCTATGCACATTGCGGCGGGGTTGGAAACGCCGCTGGTGGCGATCTTTGGGGCAACGGCTCCTGAGTTTGGCTTTGCGCCGTTTCGATGCGTTCATAAAATTGTTCAGATTGAAGACTTAAGTTGCAGGCCTTGCCACAAGCACGGGCAGGAAAAATGTCCCAAGGGACATTTCCGTTGCATGAAGGACATTCAGGCGGCGGATATTGTCGATGCACTTCTGGAGATGAGGACACCACAGGAGAAGGTTGTCGAGGCTGTGAAGGCTGTTGTGGAGTAATGGGCGTAAGGTATGGGTGGCATGTCCGACTTGAAATATCCGTCATTGCGAGGCGGGCTTTAGCCCAACGAAGCAATCCCTTTCCACAGCGGAAGAATTCCGCTGTCATCCCGGCGAAGGCTGGGAATCAAGGCTTTGAGAGGGGGAAAAGAGTAACACAACAGATGAAACAGATTTAACAGATTTTTTACAGTGTCAATTTCCCCCTATCCGTATCATCGGTTAATCTGTTGTGAATTAGGGACTAGGGATGAATGCGATGGATACCTGCCTTCGCAGGTATGACATAAGTAAGAAATCCCTGATTGGACGTTTTAAAGCACTGGGCTCCAGCCTTCGCTGGAGCGACAGCATTGGGAGCGTTGAATACGGTCAATGATTGATATGACAGTGGAAACAACATTGTTGTCCAAATCATGCATTATTCAACATTTTTATTTATTTTTTGTAAGGGATACTTATGAAACACTTTTTATTGTTAACTGCAATATTAGTTTTCATTGTTGGTTGTGCGCCAATAATCGAACAAATTATCGGACACACGGATTTCAATCCTGTGTTCGAGTGGGATCCCGCGATGGCAGTGTATGCTGTTCCCAACAGTAATTCGGTAACTGAACCAAATATTTACAAGTTAGAGAGCAAACTATCTCGAATTCTTACATTAGCCGGGAATACAGCAGGTTTGAAATTTGTTGAAGATTCCGACCTAGCCGATGTTCAAATGCTAGTGAAATACCAAATAGACACAGTGTCAGTGGTTTCACCAGCGCAGCACTTTAGTTCTGGCGGCTCAGTCAATTATTATAGTCCACTGACTAAAATGATTTTTGGAAACTCACGTAATTACTCTGTTACAATGCCATCCTACGAGTATAATAAAACATATCTGACGGTTTCGCTGTGGTTAACTGAAAAGAAAAGTTCTTTTTTTCAATCATCTTCGAACAATGAAACAAGAATGGTGTCGCATATCAAAAAGGAACTGGGTGAGCATGATCATAACAGACTGACGTATCATTTGCTCATTGCCTGTATTGAATCTATTCCGGGTACCAGTCGGAACTTTGAAAGGCACATTCCTCATTTAAATGCTATCTTGGATCCGAACTGGTTGGGCGGAATCCTTGTTGGAAGCAGTGGAGAAGGAATTCAGAGTGGAGTTGTCGCATCACCATTTAAAAATAGAGATGTGATATTTCAAATTAACGGGAAGGAAGTACAGGATTATTTTGATTATCGAGTAATCATGTTGGAACTTCCTGATAATACCAAAACAATTACTTTCTCCATTAACAGGCGTGGGCACAAAATGGAAACAGATTGCAGGCTTTCCTGGAATTGATATACCAGCTACATGGTGTATTGTGTGACGTGCCCGGACATGTTTCTCCTAATTAAACAGCGGACAAAGTCCGCTGTCATCCTCGCGAAGGCGGGGAACCAGGGCTTTGAGAGAAAGTTTGGGAATGCACAACAGATTTAACGGATTAAACGAATTTTTTAAGGAAGAATGACCCTGAAATTTTAAAACTGGGTTCCCGCCTTCGCGGGAACGACAGCATAGGGGACGTTTGGCGCGCTCGTATATTGTGAACATGATTCTCGAACTTTAATGAGGTTGCTTCGTTGGGCTGAAGCCCGCCTCGCAATGACAGGGTTTGGGTGGCTTGTCTGGATTGCCCACAGCGGACGCTCGTTCGCTGTCATACCTGCGTAGGCAGGTATCCATCGCATTTTGCAATTGTTTTTCCTTAATCTGTTTTATCCGTTTAATCTGTTGTGAATTATGGAAATAACAATTAAACTCTCAATCTGGGTTCCCGGTCAAGTCGGGAACGACAGCACAGGGTGCGTTTAATGCACTCGATAGTTGTGAACATGATTCTCGAACTTTTATGAGATTGCTTCGTTGGGCTGAAGCCCGCCTCGCAATGACAGGGTTTGGGTATGGGTGGCTTGTCTGGATTGCCCACAGCGGACGCTCGTTCGCTGTCATACCTGCGTAGGCAGGTATCCATCGCATTTTGCAATTGTTTTTCCCTAATCCGTTTAATCTGTTGTGAATTATGGAAATAACAATCAAACTCTCAATCTGGGTTCCCGCCTTCGCGGGAACGACAGCGTTAGGTATGTTTTAGAAGAGTCAACTAAGCCAAGAAAACAAAGAGAAATCAGTGAGCCAGACTGAAGGCATAAGTTTCAATAGATCGAAAATCCCTCACGGGGGCTGGTTTAAGGCGTGGGATGTGCTCGCGCCTTTCGTCGTTAATGTCATCGGCGTGGTCGGCGCGCGCAACCCCAAGGTCAAAGCCGCCATCCGTGGTCGCAAAGATGGGTTGAAGACTTGGCGCATCGGCGAACGCAATGACCTCCCCGTTGTGCTCATTCATGTGGCATCAGCTGGTGAATTTGAAGGCGCTCGCCCGGTTGTGGATCGCCTCATCGCCACCGGCAAAGTCAACGTCGCGGTGTCGTTTTCGTCACCATCCGCCAAACCTGTGGTCGAAGCCACCGATGGCTTGTGGGCGTGTGGCTATTTGCCGCTCGATTATCTGCTCGAACAGCTCCGTTTTCTCACCGCCATCGAGCCCAAGGTTGTGCTGATTTTCAAGCATGATTTCTGGCCAAATATGATCCGCGCCGCTTCAGCCTTGAGCATTCCCATCGGCTTGATTAACGCCAATTTTCACTCCAAAACCAAACGTCACTGGCCAATTTCCGCTAGTTTTCACCGCTCGTTCATGAAGTACCTGAGCTTCGTCTGGACGGTCAGCGAAGACGATTCTGGGCGCGTGAACGACTTGCTGGGCATTGGCACAGAACTCAAAGCCGGCGGCGACACCCGCTACGACCGCGTTCTCACCCGCGCCGAGCATGGTAAAATCCAATTCGCAGGGCTTAAAAATCAGCTTGCTTCAGACCGCGTGATTGTTGCCGGAAGCACTTGGCCACCGGGCGAGGACATCATCTGGGAAGCATTCGCCAAATTGCGCGAACGCGAACCGCGGCTGAAGCTTGTCATCGCGCCTCACGAACCAACCGCCGAAGCTATCGCTCGAAACCGCGACAAGTCTGCAAAATACAATCTGCATATACGGCTGTACTCGGAAATTGGCGAAAGCCAGATCGGCGAATCCGTGCTGCTGGTCGATAAAATCGGTATTCTATCGGGATTATATTCCGTCGGCTGGGCTGCCTACGTTGGCGGAGGCTTCGGGCGCGGTGTTCACAGCGTCATAGAACCCGCGGCGCATCACCTTCCGGTCTGCTTCGGGCACAACCACCACGTCAGCCACGAGGCGAGCTTGTTGATTGCACAAAAAGGTGGCTTCGTCGTCCGCACCGCTGATGATTTGATTGAGCTGTGGGGCGGGTGGCTCAAAGGTGACAACTCCTACCAAACCGCCGCCGATGCCGCTTATCTGGTCGTCAAAGACAAAGCTGGCGTTACCGAGCGGCTGATGCGAAAATTATCAGAATACATTGAGCTCTGATGCCTGCCCTCGCAATACAGGACGTGCGCTTTGCCTATCCGGGCGAATTGACCGCCGCGATTGATGGCATCACCATTGATCTGAAAGCGCCTGGCTTCACAGCCCTTCTGGGGGCAAACGGCAGTGGCAAGAGCACGCTAGGGCGGCTGATCGCTGGTTTGTTGACTCCAGACAGCGGGCAGATTGCCATGCCGTTTCTAAAGCGATCCGGCGGTTGGTCTGGCGTGGGGATGGTGTTTCAGAATCCCGACGAGCAGCTTTTCAACGCCAGCGTTGAGCAGGAAATCGCCTGGGGGCTGGAAAATTTAGCCTTGCCGCGAAGCGAGATCAAAGAGCGCGTCGAGCGGACTTTAGCCCGGTTTAATCTGAATGACATTCGCGAGTCCGCGCCGGAAATGCTCAGCGATGGACAGAAACAATTGACCGCGCTGGCTTCAGTCTGGGCGATGAACCCGGATGTTATCATCCTCGACGAAGCCGCGGCGTTTCTCGATCCGGTCTGGAAGCAACGGCTGGGCGAATACGCGCTGGAATTTAGCCGCGAGCGGGGTGTACTCTGGATTTCAACCCGAGCTGAAGAGGCGCAACATACCGATGAAATCTGGCTCATCAATGCAGGGAAAATCGTCAGCAAGGGCACTGCCGAATTACTCGACGACAAGCCGACGCTCGAACGGCTGGGGATTGTCCATTGAACGGCGAACAGCTTATCGCGCGGGATGTGTGCTATCGTTACCCCGGCGCGGAATCGCTGGCGGTGGATCATTGCTCGCTTACGCTGACGCGCGGCACGGTGACTGCGCTGACAGGGCTGACGGCATCGGGAAAGACGACGTTGGGGCTGATTTTAAAGGGGCTCATCAAACCGGACATCGGGGAGATTCTGCTGGAAGAAGAGGGGATGAATGCGATGGATTCCTGCCTTCGCAGGAATGACAGAGGGGATGGGATGAATGC
>CAZAGU010000125.1:7853-10568 GCA_964484805.1 uncultured bacterium
GGATGAATGCGATGGATTCCTGCCTTCGCAGGAATGACAGAGGGGATGGGATGAACCCACCCGATTCTGGCAAGGCAGACACTCCAACTCCTCCAGAGAAGAGATGCGTTCAATGTTCAGGATATAGTTCCAGCAGGCAGGCAATTCCAATTTCCGATTCGCGAGAAAACCTATCGCCAACCAAGCTTAACCAGATCGTCGGTTGGGTGGGAGCGCACCCGGAAATTCAGATTTTTGCGCCGACTGTGCGCGACGAAATCGGCTTCGGCTTGAAACATCGCGGGTTAGGCGGCGCGGAACTCGAAAGCAGAATCGCGCGAGCACTGGACGTGGTCGGGCTTGATCCTGCGGAACACCTTGACCGCAACCCCTTCAGCCTGTCCGGTGGCAAACGGCGCTTGATTGCGCTGGCATCCATCGCCTGTATTGACTACGATTGGTTCATCTTCGATGAACCGACAGCCGGGCTGGATTTACACGGCTTCCGGGCTGTAACACGGCTGGTGCGGTCGCTTGCCGATGGTAGCAAGGGCGTGTGTATTATATCGCATGACGATATTTTCTTAGGTGGCGTGACGGACGAACGGGTTGTGATGGATGGTGGGAAGGTGTAGGATGTGTCTAGTGTGATGGCAAGAAATTTCAGGGAATTTATAACCCAACCCGCTAATTATATTTGCAATTTCCTGAAACTGAACGTATTATCAGAAAAGAACTGCTGTGTTAAGCAATATTTCGTGAAACCGTAAATAGGAGAAAAATCCATGCGTCTTATCACACGACCGAGTCTCGACGGCGTAATGTGTGCCGTGCTTTTAGGTATTGTCGAGAAGCCGGAACAGGTCATTTACGCCAATCCCGCCGATATTGAGGACGGAAGCTTCAAGATCCAACCCGGTGATTTCATCGCCAATCTCCCCTATCATTCAAACGCTGCCGCCTGGTTCGATCACCATGACATCGCAGAGGCTCTTCCCGACGCTTTGCCGAATCTGAAAGGCAAACGAGGGAAAGCTCCGAGCGCGGCGAGATTGATCTATGACTATTACGCCGATAGCCGCCTGTTTAAATTCAGCGACATCCTCATCGAAACTGATCGCATCAGCGCAGGCGATTTGACGATAGATGAAGTATTCGAGCCGTCAGCATGGACATTGCTCAGCTTCACTCTCGACCCCTACATGGGGCTTAGTGGTTTTAATGACTACGCCAACATTATCGTCTCAGGCATTCGCCATGGCGCAACCATTGATCAACTGCTCGACACATCGGAAGTTAAAGGCAGGATTCAACGCTATCTGTTGGACACTGAAGATTTCGTGCAATCCATCAAAGAAATCAGTCGCGTCGAAGGCAATGTGCTGATTTCGGACGCCCGTAAGCTCGATATCATGCCAACTGGCAACCGCTTCCTTGCCTTCGGATTATTCCCTGAAACCAACGTGCAGCTTGCGATTACCAAGCATTCAAAGAAGAATAAAGTGCGCGTCCGACTTGGCAAGAGCATTTTCAACCGCACATGCAATATCAGGCTTGGTAACCTTGCCGCGGAATTTGGTGGCGGCGGTTTGGCTGGCGCTGCTGGATTCTTGCTTGATCCCGACGGAGCCGACGAAAAAATCGCTAAAATTATTGATCTCCTGAAACGCCGCTAGAAAAATTTATCCACAGATGAAACAGGTTTGGCAGATTGTGGGATGAATGCGATGGATACCTGCCTTCGCAGGTATGACAGCGTAGGGGGCGTTTGACGCGCTCGAAGATTGATGGCGTTTATACTCATTCCCACGCTCTGCGTGGGAATGCCGGGTGGTTTGCCCGGTTCGCCCGGACATGTTTCTCCTAATTCCCTTTCTCCCTAATCTGTTCAATCCGTTCAATCTGTTGTGAATTAAAAAAATACGAAACAATGACCTAATTGGACGTTTTTAAAGCCCTGGGTTCCTGTCTGCGCAGGTATGACAGCGTAGGGAGCGTTTGACGCGCTTGATAATTGATGGCGTTTATACTCGTTCCCACGCTCCTGCGTGGGAATGCCGGATGGGTTTGCCTGGTTCGCCCGGACGTGTTTCTCCTAATTGTCTTTCTCCCTAATCTGTTCAATCCGTTCAATCTGTTGTGAATTAAAAAAATAAGGAAGAATGACCTTGAAAAATCAAATCTGGGTACCGGTTTTCGACGGTACGACGTGACTGGGGGCGTTTGACGCGCTCGATGATTGGGAGTGTGATTCTCGAACTCTTATGAGATTGCTTCGTCGCAATGACAGATAGGGATGAATGCGATGGATACCTGCCTTCGCAGGTATGACATAAGGAAGAATGACCTTAAAAAATCAAATCTGGGTACCGGCTTTCGCCGGTACGACGTGACTGGGGGTGTTTGACGTGCTCCATGATTGATGGCGTTTATACTCGTTCCCACGCTCCTGCGTGGGAATGTCAATACTCTCAATCTGGGTACCGGCTTTCGCGGGTATGACATAAGGAAGAATGACCTTAAAAAATCAAATCTGGGTACCGGTTTTCGCCGGTACGACGTGACTGGGGGTGTTTGACGTGCTCCATGATCGTTGGCATACATCTCGAACTTTTATGAGATTGCTTTGCTTCGCTCGCAATGACAGATAGGGATGAATGCGATGGATACCTGCCTTCGCAGGTATGACATAAGGAAGAATGACCTTAAAAAATCAAATCTGGGTACCGGCTTTCG
>CAZAGU010000126.1:0-10511 GCA_964484805.1 uncultured bacterium
CCGCCAACCAGAAGTATTATCCAGACCGCCGACGATATAGCGGTTATTGTCACCTGACGAGAGGTCTATCTTGTAGCGATAGTAGTTGTTCGGCTGGTCGAGATAGGTGTCGCCATCGAGGTCTTCCGTGTCCGGGCGATGGGCTTCTGAATGATCACGGTTTCCTTCAGTGCCATTGATCTGGCTGTAATCATTGCCATTTCTCTCGGCAAAATCATCATAGGTAGGCAATAATTGCGGTTGTCCACCAACAGTAATGCCGTTGATATTTGCTAGATCATTTGGGTCATCGGCATTTGTTGTGTCGATGCCTGTGTCCTCCGAGCTGGTGCAAATCCCATCACCCACAGGAAGGTTTTCCTCTGGTCTGTCTTCCGTATCGAGCTTTCCATTGGGGAGGACATCCTCTGAAATCTGACCCAAATCTATATAGATAGCGCCATCGGTGGCTGTCCTTCGATTTAGCCATACTTCTATGTATTTGGATTGACTCTGGTCGGCGAACCCAGCGCCAAGATAGCGCATCACACCACCCCAACTCTTGGTTGGGGTGACCATATCCGGCATTGGTGCGTCCCATTCAGTCCACCAGGGCTGAAATTCTACGTTCATGACGTTTGTCTTGGATGCCTGAGCTTCAACTTCCCGTTCTGGCCATATCTCCTTGATGCTGACCTGCTCCCATGGGTTATACCAGATCAACCTGCCTCGCTGTTTATCCCATAGCGCAAGGTTGCGGTTATCAAGATCAGGATAGCTCGAAGCCGTCCAAAGTGTGTGTGTAATTCCCAGTGGCACAGATCGCTTGACGGATTCAAAGTCATCGACATAAGCAACACCGTTGTTGTCGCCAGTCGAAGGGCTGTTTGAATTATTCGGGTTGGGGAAAACCTGAGCGATTTCACCTTCAATGATAAAGCTGGACGGTTCATTTGTTTCATACAGTGGCAGTGCGTCTGCGGCACGAGTCAGGAACATCGGCTTGAAGGTCAGTTTGGCGTTGACATCCCAGATGGAATTCTGGAGCGGTTCCTGGCCAATTCGGATGCGCTGTTCAAGCGTCTTCTCACTGCGATACATAAAGGTTGAGCCGATGTATGAATCATCCCAAAGCTCATATTCGGCGCGCATTCCCAGAACGGTCTTGGTGTCGAGTTGCATCATCTGACCTGTCTCCCAGGAAATCTCCACCCTGGCATCTGAGGACATTGCCTCACGTTTTAGAATCGATAGCGTTCCGGTTGTATAATCAATTGAGTAGTCTGTGCCCTTATTCAACTTTTGGCCATTGAGCAGAACTTCTTCTGAACCTTCCAAGACCAGGAAGCCCAAATTATAGGTCGCGCTGATGTTTTTATATTCGACAATTATCGAGAAAGCAACATTCAGGCGATTGAGGTTAGACTCGGAACCGTCATATATTTCCGGTTGAAACAGCGTGTCGCCATCAACATTCATCAGGGTAACAGTTTTTTTATAGTTCGCTGAAGAGGAATCCGGACCAATAAACCAACCCTCAGGGTCGAATGGTCGCAGGTCAGGAAATTCCAGCTCACCGCGGGAAGTGTTGACAAAATTCTGGTCTATCTGGTTGTCAAGATTCGGGTCGTTTGCCATGCCGACCATATCGAGCCAGAACAGCTCTAGCAAACTGTGCGAAACCTGCTCGTATTCGTAAGTATCCTTGCGTTCGTTGGCTTCGCCACCGGTAGAATAGGCGATTTTACCAGTAAAACCATCCCAGTCGATGCCTGTTGAACCGAGGTCATAGACATGCCGCCACATTAAATCCCAGGTCGGATCGGCGGGTTGGGGATTCTGAGGCTTAATGAGCTTCAAGGTGAACCGCTCAGTTTCGGGATCTGCCGGCGGAATGAGATCACCAACAGTTCGGGTTGCGGTTTGGTAAGCGACCGCGATAATGTCATCATCGTTGAGCGGGAAATTCAGTCGGATGTAGCCGAGGTCGGTGTTCAGCTCGTAGTCTGTGCCCGGTTTCAGCGGCAGGAAGCGCGCTGGTTGATGTTCGCGGTCTGAAGTTGGTTCGCCCACAACGTTTTCATCTGGATTGACGAAAGCCCAACCAGAAATGGCGTTTGTGTTCTCAGCAGACTGCCGAACAGATTTATAGACCTCGTAGTTGATAATCTGCTCATCAGCGACGAAATAATGCGAGAGGTCACTCGGTTGCCGATGGCGGTACATTTGCCGGTAGCTGTGGTTGAGGAAAAAATATCTGTCACGGATGAAGTTAGTCGGGTTGATGGTTCTGGGTCCACTGCTTTCAGCGCCGCCATCAATTTTTTTCGTCTGTTTCTCACCTTTATCAAGGCTGGCGATGGTGATAAGCTTCAAGGGACCAACTTTGGATTCAATCTTGAAGCCAAACAAACCCTGATGTTTTCCTGAGCCGGAAACGAAGCGCGCGCCGGGTAGCGAAAGGTTTACATTACCGGCTTCAATTTTCTGGATGATTTCATCATCGTTGCCATTGTAGGTAACCTTTAGATTATTCTCAAACTCGAACAGTCGCTCCGAGTCCTGGTCGATTTCAACTTCGACCTTTTCGCCGACGTTGCCTTTTATGTGAAAACGCTGGGTTTGATCAACCTTAAATGCGTAGCTGGTAGGGTCGGGATTATCCGCATCGTAACCATCGCGCTTCTCTGTGCGAAGGCTTCCATCCACAGAAATATCGCCAGTAACCTGTAATCCAACTTGGTCGCCACCAAAAATACGTTTCAGACGTTTGCTCTTGAAAACAGGGATGGAGATCGTGATGGCGCTACCTTCGCTCTCTTTCTCCTTTGGCAATTTTGCGACCACGCTGTTTCGCCAGGTCTCGCGATCTGAAAATTCCAGCATCCTTTGCAGAAACGCATCGCCGGGCATTGCGCCGGTAACAGGCAAGTCTTCACCGCTAAGCTGGTTGCTGAAAACAATATAACTTGTGGCAGTGTCGAGCGAAGATTTAAACTCAATGGGGATCTCACTTAAGCGAATCAGTGTCGGGCGGTAAGGAATCTGCTCATCCTCTTTCTCAACCTCAGCCTCGCTGGCAGCTTTTTCGGCTTCTTTCTCGGCTCGTCTTCTGGCGCGTTCTTCAGCAGCCTTCGCTCGTTTCTCCTCCATGATTTCCTTGCGGCTTTTTTTGGCTTCAGGCTCATCAGGAGTAATAATGTCAGGCTTTACGCTGACATCGGTTTTCAGTGAATCGTCTTTTGTGGTCTGGATTGGCGGTTTTTCAGCGTCGGTTGTAGCGCTGGATGTGGTGCCGGATGTGGTGCCGGTAGTTGCATCAGTGGATTTGGTGCCGGTTTTTTCTGCTTCTGCTTTCTGGCTCAGCGAGTCTTCTATGGTAGCCATTTTCAGGCTGTCGGCACGGGCTAAGGCGAGGCTGTCCCAAGGTGAACTTGTGAAACCGAGGCGTTGGTTGGCACGTGTAGGATCGACGTACCTTTCCCAGGAAGGTCGATATTTGAATCCGACCTCGGCATAGAGATTCCCGATCGATACCAGTAGCGCGATAAACACAAAAAAAACCATTATGATGCATCGCGCCATGAACGCCTTACATGTCATGTCGTAACTATGATATTACCAAGTGTTTAGAAACGGTATCGAACGTCCCTATCCCTGTACTCCCCGGAAAAGATGTTTAATTGTGGTTACGAAACGTTGTGTAGTAAATGATACGACAGCGATTTTCGTAACCATGCAATGTAAATAACAATTCCAAGTTATGCAACAAATTTCAATATTAATCAAGCGGCTCTGTCGATCATAAGCCCGTTCATCGGGTGATATAACGCACAAATAGTATGATGTATTGCAACAAATTTGTTGAGCCTGTAAATTGGCTTGCGAAATGAAGTAAATCATATTACCATTTAACGATACGTTGATTCTGATTCTGTTGCTGTGCCTTGATTGCTAAAAATCAATTACGTCTTCCTGCCTTTTTTAATACAGATGGCGGATTCCCTCGGAAATGAACCTTTGGGAGAACGATCATGCCCGAATTGCCAAACCGGCTTTTAGTTTTTTTCTTGTTACTCTTCATTATTCCACTCTCGGCAGTTTCTTCCGAGATTAGTGGTAGAATTGATCACGACACAAAATGGGACGCTTCAGGCAGTCCATATCACGTTGTTGGTCTGGTTAATGTCGCATCCGGTGTCCGACTCTACATTGAACCCGGCGTTGTTGTTCAGTTTGAACCTGATGCTGGCATTGTGGTCAATGGCTACATCATCGCCCGTGGAGCGGAAGGCGACAGCGTGTTGTTCACTTCTGCCGTGGAAAAATCACCCGGTGCCTGGGGCGGCATCACCATCAATGGTGGCACTGCCGTTTCCAAATGGTTCATGGATGAAGATGCCACTGATTGTGAATCTTGCCTGGAGTATTGCATCATTGAATACGCCGGCAGTGATCAACTGACTTTCAGCTCAGCCCTCTCGATAAACGCCACAAGCTCCAAGATTACAAACAGTTCGCTCAGATACAACAAAAGCAGAACCGGCACCGTTTACTGTGGTAACGTATCGAGCCCAGTGATAAGCGACTGCGATATTGTCCACAACCAAGCCTCACGAGGCGGTGGTGTTGCCATCGGTGTTGGATCCAAGGCGGTGTTGCGCAACAATCTTATCGCCTTCAACCACTCTGAAGACACTGGCGGTGGCGTGTATCTCTCGCTCGGTGAAGCTCAGATCATTGGCAACCGATTCGTCGGCAATGAAGCCCGCGGTCATGCTGGAGCGTTCCATGCTTCAGTGTCCGGGCATTTGGTTTTGCAGGACAATGTCTTTGCCGGCAATAAATCCGGCTTCAAATCCTCGACTATTTTGTTCTCTGGCGAAGTCAAAGCCAAGCTCACGAACAATGTTTTCGAGTCTGGCTCGAATGCCATTTATCTTCAGGGAACGATTGGCGACATTCTCGCCCGGCAGAACTGGTTCGGGCATCCTGAAGATTTCAACATGCACACCTACATCCACGACCGGCGAGAAACCATTGACGAGCCCTTCGTGCTCTACGATCCGATTCTCTGGGCGCCGCCCGCCGATCTGGTGACGAATCCTTCCAAAGTGAACGCGATCATCCTCTGCCGGAACAATTCCTTCGCGGATGAAATTCCCTTTGGTGTCGCCGATGGCGCGCATCTCTGGATTCATTTGATGGCAGATGACACTCAGCCGGAAATTCGCGACGTGATTCAGGTTAAAGTCGTCTCAGTGAAGGACGCGGAAGGCATTGTCGTTCCGCTGATTGAGACCGCGAAGAACAGCGGCGTGTTTACCGGGCACGGCAAAGTGGCTGAACTTAGCGATCAAACCATCTACACCATCGGCGATGACATTGGTGGCACAGTGACGATTTTCGCGCCGTTTGACCCATCGGTGAAAGCTGAGTACGAGACCATGTCACCCAAGCCGCTGGTCGAGGAATTCACCGTTGCAGATCAGGCGAGCATTCTCAATCTCACCAATCATTCGCCACAGTTCGGTTGGAACTACTGGGAAATATTGGAACACCCACAAACGCACTATCAGGTGCAGGTTTTCCCCGCCGATGTCGATGGCGTTCCGCAAGGCGCTCCCATCTGGGACACGTGCGAGACAGCCGCAAACGCCAAGACCGTCCAATACGGCGGCGCAATGCTCGAAGATGGCATGAATTACATCGCTCGAATTCGGGTGAACAGCGGCTACTTCTGGAGCGATCCTCTCGATCTGCGTTTCCGTATGAACAGCCTGCCCTCAGCGCCAGTCGCGACCTATCCCAGCGCAGATGAGCTCGTGGCGACGCTGAAGCCAGAGCTTAAGGTTGCGATGTCAAGCGATGGCGAAATGGACAGCCTGACTTATACCTTTGAGCTCTTTGAGTCCTACAATTCGGATGTAGTTTCCCCGACTTCCGGCATATCCGCGAAAAAGGGATCGGTGTCATGTACAGCGCCATTGAAGTTATCTGAAAATGGCTGCTTTACCTTCCGCTGCCGCGCCGTTGATCCTTACGAAGCCAGCCCTTGGGGCGAAACGCGGCAGTTCTACATCAATGCCAAAGAAGAACCCGCAGCGGCGTTTGACTTTGTTTCACCTGCGCTTGACGCAGAAATCTATCTGCTCCACCCTGAGCTGATCTGGACGGAAGCGGTTGACCCCGATCCATTGTCCTCGGTGTTCTACACGGTTGAAATTTCCAAGTCTGACAAATTCGCTGGCGGGAAATCCTACACGGACATTCGGCCCACATCATTCACCGTGCCGGATTCGCTCGACAATCGAACGACATATTTCTGGCGCGTGACATCAACAGATAACACCGGCAGGAAAACGGTTGCTTCGCGAGTGGGCAAATTCCGCGTGGATACTACTCCTTCAGTTCCGGCCATGAGCGCGCCGCTGGCAGGCGAAGAACGCCAGCCGCAGGATGTGCTGAACTGGGAAGCGTGTTCAGATCCGAATCATTCAGATCTGATTTTTTACGATCTGGAAGTATATTCCGAGGTCGGTTTAGTCAACAAGATCGCATCATTCGAGGGCTGGACTGAAACCCCCATCGCCGTGAACCAGCTTAAAGGCTGGGAAAAACTGACCGACAACCACGTCTATTTCTGGCGGGTTCGTTCGCGAGACAATCACAACGCCGACAGCAAATTCTGTTCGGCAGGTTCGTTCTTCTTCAACCGTTTCAACGACAACCCCGCTCCCATTTCCGTGATAACAGCCCCATCCGACACCGTGATGGGCACGCATGACATCCGCTTCGCCTGGAAAGAATCTTCAGACCCCGATCTTTCCGACCCTGCCTCGACGCTGGTCTATGAGCTTGAAGCAGTGCTATCGCCGAATGATTTCGCCAGCGCGGATGTCCGCCGCTTTGAATCATCGCCCGGTGCTGTGGAATTGTCCGTTCAACTGGAAGATAACCGGCTCTGGCGATACAGGATGCGCGTCCGTGATAACGAGAGCGCGGTTTCCACATGGAGCAAAGTGCAGACTTTTCTGGTGAATTATGCTGAAGACGCTCCAGCACCGTTTGCCTTGCTTGAACCCACGACGAACGCGGCGATTTCCGAGCTCGATTCGCTGAAATTCAGTTGGGCATCAAGCTCCGACCCGGATTGGGAGTCCTCGATTGTTTATCGCTTCGAGCTATTCGAGAAGGATGCGAAAATCCACAGCGAGCAGACATCCGGCACATCAGTCAGCTACAAAAAAGGGTTGACCAACGAGAGCCAGTATAGCTGGACGGTTACCGCCGTTGACAACATTGGCATGGCGACGAAGGTATCTGCAGATTACAATTTCACCACCAACACCACGCCCACAGCGCCGGTTGCAGTGGATATTCCCGTTGAACTAATGCCTGCTGGAGCTTTAACTTTCAGCGGTGCGTCTGACCCCAACCCGGTGGACAGGTTGACCTACACCGTCGAGCTTGCCGCGACTGCCGGCCTTGCCGCGCCTGTTGTTAGCGTCAAGGGCTTGAAACATGCGCAAGGCACGATCAGCGCGGTCATCGCTTCACTTGCCGGGCAGGAAGGTTTGAATGATGACGCGGATTATTTCTTCCGCGTTCGCGCCACGGATAACCACGGCTACAATGGCGCGTGGAGCGATCCGGTTTCGTTCCGCTTCAACCGCCAGAACGATGCCCCCAGCATGGCGATGGTGCCATTTGCTCCCAAAGACAGCGTGGTGGTTCGCACGCAAAATCCCACGCTGACGTGGAACGCGGCAACCGACGAAGACCTCACCGACCCACAGAACACGTTGGTCTATGACTTACAGATGGTGTATCTGGGGCAAATCGCCAGCAAACCAACCTATACATACAGCACAGCGTCGGGAACAGTCAGCTTCACCGTGCCGGATCAGCTTCGCGACAACACGCTCTGGTCTTGGCAGGTTCGCGCTCGCGACAACGACGGTGCGGTCTCGGATTGGTCTATCCTGCACTCCTTCCTCGTGAATGTTCAGGAAGATGCGCCAACAGCTCCGCAACTGACAACGCCCGCGGCAAAGCAGAATTTCAACCACCTGGGACCCATCGAATTCGCGTGGGTAGCATCGCAGGACGTTGACTATCGGTCTTCCGTCAGTTACTCCATTGAGTACGCCACGGATCCCGGCTTCATGGGCGCGAAGCGTTCGGAAGGATTGACGGGAACGACATTCCGCGTGGAATATCCGGTCGAAAACACCACTTACTACTGGCGAGTAACCGCGGTTGACAACACCGGGCTGAAGACGATCTCGGCGGCAAACAGCTTCGTTTGCGACACTCGCCCCAGCATTCCGGTTTTGACATTCCCACGTCCTGCCGCGCCAATTCCTGAAGCGGAACTGTTGACGGGAGGAAGCATGGGCTGGAACGTCGCCTCTGACCCCAACCCTGCCGATAAGATTCTCTACACAGTTCAGATCGGCACCGGGTTGAACAAGCTCGAGAAGAACATACTGAAAACTCAGGAAGCTCTTGATGCCTTGACCTTATCGACGGCAGTCTGGGCAGATATGTTGAAGGATAATACTGTCTATCAGTGGCGCGTGAAAGCAATAGACAACCATGGAATCGAGTCCGCTTGGAGCGAAGCGTGGTCATTCTTCTACAATTCTGTGAACAACCCACCGGGTTTCGTACCGGATATATATTCTCCGGCCAGTGCCACGGAAGTATCCGTGGTCAATATCAGTTGGGGCGCATCCAGAGATCCCGACATCTCCGACCCAGCGTCGCGGATTGCCTATATCATCGAATTATGCAAGATTCCGGTCTTCGTTGGCAATATCGTGAGTTCACAGACGGCACAAGGCGAGACATCCTATTCTCCCACCGGACTCACCGATGATGCCAGGTGGTATTGGCGAGTGAAAGCGGTTGATGACGAGGGCGCAAGCGGCGATTTCCGCTGGGTTCATAGATTCATCTACAACACAGCGAATGACGCACCCGCGACCACGCCGGAATTGGTCCAACCTGCGGACGGCGTTACCATTCCAATGGTCAGCTTAAGCTGGACGGCGGCTTCCGACAAAGATTTGACTGACCCGCCGAACACATTGACCTATAGGATTGACTGCTCGACGCAAGCCGATTTCAACGGCGACCGCAAGAGCTTCACTACCCCGGCCGGTCAGACGACATTCAGCCCGACCGGGCTAACCGATGACGCACGCTGGTATTGGCGAGTAGTAACGCTCGACAATGATGGCGCGGAAAGTGCTCCATCTTCCGCCCGGAGCTTTGTGCTTAACACTGCCAATGATGCGCCCGATCAGGTTAAAGCGTTGACCTCGCCTGCCAATGGCGAGACAGTCACTTCGGCTAATCTTAGCTGGCAGGCGGCATCGGACAGTGATCTCTCCGACACACCGGCGAGCTTGTCCTACGCAGTCGAGCTTGCCACCGATGGCAATTTCGGCGCGGGTGTGATCAGCCTGTCCTCTGGTGCCGGGCAAACGACGCTCACGCCAGCGGGTTTGCAGGACAACACTATATACTTCTGGCGCGTTCGGGCTAAAGACAGCAAAGGCGCAGCGGGGCGATGGTCGGACAAATCCTCGTTCACACTGAACACGGCAAACGATGCACCGAGTAGTTTCGACCTGCTCTCGCCGGTCAATGGCGGCGAAGTTTCGGGCGGCATCACGCTGAAATGGCAAGCTTCCACGGATGTTGATCCGGGCGCAAAAGTGTCTTACACGGTGCTGATTGCCCGCGATGCGGCGTTCACTCAGAAAGCCACGCGCTATCAGGCGAAGAATGCGATGGAATTTGCGCTCCCGAATCATGCGATCAAGGAAACCGGTGCATACTACTGGAAAGTGCTGGCGGACGATGGCATGGGTGGTCAGGCGTGGTCGAACGGCTCGTGGTCGTTCACGATTCCTGCGCTAGTAGCTCCTGCCGCGGGGAACTAGTGGGAGGATAATGAAAGTAAAACTACTGAAAACCGAGTCCGATTACGATCAGGCTCTTGAATACGTTGACACATTGATGTCAGCACAGCCGGACACTCCAGAAATGGAGGAACTTGAGCTGTGGGTGCATTTGGTCGAGCTTTATGAAAACGAGCATTACCCGATTCCGTTCCCTGATCCGGTTGAGGCGATACGTTTTCGCATGGATCAACAAGGGCTGAAGCAAAAAGACCTTATACCATTTCTGGGCAGTAAGGGCAAAGTATCGGAAGTCCTGAACCGCAAGCGACCGTTGAGCCTTGCGATGATACAGAAGTTAAACGCCGGGCTTGGCATTCCTGCCAATGTACTGTTAGGCAAGCATGATGCGGGCGTTCTATCGCCTCGTTTAACTTAGTGTTGGAATTTTAACCATGGGACTATGTTAAAGGACGGAAGGAAGGTTATCCAGAACTGACGGGTATAACGGGATTATTGGAATCTGCGAACTGATTCCAGTATTATTCAAAAATATATTTTTTACTTCTTAAGGAGAACGCCATGAAATCTGTTGTCACCAGTTATCTATTATTGATT
>CAZAGU010000127.1:0-10420 GCA_964484805.1 uncultured bacterium
ACGGCATTTTGAAGCAGGAATATGGGCTTGGCGCGACGTTTTTATGCCGGGAACACGCTATTGCAGCATTGGGCGAGGGCGTTTATTTGTATAATGATCGTCGCCCGCACATGGCGCTAAATTACCGCTTTCCATCCGAAGTGCACGGCACGGCTGCATGAGGATGTGATCAAAGAGCGTTTTCAGGGATTCTCCCTTATGTCATACCTGCGAAGGCAGGTATCCATCGCATTCATCCCTAGCGAGACGTAGCCCGGAAGCGACTGCATCCTGGGGTGAAATTCCTCCGTCATTGCGAAGCGAAGCAACCTCATAAAAGTTCGATAATCACATTTGCAATCATCGAGCTCGCCAACCGTACCAACACCACGTCGTACCGGCGAAAGCCGGTACCCAGTTTTAATATTTCAGGTTGTTTTTCCTTATGTTCCTCCAGCGAAGGCAAGAAATTTCCCTCTCCTCCTCATCCCCAACTTGATTGGGGATGAGGAGGAACGTTTTCAGGGTTTTCTTCCTTATGTCGTTCCTGAGAAGGCAGGAACCCAGTGCTTTAAAAACGTCCAATCAGTCATTCTTCCTAATTGCATTTTTCCCTAATCTGTTTTCTCTGTTTAATCTGTTGTGAATTAAGGGAACACCGTCATTCCATCACCATTCCACCACCGTTTCGTCACCGTTTCGTCACTCCTTTAAACCCTTATCCACTAAGCGTTTCCGCCAATTATGTGACGATTTTCCCTCACCCCACCCCTGTGCCATCCAGAACCCCATCAGCCATCCAGATCGAGCTTATGTTTGTGTCGCCTCTTCCTCAGCTTGTAAAATGTTATCACGCGGAGAATCGCCCGGCGGATGAAACCATCGCGATGGGTCTTGAAATAAATCATGCCGAAAGCGCCAATCACAATCGCTCCAATAAAGTCCACGATCAGATCCGACATGGTGTCATCTAAGCCCGACTTCTGCATGTTGAAGCCAAAGGTCTTGTCCATGCCATACTCAAAAATCTCCCAGACACCACCAATCGCCATCGCCAGACTGACAGCGAAGACTACGATAAACAGTGGCTTAGCTTGCAATCTGCTCGTGTAAAACAGAATATACGCCCACAAAAAGCCTACCAAGCCTAACATGAACCCTGAGTAACTGTGCAGGATCAAATCAAACCAGTTGAAGCGGTAATAATACCCGCTGAGTTCGCCCAGAATAAAATGAACACAGATGAACGCCGTGATAATCAAATCAACTTCAGAAGGCAAGACCAGTTGCCAGCGCCGCTCCAGAATCGCTGGCATGAACGATGCCAACAGAGCAATACATCCTGAAAAAATGTAAAAATAATCCTGCAACACAGCAGCATAAATTGTGGCACCCAGCAACACAATCTTCAACAGATAGGAAAGACTGATCTCATACCTATCCACCGACGGTAGAGCGGTTTTGCGAGGTATTTTCACGCCCTCAGGCGATGGCCTGGATGGGATGCCCCGTCCTGAATTGATACTATTTACCTGCCTCTGGTTCACCTGTGTCCTTTGTTAATATCTACCTTACATCCTCTGCCTTAACCTCAGTCTTCATTGCAGATATAACCTCTGAGCGCCGTCCACGCCGCTGTTCTGGGCCCTGCGAGGTAGGTGTCGCCCAATCCCTGCTTGCCGCGGAAGTTGCGGTTTGATGTCGAGACCTGCACCTCGCCTTCGCCCGTCATTCCAATCTGCCCGGAAGCGCAACCACCACAGCCAGGATGCGTTACAATCGCGCCAGCTTTCACGAGGTCGGTCATTGTCCCATCTTCGAGAATACGCTCGTAAACTTCACGGGTGGTGGGAACCATTTTTAACATGACATTTGGCTGAATCTTCTGACCGCGCAGCGCATCCGCCGCAGCCCGAAAATCTTCCCAGCGACCATTGGTGCAGGATCCGATAAACACGCTGTCCACTTTGACATGGTTGAATTCATTGACAGGGCGTGCGCCATTTGGCGATGGCGGCGGGGAAATCATGGGGGTCAACCCGGAAACATCCAAGCGATATTTTGCAGAATACTCAGCATCATCGTCCGCCACGGGCTGAGACACGTTCACGCCGAAGCGCCCCTGATAATATTTCGTCACATCGTCACTTGGTGGCAGGAAGAATGTGATAGCACCAGTTTCTGTGGCATCGGAACAAACAGTGATTCTTCCGGCAAGGTCAAGTTTTTCTACAGCTTCACCGTAAATTTCCACTACCTTGCCCAAAGCTTTGTCTGTTCCAAGCTCACGTAAAAGAAACAAAGCGAGGTCTTTGGCGGTGACGTTTTCGCCGGGAACACCATCTAGATCAACGCGGATAGTCTCCGGCACTTCAAACCATGTCTTACCAGTGCGGAAGATGAATGCGATGTCCATATCGCCCATGCCTTGCCCGAACGCTCCCACCGCGCCGAGAATGTTAAAATGACTGTCCGTTCCCACGGCTGTGAACCCTGGGCGAACCAACCCCTTCTCAATCGCCACATGCGTTCCAATTCCCGCATTAACATCAAACAACGTCGCTCCGTACTTCCGGGCAAACATGCGGCATTTGTGCTGGTTGTTGGCATAGCCAGTGGTGTTTGCAGGAGCATTTGTATCAAAAGTGAAATAAGTCTGCTTGGGGTCGAGCAGAGGTTTGTCTGGAAAGTTTTTTTCCAGTTGCTTCACGACGTTAGGTCCACCGAAATCTCGCGCCGAACGGTAGTCAACGTCCACCCATACGACATCTCCGGGCTGGATCTGAGAAGTTTTCGCATGGTTCTGAATAATTTTTTCGATAATTGTCATGGTTTTTAAGTGTTTTTTCGAGTTTGTTTGCAGTGTCTTCACAGGTGTGAATACGTTTCTTCTAAAATAACCACAGTTTGCATCATTGGCAATAGCTAAGCGACTTAAGTTTCTGAAGTTTGTGTCGATACAATAGATGGAAGTGCAAAACGACGGTGTTCTCTCAGCGGACTTGGTAATGAGAACAATGTCGTGAACATGGGAAGCGCGGATCATGATATGAATGATGCCAAAGTAGGTTCCAGCCGGCTCTTATCCATAAGTCAAGTGCAAGCTTTGACGGGGGTAAAAAAGTCGACGCTCCGACATTGGGAAACCGAATTCCGTGACTTCATCGATAGTGAACGGTCGAATGGTAATCAACGCCGTTTTAGTGATAATGCGGTTGATAAAATCCAAAAAATCAGGGAACTGGTGGAAGATCAAGGATTAACACTGAAAGGTGTCAGACAACGGCTTGAGAAGAGTCTGGTTGATTCCAAGCCACCTCCTTCCGAGTCCGACACGAAACTATCGGATAACGTTCAACAATTCGCCGATCTAATGTCGGATCACATCATGAGGCGATTGTTCGAAAACCAGGCAAAACAACAGCAAGAGGGGAGCTGATGTCTCGTTGGGGATTTTTTGCGTTTTTGCGTCATTAAATACCCACGAACTCGCACGTGACTGTTTTAAGTAACCAAAAAAGCGGTCCCATAGGTATAATGTGAAATCCCCTTGCAATGGGGCCGTGTACCTCAACCGGCAGGATAGAAATATTCTGTCGGTTTTTTTTGTTTATTTTTAATCTCTGCCGTATTACCTGTTAAATGTGGAATACATTCGACCATGATGACGAGAAACAGGAATACATACATTCACATGAAAACACTGGCAATAATACTGGGAGCCTTGGCAATTATCGCGCTGGCTCCGGCAATTTCGATTGATTATACATTAAGGGCAGAGAAAGCTATGGTCAGAGCGCCTGAATTTCCTCGCGGTGTCGATTGGCTGAACACCGAAACACCGTTGACGATTGCCGGATTGCGCGGTAAAATCGTCCTGCTGGACTTCTGGACATACTGTTGTATAAATTGTATGCACATCATTCCCGACCTGAAACGCCTTGAAGAAGAATTTTCCGATGAACTGGTGGTGATCGGCGTTCACAGCGCAAAATTTCTGCAAGAAAAAGATAGCGATAACATTCGAGAAGCTATTCTACGTTACGAAATCAAGCATCCCGTTGTCAATGACTCAGACTTCCGCATCTGGAAAGAATACGGAGCGCAAGCCTGGCCCACTGTCGCACTGATTGACCCTGAAGGCTATCTCGTCGGAACTGTGTCTGGTGAGGGAGTGTATAACCGCTTCGCAGACCCCATCCGACAGCTTATAAAGCTCCATGACGAACGGAAGACACTCGACCGCAAGCCGATCAATTTCACTCTTGAGCAGGAAACCGCTGGCTCGCAGATTTTATCCTATCCGGGAAAAATTCTCGCGGGTGTTGCCAGCAACAGGCTGTTCATTTCCGACCAAAACCATAACCGCGTTGTGGTGGCGAACATCAGCAGTGGCGAAGTATCGGAGACCATCGGCGCGGGCACAATCGGCTTCCGCGATGGTGCGTTCGCTGAGGCTCGTTTTAACCACCCGCAAGGCATGGCGCTGGACGGCAGTAAATTATACATCGCCGATACAGAAAACCACGCCGTCAGAGTCGCTGATCTTGACACGCGCGAAGTCTCAACGCTGGCGGGAAACGGCAAGCAAGCCGCATATCAGCAGAGTGCTGGCGATGGCAATGACATTTCGCTGAACTCACCCTGGGATCTGGCGATTCGCGATGGCATTCTCTACGTCGCGATGGCAGGTTCGCATCAAATCTGGACGATCCGCCTGAAGGATGGCTGGGCTGAGCCATTCGCTGGCAACAGCCGCGAGGGGATCAACGACGGATCTCGCCGCAACGCCTGGCTGGCGCAACCGAGCGGGCTGTGGATTGAAGATGACCGGCTGTATTTTGCCGACTCCGAAGTCTCCGCCATTCGCTACGTTGAGCTTGAATCGGTGAACGACAAGGTTGTTACCGTTGTCGGAACGGGATTGTTTGACTTCGGCGACCGAGACGGCAAATTTTCGCGCACCTTGCTCCAGCATCCACTCGGTGTGGCAGTTGATGGAAACGTTATCTATGTGGCAGACACCTACAACAGCAAAATCAAAAAGCTTGACTTGACGACACAAGAATCCTCCACGCTTTTTGGCAGTGATAAACCCGGCAGTAAAGATGGCAAGTGGGCAAAATCCAGGCTTTCCGAACCGGGTGGCATTGACCACGCTGGCAACCTGCTGTACATTGCCGACACAAACAACCATCGGATTGCCGTGGCTGATCTCACAACCGGCGAGTTAAAAACGCTGGACATTCACTACCAGAAGGCAAAAATTCAGCCACAAGACAACAACAGCGCCATGCTTCAGCTCTCTGTCAGGAGCGGCGCGGTTGATCTCCGCCTCGAATTCGCCCTGCCCAAAGGAATAAAGCTGAACAACGAATCGCCTCTGACTCTGGAAATTTCACGCAATCCGGCGCTGGCTTTCCGGTCTGGCAAACAGTCCGAAAGTGTGACGGTCAAAGATGGCGAAATAATTTCTTTTGACTGCGCGGCTTCATCTGGAGAGCAGGAAATTCATCTAACGGTCAGCTATGTCGTTTGCGAAGATTCCGGGCTCTGCCGACCAGTTGAGGCAGAGATTACTGTGAAACTTTCGGTCTCTGATGAATCAGAACAAAGTGTATTAATTCTACCTATCGGAAGGTAATTAATTGCTCGCAACATTAGAATAATCTTACGATTAGAAGATAATCCTTGCAACTGCCAATAATTTTGCTTATTCATTGAGGAAATAACATCACTGAATAACCTTGGAGCAACCATGGCACGCTGGCTAACTCTTTTACTTATCTTGTGCGTTGGAATTTCTACGTCTGCACTTGCCGCCAATAATCCTTCGCATGGCAAGTGCATGACCTGCCATAAGGAAACAACGCCAGGTTTATATAAACAATGGTATTCTTCTGAACACTCGCGCCACAACGTAACCTGCTACGACTGCCACGGCGCTGACAAAGCCGACCCGGACGCATTCCTGCACGAAGGCGTTTACGTCGCAACCATGGTTACGCCCAAAGATTGCTCCACCTGCCACACTAAGATCGCCGAGGAATTCATTCCTTCACATCACGCCGCTGCAGGGCAGATATTGGAATCAAACGACGCCTATCTCGCTTATGTTGCCGGTGGCGCGCCAGCGGCTATTGTCGGCTGTGAAAATTGCCACGGTGGAAAAGTCGCGGTTGATAAGAACTCGCCAAATATGCTCTCCAAGCTATCCTTCCCGAACTCCGGCATCGGCAGGATCAACCTTGACGGCAGTCTCGGCTCCTGCAACGCCTGCCACAGCCGCCATGAATTTTCCATGAAGCAAGTGCGCCAGCCGGAAACCTGCGGCAAATGCCACCTGGGACCCGATCATCCGCAAAAGGAAATTTACGAAGAGTCCAAGCACGGCATCGCTTACTTCACCAACACCGAAGACATGAACCTGAAGTCAGATCGCTGGGTCGCCGGGCAGGATTATTACGCCGCCCCGACCTGCGCGACTTGCCACCTCTCCGCCACCGCTAAACAGCCCATCACCCACGATGCCGGTAAGCGACTCTCATGGACACTCCGCCCGCCAATTTCCAAGCACACCGACAATTGGAAAAAGAAACGCGACAATCTGAAAGATGTTTGCTCTGCATGTCATGGCTCGCGCTTTGTAGATGGGCATTACTACCAGTATGATGGCTTGGTGAATCTGTACAACGAGAAGTTTGCCAAACCTGCCACTGAAGTCATGGGGATTATCAAGAAAAATAAATCTCTGGAATCCAAAGCGGCATTCAGCAACAAAATCGAGTGGACATACTGGGAGCTGTGGCATCACGAAGGCAGACGTGCCCGGCATGGAGCGGCGATGATGGGACCAGATTACACATGGTGGCATGGCATGTATGAAGTTGCCCAGCATTTCTATTTCAAATTTATTCCTGAAGTCCGCGAGACTGGCGACGCTGAAGCGATTGCCTATGTTGACAAGCTTCTGAAAGACGATCCCATGCACAACTGGATGTCGCAGGACACTGGGGAGCTCAAGGACGACATCAACTCCGGCAAAATGATGGAGATGTACGAGTATATGTTCACCCCGGAAATCAAGAAGTAATATGAGTAAGTTATACATTCGTTTCCTGCGTGGCGTGTCGGCGAATTTCATCAGCACACTTGGCGCGGCGATGGTCACATCCGTCGTGTTGCTGTTTGTGTTGTTCGAGATTCTCCACACTTCCGGCGTGATTTCGCAGGCGTACATCGGGCTCATCACCTACCTTGCCTTCCCGGCGCTGTTTATATTGGGTCTGTTGTTCATCCCCATTGGCTGGTTTATCTGGTCGAAGCAGAATGGCAAACCCATCTCCGAATTGCTCTCGGCAAAGTTTGCTGAAGACCTGAAGCCGAAACAGCTCGGTGCAAAGCTTTGGCGCACCGTGGCGGCATTGACCTTGCTAAATTTGGTCATATTCGGTGCGGCGACCTCGCGCATGTTGCATTTCATGGACTCGGCGCACTTCTGCGGCACAGCATGCCACAGCGTGATGAACCCAGAATGGGTCACCTATCAGCAGTCGCCACACGCTCGGGTTGCCTGCGTTGAGTGTCATGTCGGCGAAGGCGTTGGTGCTTTGATTGACTCAAAGATAAACGGCACGTGGCAAATGATTTCAGTAACATTTGATTTACTAGACCGTCCTATACCCACGCCGGTGCATAATCTCAGGCCCGCACGCGAGACATGCGAAAAATGCCACTGGCCTGATCTGTTCCTAGGTAATCGCATCAAGACCTTTCCGCACTACTCGGCTGATTCGCTGTCCACCGCCCAATACACCACGCTTATGCTGAAGGTTGGCTCAGGCGCTCGCCAGCTTGATAAAGGCAGTCATTGGCATGTGGGGGCACACAATCAGGTTCGCTATGCCTCACTGGAAGACAAGCGAGAGGACATAGTCTGGGTGGAAGTATTGCGCGAAGGACAAGCGCCTGTTCGCTACGAAAGCGCCCGTCTCGCTGACCGCGCCAATGAAGTTGGCGATGCCGTTCGCGTCATGGACTGCGTGGATTGCCATAACCGCGCGACTCACATCTATGAGCCGCCGGAACGAGCGGTTGATTCTCGCATCGCGAAATATCCTGAACTGCGTGGCTTGCCATTCGCAAAGAGGGTAATGCTCGAAGCTGTGCTGAAAAACATGCCCAGCGATGAATCCCGCCGGGAATACGTTCGCACATCAATGGAATCCTATTATTCGCGGGGTGACTACAACCTCTCGCTTGCTCAACAAACTCAGTTGGATCAGGCGGTTGACGTTGCCAACTCCATCGTCGAGCGAAATATCCACCCGGAAATGAACATAGCTTGGGGCTCATATCCGAGCAAGCTTGGGCATCGCGAGAACGTCGGCTGTTTCCGTTGCCACAATATGGACATGAAGGCAAGCGATGGGCAGGGCATTTCGATGGACTGCACACTTTGCCATTCCATTCTGGCGCTGGAGTCTGAAAAGCCGTTCCAGTTTTTGTCCCCTTCGGCTAATGATTCCAGCAACATCGAGCATCCACTTGAGCAATATTACAAGCAGGAGTTCGAGAGTAATTAAGTTTGAGTGAATACGTTTGTTGTGTCAGGATTATTTTTTTATATTAACTACTTGAACTGCCCGCGCAAGAATCACCCCCTTTTTGAAATCAAGATATTTGATGATTTTTTTTATATGGAGGGAACATGTTTCACTATCGTTCATTTTTCTCATGCGTTAGCTCGGTGTTGTTGGTAGTGTTTGTGCTTGGATTGGGTTGCCCAAACCTTCTGGCGCAAACGCCAGTTGACGCATACATGGACTCTGTCATTGATATTCAACCCAATCCACCCTACCGAGATAACCCCGGTGATGTCATTGACGATTTTCAACTTCCTTATACTCAAAATTCAGGCTTAGCTTGGGATGGCGAGCGTATCTGGGGTGTTTGCCGTACTGGCGAACGCCATCTTTTCTCTATAAATCCCGACAACTATGAAGTCGAGGATAATTTTGTCATTGACCAGAGCGATGCCATTGGCATGACTTATGATTGGATAAGCGGACTTTTCTGGGTGTGCGAATATGTGCGGCCAGAAGATCAGAGCATCGCGCATTTGTACGACAGCAATGGCGATCAGATAGACGAAGTACTACTGCCTCGTGGCGGGCATCACGGTTTGGCTTTTGATGGCACCTACATCTATGCCAATTCGGAAAACGATCAACGTGACCAACGAATTTATCGCCTAGAACGCGATGGTGAAATTGTCGCCGAGGGACCAGACATTCGAGGCGCTGTTAATCATGGGCGGGCGATCAGTCTTGCCTGGGCAGGCGCCCATGATGAAGGGCAATTTTGGCTGATGTCTGTTGGTTATATTTCGCAATTAGCGATAGATTTCGAAAACAATGAAGTGGAAGTCATCCAGGAATTTCGATCCAATAACACCGATTATCCTCACCAGGGTTTGGTACACGATGGTTTTAAGCTCTGGGCTGGCGGCACATGGGCAAGGGACGTGGTTATATTTATGATGATGGCATCGAAGAGCGATATGGTGAGCTGGAGTTAAGTGATCAAGTGATCGAGTATGGTCCGGTTCCTGTTGATAATGAAGCCGACTTCGCCTTACGCCTTTTTAACAGGGCTGAAGGTGATGATGACGTAAATATTCTAAGTTTTGTGCTGACTGATTTGGGCAACGATCCCGATTGGCTTGAGATCGAGCCAGTTGAGGGTGATATAAACCCACAAGAATTTGTGGATATTACTTTGACAGTAAACACTGGTGGGCTTGACCTAGGCGAATACGACCGTGTGGTGTGTGTGGAATCTAATGATCCAGATCATCGTGAAGTCGAACTACCAGTGCATGTCTTCGTCGTTGAAGGCTTTGGCTCCTTGTCCGGTCGCGTGCTAGATGCTTCGGATAACAGCGGGATTCCCAATGCGGTGATAGTTGATGATCGTTTCGGAATCTCAACCATTTCAGATGAAAATGGAAATTACGAATTTGAAAATATCGCCGCTTGGACTTACGAATTTAATGTTGTCGCTGAAGATTTCCTGTCGTTCACTTCCGAAGAAATTGTCATCTCCCCCGGCGAAGCCACCGAGCAAAACTTTGCTCTGCTGTTTTCATTCTTCTCGCCTGATGCGAATTTCGTTGAACTCGCCATGCAACCAGACGATGAGCTCTCGCCAGTCATCAATATCACCAACCGTGGCAATGGCAACCTGTCTTGGTCGGTCGAGCGAGTCTTCCCCGACGAAGCCAACATCGAACCGCTGACGCACCGCTGGCATTTGCCCGTCGCGGAAGTTGTTGAAAATAGTCGAATTGGCGCGGTGGAATACGTTGACGGATTCTTTTATGTAGCGGGCGGCGCTCGCGGCGAAGACAACATGATTTACGTGCTAAACCGCGATGGTG
>CAZAGU010000128.1:0-10384 GCA_964484805.1 uncultured bacterium
CTTGAAGTCTCACGCGCACGGTGAATTCATCTCCGGATTCGCGATAGGTCGTTGCTTCCATGCCTTCAAAATTAGTTCTCATCAGCATGGCAATATCCTGAACCGTTCCGCCAAGGTCAAACAACTTTGGACGGTTTGGTTCAATGACAATTTCCGGCTTGCCGACTACCCAATCGCTTCGGGTGTCAACTGCCATGCCAGTCGAGCGAATTAATTCTATGGTGCGGTTAGATGCAACTTCCAGGTCATCCATATTTTCACCTTGAAGTTGCACTTCTATGGCAGCCGATGCTCCGCCTCCCATCTGTGAAGTCTCCTGAACGATCAGTTTTGCAGCGGGGATTCGCGCCAGTTGGTGACGCATCGCTTTCACAATTTCTTTTGTGGAAAGATAATCGCCTTCGTCAAGCGGCATTAATTCAACTTTAACATTTCCGAAGGTTACGCCTTCACCACCACCCATGCCAGCGAGGTCATTCTGACCAAGAACAGTATAGAAATGCTTGAGCCCATCAATTTTCCCTATTTCCGTTTCAATCTGCATCAAGACGCGGTTAGATTCTTCCATCTTCGTTCCGGCAGGCATTTCAACGTAAACGCCGAACTGCCGTTCATCAGTTATTGGGAAGAATTCAGTGCCAATGAATTTGAAAAGGAATAAGCCGAAAACGAATATAACTACCACTGCGGAATTCACAATAAACCTGTGGTTGATACACCACTTGAGCAAATTGCGATAATCGGTTGTCAATTCATCGAACCAGTGATCCCAATGCAGTGCAAATTTATCAACCAACCCCACAGCGCCTGCAATTGCCATCAATGCCACAACCCCTACGACGATGATTACAGCTTGAACGCCCACATACAGATAAACAGATCCAATCACAACCAAGCCAACAACGACATAGAGCGATTTTCTGAACGGTCGTGAAGCCATCATCGGGGTCAATGTGAAGCTGACAAGTAAACTGAACAAGGTCGCAAACGCTACCGTCAATCCAAACTGCATAAAGATTGGTCCAATGATGCCCTGCATAAATGCCATCGGCGCGAACACTGCAATATTAGTCAGGGTTGAAGCTATCACAGCAATGGTAACCTGACTGACACCCTTGGATGCGGCTGTCTTCATATCGGCGCCTTCTTTACGCAATCGCTCGATATTTTCCAGCACAACCACAGCGTTCACGACAAGAATTCCCACAGAGACCGCCAAACCCATGATGGACATCATGTTCAGGGTGAAGCCCGCCATCATCAGCAAGGTAAAGGTCGAAACAATACTGATCGGCATTGCAATCGCGGCAATGACTGTGCTGCGCCAGTTATGAAGGAACAGAAACAAAACAAAGGCTGTAAACAGAATGCCCAGAACAAGGTTGTTGAAAACATCCTTGACAGCATCGCGGATGAAGATGCTTCTATCCGATGAGACCAGAATTTCAACACCTTCAGGCAGTGTCTTCTTCAGACGGTCGAGAGCCGCATTAATGCGCAAGCCAACCTGAACGGTGTTGGCATCTTTTTGCTTAACAATGCCGAGTCCAATTGACGATGCGCCATTAAACCGAGCTAATTCTCGCTGTTCAGCGAATGTGTCCCGCACTTCAGCTACCTGATCCAAGCGAATGTTGCCTTTTGGCGTGGCGATGCGCATGGCTGATATTTCTGCCACACTTATGAACTCACCAGCCATTCGAATTGTATATTCACGTCTGCCACGCTCGATGCGCCCCGACGGAATATTCATGTTTTCGGCGGCTAACAGCCCGACAATCTGCAATGGACTGATTTCGTATGCGCGGAGTTTCTTGGCCGAAAGAGCGATTTCAATTTCGCGTTCTTTCTCACCGTAAACTTTGATAGTGGCAATACCCGAAGATTTACTAATTTCAGGCTTGATGACATCTTCAACAAGGTCGTTCAACTTGTCTAGGGGCAGGTTGCCCATGACAGAAAGCTCGACGACGGGAAATGCCCCTATGTCGATTTTCTGCACGACCGGATCCTCCATGTCGTCAGGCAAATTGGAGCGAATGCCCCCAATTTTGTCTTTGACTTCGATTGCGCGGATGTCAATATCTTCGCCGAGTTGAAACTCAATGATGATGACGCAATAGCCTTCCTGAGAGATAGAATAGAGATTCTTCAGGCCACTGACACCGCTGATCTCCTCCTCCAGAGGCTTGGCGATCAGCGTCTCAATTTCTTCAGGCCCGGCTCCCGCATACACCGCCACAACCGTCGCGTAAGGCAAGTCGAAGTCCGGCATCAGGTCAATGCCGAGCCTTGAGTAACTGAATAGACCAATGACGACGAAAACGAAAACCACCATCGTCATCAGTACAGGTCTTTTTATGGATATATCTGAGAGAAACATTGTATTTTTCTACTCGTGCTTAGTATTCAAATGAAACCCAAATGTGAAATCCAGTAGACAATAACTTTTTACCAAAGTGATTGCCGGATTTACCGTGCAACTGCCACAATTTTATCTCCATCCATGAGATCGTCATGTCCATGGACTGCGAGCATGTCGCCTTCGTTTACACCGCTAAGAATCTCGACATATCTTACACTTTGTAAACCGACTTTAACGGGACGCAACACTGCCTTGGAGCCATTGACTAAAACGACCATCTTCTCGCCTTTTCGGTTGAGAATGGAATCGAATGGAACGACGAGAACGTTATCATGGCTCTTCAGAGTGACTTCAGCTTCAACCATAATGCCCGGATAAATAAACTCAGTCGCCGGGATTCTGGAATAGGCTTTGAACATCCGTGATTCCTTCTCGGTTGCCAGCCCTATCCGTGTGATTACGCCTGAAATTTCCTCACCAAGACCACTTTTAACCAGCACTGGCAAACCTTTGACAATCATTGGTCTGTCTTCATAGGATATATCGAAAGCGACCTCAAGATTCTTGCCTTCATCCAGAATTAAAATCACATCGCCCGGATTTACCAAATCGCCCGCTTGAACATCAACACGCGTTACAGTTCCTTTAACCGGTGCATACAACACAACGGCTCGTCTGGATGTCTCGTAATTTTCGCTGGATATATCAAAATTCAGCTTCATCTTTTCGAGATTCTGCAGGCTGATTGCACCCTGTTCAAACAACGCCAAACCACGTTCATAGTCTTTGCGGGCATCTGCCATTGCCAAACGCGCCTGAATGACATTCGCTTGACTGGCGGTTGTGTCAAACCTGACGAGCGGCTGATCCTTGCGCACATTATAACCCTCTTGCACCAGGATTGATTCAATCCGATCCATTAACTTGGCGGTAACAACGCTTTGCTCTAAGGGCTTCACATCGCCGTAATACTGCCGGGTTGACTGCACGCTTCCGCGCTCAACCTTATGTATGACAACTGGAACACCTTCTAAACGCTGGATCTGGGTTATGCTCTGAATTTCCTCGGTCCCCTTTGTCCGGGCAATGCCCAGGGCAAGGAAGACGAACACAACGACAATGGCGAAAGCGCCTAATATCTTCTTTATCATGATGATTTCCTTAAACTCAAAGTCTGTTAAAAACGTCCTAATGCCCGATCAAATGATGCCTGAGCTATCAGAAGGTCATATTGTGCCTGCAACACTTTGACTTTGGCGCTGGTGAGCTGAAGTTGCGAATCCAGCCACTCAATCTGTGTGCCAACGCCTTCGCTGTATCTGACTTCAGCAATGCTGTTTGCTTTCTCCGACAACCCGCGTGACTCGATGGCAGCCTGAAGTTTTTCCTCATTGGTCGAATAATTCTGCATTGACTGAAATACTTCCATGCGAATATAATCCTGAAGGTTTTCCTGTTGCCTCAAGGTAGCTCGCTTGTTCACTCTGGCTTGCTGGGATGCGTATTTAGATTTGAAACCATCGAACAGCGGAATGCTGAGCGACAGCGATCCGCTCCAGCCATCAAGAAATTCATATTTCCCGACTTTCATATCTTCAGCGGAAGCCATTGTTTCGTACTTCAGATTGGCATAGAGAATTGGCCAGTACAAGCTATGCTTTTCAATGGTCTCCTGACCTTCGTACATCTTTTCTTGAAGCGCAAGCTGTTTCAGCTCAGGGCGGATTTCAATAGCTCGATCCACTGCGGCATCGTATGATGGCAGATTATTAATGGCGACGTTCAAATCGCCGACCACCTCAATCTCTTGATCCATGTCTAAACGCAACAACAGCTTAAGTCCCTTCAAGGACAGATCAACTGCCGTTTGAGCTTCAAGCACTTGCGGCTTGAGTTCCGCAACGGCTACTTCCGTGCGAAGGACATCATACTCGCTGACCATTCCCTGCGCGAAAAGCTGCTGGACTTGCGCGTAATGTCGTTCTGTCTGAGCAAGAGCTTCCTTCGAGACCGCCAGATATTGTCTGGCTACTAAGGTCCCGTAGAATGTTTCAGTCAGGCTCTTCTTAAGCTCGGCCTGCGTGACATCCAGCCCGTGCTCGCTGATCTTACGGTAGATTTTCGCCAGCTTGACAGCAATACCCACCTTGCCAGCAACATAAATTGGCTGGTTCAGATTGAGGTTAGCCACCATGGTATTTTCAGACATGATGAATTGGGAAATCTCAAAATAATGCTGGTATGCTCCAGAAGCTTCAATCACTGGCATTGCGCTCGCGTAGGCTTCACCGATCTGAGCTCGTGCTTTGGCGATTTCGTCTTTAGCCTTTTCTACATCTTCGCTCTGTGTGCGAGCCAACTCCCAGGCTTGATCCCAGTCAAGCTTCAGTGGTTGCGAAATTGCCTGCGGAGACAATGCCATCAGCAATAACAATGCGCCCAGCGCAGACATTATGTATTGCGCCCACATCAAGCGTCTTTTTGTTCCAATGTGGAAAAGTGTTTTCATTTCCATGTTCCCGAACTTGTTTATCGGATAAAATTTACTGCTTTTGGTATTTTAATGAGTAAACAACCCATTTTCAAGCACATCAATTAAAACCTCTTGATGGGTTTGCAAAAAGTCCTTCAACTCCATATCTTTCTTCATCTCTTCATCAACAATTAATTTAAAATCAGAGTGTGCCATAATTGAGACAAGATTAATTCCCATGATGAGCATTATCAAGTGACTGATTTTATCGACTCGAATTTCCCCACGGTCTGAGAATCTTTTCAGTTTACTAAAAAAGAAGCTAAATAATTTATCATCTTTAAGTAGCTTTATTGTCTCAGCGTCACCGTGAAGATAATTTTGCATGATGAGTTTAATCCAGCTTGGATTGCTGATCATTTTATCTTGTTGATGTCTGACGAATTCGTGAATGAATTCCCTGGCATCATCTATGTCCTTGAGTTCATTCAGGGCGCTTTCCTGAGCTTCGGTTAACATTTTTTTCATTACGGCGTAAAACAGCTGATCTTTGCTTGTGAAGTAGTAGTTCAGCATCGCTTTATTCACACCGGCTTTGTCAGCAATAGCCTGCATCCTCGCCCCTGCCTTGCCTTTTTCCGAAAATTCATCGGCGGCAGCGTTGAGGATATTTTCCTTCGGATCTTCAGCCATGATTTTCCTCTCTATAAAATAGGCTGAACCTAATTGTCTTAAATCTCAAAGTACCTAATTAACCTCACTTGTTAATCTTTTGGTTTAACCAACTGCATAAACCATCCAATTAAACCATTTGGTTAAACTTGTTGGTTAAGTTAAAAGATTTACTTTTGTTTGTCAACTTTTTCTCAATCATTTTTGATAGTTTTAAAAATTTTGCTGATTTTTCTTTTTTCATCAGCACACCGGTCTTATACTCACTACAGAAAGACATAGTTTCAAATACTATCCAGTTCAGACTCTAAACTCGGACAAAATGTTGCGATACTGCGATCTAACCTGCAAATACGCCCAGTGGCCAGACAAACTTCACGATGGGTCAAAAACATGCCGGACATTCATCGCCCTGCACTGCACCCTGCTCGATTGCCTAGTGGATAAAAATGCCCGCTGTAAGGCGGAACATCTGCTAAACAGGGATAACACTTTAACAGATAATGACTCCGGTGTCAAGAGGAATCTGTAAAAAAATTATGAATACGGTAAAAAACACGGGTGAGTTTAAACTAATCGAGCAAATTCGGGAGATACTGCCCAAGCACAATCCGCCCTCGGTTCTGCTAGGTCTTGGTGACGACACCGCCATCTTGAAGCACGATCCCACCAAGGTGCAACTTTACACCTGCGATATGCTGGTCGAGAACAGACATTTTCGCCTTGACTGGATTGATGCCTATCGTCTGGGACGGCGCGCCATCGCAGTCAATCAGAGCGATATTGCCGCTATGGGCGGAACGCCATTGTGGGCATTGATCTCGTTGGGATTGCCAGATAATCTGGAAGTTTCGTTTTTCACGGAGCTTTTCAAAGGTATGCGCGATCAGATGGCAGAGTTCGGTGGAGTCATCATTGGAGGAAATCTTGCTGGTGGTTGCCAGGAACTCATCATTGATGTAACGATGATTGGCGAAGTGGCTACGGGCAAGCAGATCACTCGATCAGGCGCGTCCATAGGCGACAGATTGTTTATGACAGGATCCGCCGGAATGGGAGCGGCAGGGTTGAAGGTGTTGCAGGCGTTTGGATGCGAGTATAAATCAGAATATGCTGACCTGGTGAATGCCTTTCTGTCGCCAGCCCCGAGGGTCGCTTTTGGCAGACGGCTGGCGGAGCTTGAGATTGCAACAGCCATGATCGACATCAGCGATGGACTGTCTGGAGATTTAGGGCATTTGTGCGAGAGTAGCGGGGTTGGAGCGGAGGTGGATGCACAGAAACTGCCGATCTGCTCGTCGCTGAAAGCATTCGCCAGGGAATCCAATCAATCAGCAACTGACATTGCCCTGCATGGAGGTGACAGCTACGAACTGCTATTTACCGTGCCTGAAAATGTTCAGCATGAAGCTATCGCCAGAATTTCCGCTGAAACAGGAGTGCCTGTCAGTGAAATAGGCAGAATGATTCCAGCCAGCGAAGGTGTCAACATACTGAAAGAAGGGCAAAGGCACCCTCTGCTTACTGATTCTTGGGATCATTTTCGTTAAAGCGCTTTATTATACCATGCCAAGCTGGAATCCGATTCTCTAGACCAAGCTCAATAATATATGCCTGATCGAAATCTTCCAAGCAAAGCGGTTGGTCTTTGCGTTTGCAGACCCTGTCAAAGACATTTCCTATATAAACAGCAGTCAATGGCGACAGATTCGCGAGCCCTCGCTTTCGCGGATTATGGTGGAATGCGACAGCTTCAACCACAGGGTCGTTAAACCCCCACAACGCTAACAGATAAGCTCCAACCTCGGCGTGATCGGTGCCAAAAATCTCACGCTCGGCAATGTGTAGCGGGATGTTCTCATCCGTCTCCTGATTGCAGACGATTTCGTACTCTATCTGGAAATTATCCGCCAGAACCGCTTTCCCCACATCATGGAGTAAACCTGCGATCATCGCCACATCTTCTTCATCTTTCCCCATCTTTTCGAGGCGGGCAATCTGCTTGGCAAACATACTGGTTCTCATGCAGTGTTTCCAGAGTTGATCCAGCGAAATACCCGGCATGACATCCCGGTCAAATTCATGGAATAATTTGACCGACAAAGCCAGCATAGCAATCGAATTTAGCCCAAGCATGTTAACAGCCATTTCAATGCTGGCAACCTGCTTTGGCAACCCAAAATAGGCTGAGTTCACCAACTGTAATAACTTCAGCGTCATACTGACATCTTTGGAGATAATATCCGCAACAATCTTCACTGAAACATTCGGAGACCGCAATGCGACTGTTAATTCCTGAAATGTGGACGAGAGCGCAGGCAGCGAGTTCATTCCAGCGATGATTGACCGAAGTTTGTCGGCATTGAGCATTTCCCGCAGGTTGCAGGCATTGGTGATAGCGCTCTTCAGCGTTTCCAGATCGACAGGCTTTGACAAATACTGATGCGTGGGTCCAATAGACTTGAGATATACCTCCTGATCGCATTGACCTGACAGCACAATCCTGACAACATCCGGGTAGCGATCCCGGACAATCTGCAACAATTCAACTCCATCCATCCCCGGCATTCTCAAGTCGGAGACAATCACATCAAAGCGTTCTTTTTCAAGAATTTCCAGAGCTTCAAGTCCACCGAGAACAAAGCGTATGTCCCAGTCCTTGCGCATTGGGAACAATAGTCTGCGAAGTGTGTTCAGGATGTTTTGCTCGTCATCGACGAACAAAATTCTCTTTTTAGTGTTCTCAGTCATGTTTTTCATTCGATTCTGGTTCACTGCAAGTGGGGAAGCCCAGTTCAAAGGTCGCGCCCTCACCCGGCACGCTTTCTACTTTAATCTGCCCTTTATTGTTTTCAACAATCCATTGCACAACCATTAGCCCAAGTCCGCTTCCACCCTTGGAGCTTTTGGTGGTAAAATGAGGTTGGAAAATTTTCTGAATTGTCTCAGCATCCATTCCGGGACCGGTATCAGTGATTCTGATCAGAGCGTATTCCACATCGGCAGGATCGCTATCTTCAGTAGCAGGATATGTCTTCCTCGCCAACTCAACCAGTAATTTTCCTCTGTGATCCATCGCCTGACTGGCATTTATCACAAGGTTCATCAACACCTGAGTTATCTGCGCTTCGATGCCAGAAATCCAAATTTTATCTTCCGGTGGAATCCAGGTTACATCCACGCCTTTCGACAACAATGGCTTAAACAACGGCATATTGAAATCAATCAGCTTCACCAGTTCGACTGGTTTCTTAACAGCCTGCTCTGGCTTGCTGAAATTCAAGATTTGCATCATCACGTCAGTGGCGTTTTTGATAGCCTCTTTAATTTTCTGGAGAGGTCTTTTCACTTCTTCATTATCACCGACCATGGTAGTAACAAGATAATTATACCCACCGATAATCGTCATGATGTTCTTCAGATCGTGCACAACTCCCGCTGATAGTATCCCAACCAGCTTCACTTTCTGCGAGACCACCAGCTCATGTTCGAGATCGGCGTTAGTTTGCCGCAGTTCATCGGCGTATTCTTTCATCCGCAGAGCATTTTTCAGCCTCGCGATCAGGTCTTCTCGACCAACCGGCTTGTTCAGAAGGTCAGTCGCGCCGATGTCAAGCGCTTTGCGTTTTAAATCTTTATCGCCTAGCCCAGTGAGAATAATGTACTGAACTTTCTGAGCGAAAGAGTCTTTCTGCAGTTCCTCAAGCAACTCCAAGCCATTTATTCCCGGCATCATAACATCGATAACCGCGGCATCAAATGGTTCCGATTTAAGCATGTCGCGAGCGGTAAAAGGATTTTCGGTGGTTTGTATATCCCATTCTTTACGAAAATCCATCAAAAGACGCTTTAGAGTCTGCAACATCATTGGTTCATCATCAACGAGTAGTATTCGTTTTTTCTCATTCATCGTTATTTGGCACTCCATTTTTGAGTGGTAACTTAATGATAAAAGTTGTACCTTCGCCTAAATTGGTTTCAAATTTTAAACTTCCATGATGCTTATCAATAATAGTGGCATGGGCAATAGCCAATCCCTGCCCTGTACCCTTGCCTTCTTCTTTGGTAGTGAAAAATGGATCAAAAATTCTCTCCCTGATGTGTTCAGGAATTCCGCCACCAGTGTCAGAAAGACGCACGACCACATATTCATCGTCCTCGATGCGTGTGCTGATTTTGATTGTGCCTTTTGTATTTTGCTTGCCCTTAATAACGTCTGCTATGGCATGGCTGGCATTGACAATCAAATTCAAGATAACCTGATTAAATTCATCCTTGATACAGGGAACCAGCGGCAGATTGGGATCAAAATCCGTCTCCAGATCAGCCACATACTTCCACTCATTTTTCGAAACTGTAATAGTGCTCTCGATTGCTGCGTTAAGGTCTGTGGCTGATTTCTGCTGTTTCCCGGGGTGGGCAAATTCTTTCATTGCCGAAACAATCTTGGTCACTCGCGAAACACCTTCCCTGCCCTCGGAAATGGCTTGGGGAATTTCCTCAGCCATGAAATCAAGGTCGCCTTCCTGCAGTATTTCCTGGATTTTCTGAATTAAATCCTGAGCTTTCTCGCTCTTGAAATTCTTCATGAGGTTTTTTATCTGATTACTTACTGACAGCACTTCTGTAAAAGCACTTTCCAGAAATTCAAGATTGCCCCCAACGTACTGCGTCGGTGTGTTAATCTCATGAGCGATGCCAGCCGCCAGTGTACCAATGGATTCCATTTTCTGAGAATGTTGAATTTGGGATTGTAATCTCAATCGCTCTGAAATATTTCGCATAATCGCTAAAACATTCGGTTCATTCTTCCGAGTGAAGGATGACATTGACACTTCAAGAGAAATTGTTCTGTCATCTTTAGTTTTACAGTT
>CAZAGU010000129.1:0-10182 GCA_964484805.1 uncultured bacterium
AAAACCAATCGAGGAGATAGAAAATTACATAACTCATGCTGAGCGCCAGATTGACCAGATTCGACGTCGAATTATTTTGGGCGAGACCATTTCACACGCAGAAAAGGTATTTTCCATTCTCCGAGCAACCAGATTGACCTAAGAAAGATTATCGAAGATGTGATCCTTCCGAAGAAAGGCAAGTGTTCTTTCAACGAACGTGAACTTGAACATTCCGCTAATTTTCGTTTGCACCGATGCCGACATTCTGCTGTAGAATCCGCTATTAATGCCTTAGGTAATCACAGTTTGGATCGTTGTCCAGACCACGGTATTGAAGGTTTCAAGCGTTATGTATCCTTTGCCGTAGTAGCGCGAAATCTCCAAATCCTAGGCAATCTTCTTCAGCAAAGAAAGCGTAAACGCAAAAAACGTTTGGCAGCTTAAAAGTCATTTTTTACTGATATGCGAATCGGGTCGGAGTACTCTGTAAAATATTCCTGTTTTGAACTGAATATTTTATTTTTTGTGCTAAGCGACACGATTAGCCCTGCAAATCGCACCGATCTACGTGGAAAATTGAAATAATATCTTTTAAGATGTGCCGTTTTTTCCTGATTTGGTGCTTTTCGGTCTGGCACTAAGTATTAAACTGAGCTTGTGGATTTACTTGACTCCAGAAGAATAAATCACTAACTTTAAGTGTTGAACTAGCGCTTGGCAAATCTCCGCGCAAGCCGGTTCACAGAAATCAATTTTAAAAACACTAGCAACCACAAACCCATCGGAAATTGCCATCTTGGCATTTCGCCCAAGTGGAGTCAGCAGGCTGGAATCTCCTTCATAATCAACTTGCGCCAAACCTACTGACTTGAAAATCAACTTAACCCGTTCCAATTGTTATTGTCGTGAATTTTTTACACAAGGTAAGGGAAAATGTGTTCATACTTCAAGATTATCCTGTCGCTGGTATTGTTACTGATGCCAGCTCTCTCCAGTTTTGCCATTCAAATCCTCGTCCCAGACGATTTTGAGACCATCCAAGAAGCCATCGAAGCCGCTGAAGATGGCGATGAAATCCATGTCGCGCCGGGAGAGTATGTCGAGAACATCGATTTTCTCGGCAAGGACATCGCTGTCATTGGCTCACCAGACGACCCCAGCCAGACCATTATCGACGGCGGCGGTGAACGAAGTGTCGTGAGTTTTGAAGAACGGGTTACCGATGCCGCCCTGTTGTCAGGATTCACAATTACTAACGGCGCAGGCACCAGCTTCGCATTCGGAGAAATGTATGGCGGTGGTATTTTTATCGTTCAGTCGGATGTGATTATTGAGCACTGCATTATCCGCGACAACCATGTGGGCGATCAATTCGGCGAGCCCTGTGGGGGCGGCATCGCCTGCTATGGTTGGATTGAAGACACACATCCTACTATCCGCGACTGCGAAATCTATGACAACACCAGCGAAGGTTACGGCGGTGGGATTTCCATTTTGGCAGGATGCAATTCCGTCCTTGAGCGGGTCAATATCCACGACAACACTGCCGGTCGTGGCGGTGGAGTTCATATCGGAGGGCAATGCGCCGTTGATATCAGCTACAGTGAAATCAACGATAACCGTGCTGAGATATTCGGTGGTGGGTTAGAAGTTTCAATGACTGCGCTTACCAATCTTCAGAATGTTACTATTGTGGGTAATGTCGCTAATAACTTCGGTGGTGGCACCTTCTGTCTCAATGGCGGTCGGATCAGCGCTGTCAATTCTGTTTTCTGGGGTAACGAGCCGCAGGCTGTCGGTTTTCTCGATGGTGGTGAACCAAACGCTATTTCCTTAGCCTACTGCGACGTGGAAGAGGGAGAGGACGGCATCGAAAACAATAACAACGGCGAAGTCGATTGGCTGGACGGCAACGTAAACGCCGATCCCCTCTTTGTCGATCCCGACAATGGCGACTATCGCTTGACCGCCGACTCCCCATGCATTGATGCTGGAGATCCCAATGGCGAACCTGACCCCGATGGTACTCGCGCGGATATGGGCGCGTACTATTTCCATCAGGAAGTCCAACGTATTCGCCTTTTTGAAGGTTGGCAGATGGTTTCCTCCTATGTCATGCCTTTAGAGCCTGAAATGCGCGATGTCTGGCAAGATGTTGTCGAACGCGGTCATCTCGTCGTTGTGAAGGACGTTGCGGGGCACTTCTACAGCCCCGGTTTCGATTTTATTAATATGGATCCCTGGGATGTCCGCTATGCTTATTTGGTTTGCATGAACGCGCCGGACGAACTAGTGCTAACAGGTGAAGCCGCTCCAGAAGATTTGCCAATTCCATTAGGGGCAAGATGGAACATGGTGGCATATTTCCCCGAAGCAGATCAGGAAGCGCCGGAAGCTTTTGTCAATCTTGGTGAAAATCTGATTATCGCTAAAAATGCCCTGGGTCAATTCTACGTTCCAGCGTGGGATTTTAACATTATGGATCCGTTGACGAGAGGCTGTGGTTATCAGATATGTGTGGAGGAAGCTTGCGAATTTGTGTGGAATATCCCAGAAGATCAGTTGCTGGCAGCCACGCCAGATCAACCAGAAGCGCAACTTTTCACGCCATCCTTGTCAACATATTGCAACATGAGCGTGCTCGTCAATTCGACTGATTTGCCCGAAGGCGTTGCAATTGGCGCGTTCGACCACAATGGCGTGTTGGTCGGCAGAGGCGAAATCCAAGGGGCATTCTGTGGCTTGGCAGTGTGGGGCGACGACCCCATGACACCGGAGCGCGAAGGACTGACTGATGGCGAATCTTTCACGCTGATGTTGCTCGGTGAAAATGATGACGCCACCCCGCTGGATGTTGCAGCAATTATCGCTGGCGACGGGCTTAAGTATGCCACGGATGGCTTCACCGCGCTGTCGATGCGCGAGGTCGCGGTGCCGCAGGAGTTCAGGATTGTCAGCGCATTCCCAAACCCCTTCAACGCGGTCACGCGCTTGACTTACGGCTTGCCGGCGGCGGAAAAGATAAACCTGTCCATCTACGACATTTCCGGTCGGCAAATTGCCACGCTGTTCAACGGCGAGCAAACGGCAGGGATGCACTCGGCAAGCTGGAATGCCGAAGGAATGCCGTCGGGCGTGTATTTCTGCCGATTGTCAACAGCAACGCTAAGCCACAGCCAGAAGGTTGTTTTGGTGAGGTAGGGGTGAGGGATATGTCACAAAACCGTCACATCGTCACCGAATTGGCGGAAAAGCATAGTGGGTAAGGGCTACAGGCGTGACGGAACGGTGACGGGAGGATGATGGAGTGGTGACGGAAGTGATAAAAAGCTAACTCTCCGGAGAAATGGAATCTTAAGGTTGACAAAAGTCAAGTAGATTACTAACTTGTTAAAAACAAAGAACATTCGATATATACTGTAAAAGGCATTAAAGATGAAAAGAATTCATTACATCATGTTTTTACTGCTGTTTTCTGTATCTACACTTTTTGGTGCAACCATGGATACAACTAGAGTAAGTTGGGACGGGATTTCAAATCGTCTTTGTTTAGAAAGATTGGTTTGGTGTGGCTTATCAGAGGTGACAGCCACTGATTCAAGCACATTTGTGTCTTATGTACAAGGCAGAAGTGGATCAATATTTGATTGGGGTGGGTATTTCCAGAATAACTCTGGAGAATATGCAATCGTTCTATGTGTAGTTCAAATACCTTCAAATGTTGATCTTGCAACTGAAGCGGCGATATATCGAAACTCATCATTAACAGACGATGCAGGTCCACTGTTCGCGGAAACTCAACCTCAATGGCCAAATGATACGGAATATGTTATTGCAGATGGGGTGAGGCAGTGGTACCTGCACGACATTGAAGATTTTGCTGGCAGCATCAATTGGCTTCCAGTAACAACCGCCAATGGACTTGGACAGAGAGGGCGGTCTGATGTGGTTATCGGAATCATTGACAGTGGTATTTCCCTTTATGATGATTGGCATGATGAGGATGACCTAAGTGTTGGTGATTTAATGAATCATGAATTTATGGGAGATCCTCGTTTTACACTTGGCAGAGTCTTTGATATAAATAACGAAGGAAAAACCCTTCGAGATTTATCTGCAACTGGACATGGAACAGGTATAACTAGCGTTCTTGCCGCTGTTGATCACGATTCAGCAACAGGCCAAGGGGGAGCTGCCGAGGAGTTTGGAATGATTGGTGTGAACACGCAAAGTGAGATATACATTAACAGTGTTGGCGGAGACGAAGCATATTATACCTTTGATATTGTCAATGCGATACTTCACTGTTGGTCTGTTAAAGGTTGTGATATTATTGTAATACCTTCAGGAGTTGGGGCTCCTGAGGCACTGTATGAATGGTTATTTGATGGAATGGAGTGGATATATGATGCTCCATGGATAAATCACATCCCTGAACCGCCTCTTTGTGTTTGTTCTTCGGGAAATTACCAACAAACCCGAGGAGTTCTCTATCCTGCAGCTTATGCTTTTTATGGGGATCCGAACCAGCAATTCTATCCACATCCAAATGGTTACCGCTATGTAATGTCAGTTGGCGGGCACAGTAGCAATGCTATGGTCTGGGGTTCATCTAGTTTTGTTCCGCTTGAGCACCGAGTAAGTTGCGTAGGGCCTGCAGATGACATTAGATTTGCTCTGAGAAGAGACGTTCCAGAGGATGCTTGGTATCAATTCGATTTTGATGGCGGAACTTCTTTTGCAGCCCCAATTGTTGCTGGTGTGGCAAGTTTAGTATTATCTGAATGTTTGAACAATGGAAAAGCTATAAAAACTTACGAGCTAAGGACGATAATCGAACGAACCTGCCGCGATGTGAACTTTGGGGGAATAATAGAAACAAGACGTGGAGACTTAGACGCATCTCTTTTTGATGTGCAAATGGGATATGGTATTGTGGATTGTTACAAAGCCGCAACAAATGTTGATCTAAATTCTTTTGAAATAGAAGCAAACACCTGCTATTGGATTTCATCCAGAGTAGAGCCTGTTAAGTTCGTGGATTATAATGACGAAAACCTCGCGGAGTATTGTGATCCACGACGCGTGATCGAAGAACTTACCTGGCAAGATGACAATGTCAGCAATCGGATTGTGGTTTTGGAAAAATGGGATGCCGATGGCGATATTGAGCTTGAATATGATCCCTCGGAGGACTTATGGGGTGAAAATCCTTGGGATGATCCTTATGTTCCAGAATGGGAATGGGATTTTCATGAAGGATACTGTTTAACTACGAATGGAAATGTGCGTGAAGGTGAAAAACTCACAATAGTTGGGCAGTTGCATGATATAAATGAGCAGATACAACTTCAAGACGGGTGGAATTGGGTTGCATATTTTCCAGATTGGGAAGATGATGCGGAAGATGTTTTGGGTTCTATTGCATCTTCAGGAGATCCGGATTCAGAACTGATTTTAGCCAAGGGTCAAAATGGTAATTTCTATTTGCCAGCGTATAGTTTTAGCAATCTGACTATGCGCCCCGGTGAGGGCTATAGAATGCAAATGGATACATGCGCAACATTAATCTATCCAACTACTCAACCTTGCTCAATTAATGATAATGATCATCGTGAGTCAATCCCGACAAAACACTTTCATTTTATCTCTCGAACTGGAGATTTTCTGCCAATTTTAGTTGAATCTTTATCCATAGATAATCGACAAATAGCGTTTGACGATGAAATAGGCATTTTCATTAATGACACTATGTGCGTTGGCGCGGTTGTCGTTGGCAATCAACTTCCAATTGGATTTGCCGCCTGGCGGGACAATATGCACACGAATAGAATTGAAGGTTTCAATGATTTAGAAAACTTGTCATTTTACTATTGGGATGACAGCGAAGAAGAAGAAATCAGCCAAGAAGATTTCAGAATATCTTCAGTTTGTTCTACCACAGACCCCGATATTCTCACATTAAATCTCAAATTTACCGGGAGCGTAAAAGAGTCAACAATACCGGAGGAATTCGGTTTAATTTCTGTCTTCCCCAATCCCTTCAACAATCAGACTGTCATTCGTTATTCAATCGCTGAGCCATCTGAAGTGTGTCTGAATATCTATGACATTAACGGTCGTCTGGTCAAATCATTTGCCAATGGTTTTGTGAGTCAGGGGCAGTACAGGACTACTTGGAATGCCACAGCAGTAGCCGCTGGTTCCTATATTGTTGAGCTTACTTCCGGAGATTCGAAATCTGTAAAAAGAGTGGAGCTAGTAAAATGAAAATCAACCTTACATTAACTTTAGTCGCTATCTTGGCATTGATCGGCGTGTCCGATGCTTATGGTCAGGTCTTCGAACAACATCTCCTCGCTGATTCTCTCAACTTAATCGATGATATAGCCGCCTGTGATCTTGACCTTGACGGTGATGTGGATGTGCTCTGCTCTGAATTGATTATAGAACCCAGTTGGCATTCTAATTTGTTGTGGTGGGAAAACGACGGCGATGGCAATTTTATCCGTCATACTTTGGCGGATGGTTTTAAGAGATTGCAGGGCATCACGCCACTGGATTTCGATGGCGACGGCGACATTGACATTCTACTTGCCGGCGGTGAAGAATACTATGATGAATTCTCGATCATGGAAAACACAGGGGAACTCAATTTTGAACGGCATGTGATACCAGCAAACTTTGATAGACTTGGAAAAGCCAATGAAATCGATGCTGCTGATCTGAATGGTGACGGCAACTTAGATATTGTTGTTACTTTTTTAAGCCGCTCTGTGTTTGATGATTATTATGGTGGAATAAAAATTTACTTCCAGACGGAGCCATTTACATTTGAAGACATTACATTGGTGGATAATGGCGATTGCGGGTGGAAAGATTTGTTTCTTTTAGACTTCGACCAGAATGGCGCTATTGATGTCATTGCCACAGACCATTATTTCTACCGAAGCAATTATGATTTTACCTTTGGCTGGTGGGCAAATTATGATGGGGAATTTGAGTACAACTCTTTTCTGGCTGGTATGTATTATGCAAATAACAATCTGGTTGATTTGAACCGGGATGGGCGCATGGATATTCTTAACTGTGACACCGATGTCGATTTGGATTCAACCGCAATTATATGGATGGAGAACCTCGATGGTCAAGGATTTGAACATCATCGTTTATATACATTTAATGGATATAGAATAATAAATTCGGTAGTTGCCGATTATGATCTAGATGATGATTTTGATATTGTTACCTGTGGGTTTGGCTTGGAGTATTATGAAAATGATGGCAATGAGCCCTTTGAATATCGCCGGATTCCCATAAACCACGTTAACTTTCAGCAAATCATCAACGCCGACATTACAGGCAATGGTCGGTTGGATTTAATTGCGCGAAATGAGAACTGGCATAGCAATGCCGGTGTGATCTACTGGTTTGAAAATATAGACGAGCGTTCCGCTCCCTTGCCCGACGAAGTGTTGCCCACAGAATTTTCCCTGACTGGCGCATTCCCCAACCCCTTCAACGCGGTCACGCGGTTGACCTACGGCTTGCCGGCGGCGGGAAAGATCAACCTGTCCATCTACGACATCAACGGGCGCGAAATTGCCACGCTGTTCAGCGGCGATCAAGCCGCCGGAATGCACTCCATAAGCTGGAACGCCGAGGGAGTGCCAAGTGGCGTGTACTTCTGCCGATTGTCAACAGCAACCCAATCCCACAGCCAGAAGGTGGTTTTGGTGAGGTAGGGGCAAGCTTAGTTTCACAAGAGTTGAAAAAGATGCAAAGAATTTTAAACTACATCCTATCGCTGTTTTTTTTCTTAGGCTTTTCTTATGTAAGCTAGGCTGAAAAGATATGGGTAGATTAGGGTGTTTACGCCGGTGGCTATCTGGATGATTTCCGCCCTGCGCTCTGCGCACTTGGTGAAGGAGATATGGCTGTCGTTTATTTATGTTTTGATGATGAAGGGTTCCATCGAGTTAAAGTGCAAGGGATCAGATCAGACAGATTGGTAGTGTTTAACGATGGAGGGATTTACCTGTCTGCACAAGATAAATGGATATACGATGAAAATATTATTGTAGAACCCGATAACGAGGGTGGCATTTTTGTGGTATGGATGGTGCTTACATAGAGGAGTCTCAATGGTATAATGTTTACGCCCAACACCTCGATCAGAACTTGGAACCCCACTGGGACGAAGGCGGAGTTCGGCTTTATACCACTAATACCTATCTGATTTCCAATAGTAGAAAGCACCATTATGGTGTGCTTGCTACCGATGATGGTGAATTTATAATCGTTGATCGAAGAATTAACGAGGATCATGGAGGACTTTATTATCATAGGTTTTTTATACGAAAGTATAATAATGAAGGAGATTTATCTGATGGTTGGCCTGAAGAGGGAATCCCTTTGTTTGAAAACGAGTGTAATATTCAATTCTTTAATGAACCCGGGAGAGGATTGTGGTGCTATTACAGGAATGGACAGGGAGTAGCTCCACGTTATCAGGTTAACCTTATCCAACCGGATGGAGCATTGCGCTTGAAGAACCAATCGTTCCAGAGATACAAGAGTTTGTAGAAGTTGATGCCTTTGCTCCAGATAACACTGGTGGATTCTTTTTAAGTCTATATCTCTTCGACAATGTGGATATAAATCGCGGTGGTGTGCAAAGATATAGTCCCGATGGGATTCCGCTGTGGGAAGACCATGATATATGGTTCTGTAACATTAATCGCTGTCACCGAGATATAACACCGATTGCCTCTGAAAATGGAAATCGTCTGTTTCTATTTGTATATGATTGGCACCCGCCCAATGATCTTGTGAGCTCTCAAGCTTATTTAATTAATCCAGATAATGAACGTCCTGAACTGATAGATGACTCAATTATTTTGATGCCGCGTATGTTGAACCATTCTTTTTTCTAGGCGATGGGGATTTACTGATTGATGTCAAACACTATGACTGGAGTGAGGAAGCGGAGCATTGGGTGATTGAACGTGCAGAAGTAAACATTTTTTCGATAAATGGACACTTGCATTGGGATGAGGGTACATTTCCCATTGAACCGAATGGCATTGCTGTGCCTCGGAATTGGGAAAGCTTTTATGTAACAACTGAAATGGTGACGAGCAATTCAACAAATGACCTGCAAATCGCATTCTGTTCTCTGGGTGATGAAGAATTTTGGGAAGAGCAACTTCAGGTATATTTTATGCCTCAATTTGGCATTCCCTTTGTTGCGCAATTTTTACCAGATGAGACAGTGCGAGCGGTTGGAAGCACATTCAAGCAACAGTTCACCGAAGAGGAAGCTTATAACTATCTGATAATAAATCCAGATGGTTCACCTATATTTCCGGTTTTTGGTGAGGAATTCTTTCAATTGGAGCACAGGGCAGAATGCGCCACGAGTGGTGGCTCACTAATACTATTGCGCTACCTCGCAGGAGCAAATGGTGGTAATTATACTGATGCTAGTGTGCTTGGTTGTGAGAGGAATCTGCACCCTGAGCAACCATTAGATTTAGATGATATAATTGGCAATGGTCACAATGTAAAAGTGGTTGGAGATTCCGTTGGTGGTGCGTTTATTAATTACCGTGTGGGTGTTGGAGAGGAAAACAGAACATACATCATTCGAGTTGATGAAAACTGCCAATGGGATGGAGTAACCTTGCTACCGTTTGATCGTCTGGTTTCAAATTTTGAAATTTTAGCAGATGGTTTGGGTGGCGCTTTGATAGTTGCCCGCGATCATAATGGCCATCAGTATATCCAGAAAATCTCACCAGAAAACGAACTGGTCTTCGATGCGCAAAGAGAATTACTTTGGAGTTCCGAAGGACTGAACAATTTTGATGAATATACCAATGGGAGTGAATTCCTCTGGCTTGTATCCACAGTTCGCACAGATGATCCTGAAGATGTCAATGTAGTAATGGTGTCTTACGATCAGGAGGGTGAGAGAAGATGGAGGTTGCGTTTTCATGCTTTCGAACCAAATGCGGGAGTTGAATATCGTCAGGTAGCAACTGATGCTTTTGTTAATACTGGATCCCCGCTTTCGCCTGTACGATGGGGTGTTTGTGCAGTTGAATGCGCTCGATGGTTGTTAGGTTTATTCTCGAACTCTCATGAGATTGCTCGTATAATCAACCTAAGAGGATTTTTAATCCAAAAAGGGAAAGG
>CAZAGU010000130.1:0-10062 GCA_964484805.1 uncultured bacterium
CCAAGCTGACGCTGGCGCAGCTTTACAGGCAGTTGACTTACGAGTGCAGGATGAAGAACAGCAGCAGAAAGATCGCGAGGATTGCGGAGGCGCTGGGGTGCGAGAAGCGGCACGGACGGGATGGCGTGGTGTTCTGGTTTGGGGAGGGGATGGGGTGAGGGGACAAAGATGTAAACCAAGTTCGCGGAATTAATTAAATATTATGTGCATTCTCACTTGACAAACTCATTGGTATCTTGTATATTTAGCAAAAATGTTGGATGTTTTTAATCTTTTTTTTGGGGTAATAATAATGAAGAAAAAAGTATTTATCAGCTTTGATTTTGACAATGACAAAGAACTGAAACACTTTCTAGTCGGTCAGTCAAAACTTTCAGATTCACCTTTTGAAATCAGTGATAATTCTTTAAAAGAAGCTGCCCCTGAAAAGACTTGGGAAGCAAAAGCAGAGAATGCAATAAAAAAATCAGACCTTGTAATCGTGATAGTCGGTTCAAAAACCCATAAAGCCAGTGGCGTCCGTAAAGAAGTTGCGATTGCCCGAGAGCATGGGATAAAAATCGTACAGATGATTGGGTCCAAAAATGAAAGCCATCCAAGTGTTCCAAATGCAGGTAAGCTGTATAGTTGGAACTGGGAAAACCTAAAGAAGCTACTTAAGTAAAAGTAAAAACATTATGAACATGGAGCCTAGTGACATTCAGAAACATCTTTCTATTATTCAAGGAATAATAAGTAGGATGGCATCAAATAGCTCCTCATGCAAAACCTGGTGTATCACCATCGTTTCTGCTATTCTAGTTGCTAATGCAGATAAAAAAGTGCCCGATAACACAGTAATTTGCTTTATCCCTATACTACTGTTTTTTATGTTAGATACTTATTATCTTGCTTTAGAAAAAGGTTTCAGAAATATTTATACATCTTTTGTTGATAAATTGCATTCTCACAATTTATTGTCAACTGATTTGTATGTTATTAAACTTGAGGATACGACAATTAACTTATTCATTGGATCACTGAAATCCTTTTCCATTATGCCATTTTACTTAATTCTTGCGATTATGGTGGTGATTGCAAGAAGCATACTAAATTGAGTATCAATTGAATATATTTACTATTTGCGCGATTGTGTTTACAATTATCTCGCTATTATTTATTTTCTGGAGTGCATTTCCTCTAAAATTTGGCTCTAGATTACACCCTGGTGGTCCTTCATTTGAAACGTGTACCCATTTTAGTAAAGATGAAATTCAGCGCATTCAGGATAATCATGAGCGAATACTTGGAACATTAAAGTTTTGGAAAGGCAGAGCTGTCGGATACACTAGAATTCATTATTATTGCATAATTATATCGTTTATTTCATCTTGGGCAGTCCCTTTTGTTGGAGCTCTTTCCCATGACCTATCTCAAGCAAGATGGCTTTTATTAGCTCTGTCCAGTAATACAGCTTTTGCTTTAAGTTTATATCGTAGTTTAAATATTCTTCAGAATATGCAGACATTCAGACATGGTGAGTCTGATTATTATGATCTAAATCGTAAACTTCTTGACACACCAAGTGAGTTTGGTGATACATCAGAACAGCAATTAGATTGCTATTTTAAGAATGTTGCAGATCTTAGGAAAATTGTAAGATTGCAAGAAACTGAAAACACACCACTACTGAGTGAAAACAGAAAAACATAAAATCATCGTTTCCTATGTACGCTAAACGAGCAATCAAAAGCTTTCAAGAGATTAAGCCAAAGACAGATCCATGTAACGCTCTTAAAAAGCAGTTTGGAAAACATTGGGGTAAACTGAATCATTTGATTGATCAGGCTGATAAGGATTAAAGGTTTATACGGCAGTAATTGTATGGTAATACGTTAATTACTGTTAGTGTTAAACTTTTAAACTGGATTCCCAATCAAGTTGGGAATGACGAATTCGAGGTTTTCAACGGTCTCAATTAATCCGATATGGTACTTGGTCATAAAAAATCACAAACCCCAGCATATGCTGGGGTTTGTGTGTTGTAATTGAAGCTTTACTTTTTGGGACATCGCCAGAGATATGTGTCGCTCTTTTCCCTGTTTGTTTCCCAATACAAAGGCTGAAGATTGGTAAGATCATCAGTGCCACCCTTTGAGATAGGCATAATATGATCAATCTCCCAACCATATTTTACCTGTTTCCCGTAAAGGTCTTTCTTGATAAATGTACCGCATATATCTGTGCGATAGCCATTCTGCTCATTTTCGTCAGATGAGGGCTTTGCTAAAGGATCGGAGCGTGTTTTCCGGCTCGTGCCCGGCGGCTGGTTGGTGTCAATCCGGGTATTTCACCTTAATACTGCCGTTGACCGTTTCCAACGACCATTTTCCCTCACCATTGCCAATGGGTGAATCAAAGCTTGTTCCAATGATGCTATTCCTCTTGATCTTTTTATCACCGATGGTAATTGATCCATTCATCGTTTCTGCCCGAAGTGTAGCATTTGGTTGCTGTTTAAGTTGAACGTCGATATTTCCGTTGACGGTCTCTAGAGCCAAAGTCTGAGGTTCATTTTTGGCGCAGACGACCTTTATAGATCCGTTCACTGCTTCACCAGAGACGCTACCCTCTACATTGTTTAAGTAAATTGCCCCATTGACAGTTTCAGCGTTGATTGCTTTGGCAGTATTTAGGCATTCTATCGTACCGTTCACCGTCTCCGCATCTGCCCCACCTGTCAAACCTGCAATATTAATATTTCCGTTGACAGACTCACATTCAGCTTTAAACTTTTCAGGAACAGTAAGTTCATAAGACACACTGAATGAATAGCGGAATTTCTTGGGAATTTCTGCCTCTATTTTCAGAACTTCACCGTCGTCTTTGTTTTTAAGCTCAATTTCCTCGATGAGTTCCTCGCAAGTGCCCTTTTTGCTTCCTGTTACAGAAATTTCTGCGTGAAGTTCTACAATATCTTTATTGGAAGCTGCGATGCTAATGTTACCGTTGATCGTTTCCACATTGATAGCCTGTAGATCTTTTGCAGGAATTTCCATCTCAACTACCTTTTTAACGGTTGATTTTCCAGCGTAAGCTGAGAAAGGAATTCCAAAGGTAAGTAGCAGTGCGATAATTGTGACTACACTTGATGTTAAACGTGTTTTGTTCATTTGTTTTCTCCTAATTGTAAAGTCAAGGTACTTTTCTTTCACTTAAATAGACTTTAGAACTCGGCCAGATGTTACTTAGTTGGGGAAACTCAGTTCAATTATTTTAATTTGTTTTATATCGTTATCTTTTTTATTAACTTAATATAAACCAAAAGTAACTCAGGAGACATCTATGAACAAACTAATAAGTTTCACTCAAGCCAACCACGAACGTTATATTCGTGAGCTGACAGAGTATTTGGCTATTCCTTCAATATCCAGTGATCCTTCCGAAAAAGAATCCATGATGAAAGCTGCCGAGCATACTGCACAAATGCTACGCGATGCAGGATGCGATGAGGCAGTTGTTCATTCTACCGATAAACATCCGGTGGTTACCGGTTCAGTGCATGTTGACGATAAACTGCCAACGATGCTTATCTATGGTCATTACGACGTTCAACCCATTGATCCGATTGAGCTTTGGGAGAAAGACCCATTTGAAGCCTTTGTCAAGGGTGATTACATTATCGGTCGTGGTTCCGCTGACGATAAAGGACAGGTTTTCATTCACATAAAAGCCATTGAAGCTTACAAACTGAACAATACTCCTTTGCCTTTGAATGTGAAATTTATCATTGAAGGTGAAGAGGAGATCGGTAGTCCATCATTAGCTAAGTTTATGTCAGAACACAAAGAACTTCTCGCGGCTGATGTGGCTGTGGTTTCTGATACAGCAATGTGGGCGGCGGGAATGCCAGCCATAACTTACGGCTTGAAAGGTATTTCATACTTCGAGTTTGAGCTTACTGGTCCTAACCACGATCTTCACTCTGGCGAGTATGGCGGTGGCGTTGCCAATCCGGCTGAGATCATTGCCCGGATGCTTGCACAAGTGAAGGACGACCAGGGCAGAATTCAGATCCCTGGATTCTATGATGATGTAAGAGACATTAGCGACGATGAACGAGCATTGCTGGCGCGCATACCTTATAAAGAGGCAGAATATAAAGCCGAGTTAGATGTGGATGCCCTTTGGGGTGAAGAGGGTTATACTCATCTCGAGCGAGTATGGACACGACCCACCTTTGAAATCAACGGCATTTGGGGCGGTTTCATCGGCACAGGATCGAAGACTGTCCTGCCTTCCAAAGCAGCGGCAAAGGTATCAATGCGGCTGGTACCCGATCAGGATCCACATGAAATGATGGACAAGGCTATTGAATTCATCAAAAGCATCACACCGCCAACGATGAAAATTGACATCTTGCGGCATGAAGCCGGGTTGCCATTCCTGACAGAACTTGATAGTCCATACATTCGGGCTGGCGCTCATGCCTTGAAGGAAACATTTGACCGTGAACCGCTGATGATTCGTGGTGGTGGATCCATTCCAATTGTAACCGACATGAAGAACATTCTCGATCTGGAAGTGCTTTTAGTAGGCTATTGCCTGCCAACTTGCCGGGCACATTCGCCGAATGAGAACCTTCATCTGCCTTCATTCTTTAATGGAATTGAGAGTCAGGTGCGGATGATGAAATACATCAGTGAGATAAAAGCCTAACCGATTTTAAATCTTACAAAAACAACCCATGAATTTCCTTTTTTTAATGATTTCCACACTCATGATTGGCGCCACTGATTTTCAGGGCGCCAATCTTGATAGTTTGCTGGCTGATCAACAGATCCGTGGCGAAAATCTTAAGACCGATATTTTTGATCCATTAGATAATCCTGAAATATGTGGTTTATCCGAGATCGAATTAGAAGATTACCGCTTTCTGCTAGCTTACATGCCTCTGGCTGACCTTGCCATCATGAGTAGCGCCGATGTGATCGACAACATCAGGCTTGCCCGCCACGCCAGGCAAACCTTTGGCTGGGCAGATCAGGTGGATGAATCACTCTTCCGGCATTTCATCTTGCCGCATCGGGTATCTCAGGAGCCGTTTGTGCGTGGCTGGAGATCTCAGTTCTTAGATGAGATTACCCCTCGCATCAAAGGCATGTCAATGACCAATGCCGCGCTGGAAGTGAATCACTGGTGCCATGAGCTGGCTACATTTGAACAATCTTCTGGCAGAGACCAAGACCCACTGACGACGGTTCGCGCCGGATTGGGGCGTTGTGAAGAAGAGATGATCCTCACTATTGCTGCTTTGCGCGCGGTTGGATTGCCCGCCCGACAATGCTACACTCCATATTGGGCACACTGCGATAATAACCACGCTTGGACTGAAGTCTGGGCTGATGGCGAGTGGCATTACACGGGTGGTTGCGAACCGAAGCCCCGGCTCGGCGATGCCTGGTTCGGAAGTTCGGCTGGCAGAGCAATGTTGGTGGTCAGCACGGCTTACGGCGATTATTACGGCGACGAGCCCGTTTTAAGACGCTATGGAAGATCGACATTGATAAATTCCACGCCTGCTTATGGGCACACGCGGAACCTGACGGTTACACTTCAGGATGCCGATGGTAAGCCAGTTCCTGATGAGTCGGTGATTTTTAATCTTTGGAATTATGGCACATTCATGCCGGCGCTGGGAATGCGCACCGATGAAGATGGAAAATGCACTATTGATTGTGGCAATGGCGCGTGGTTCATCACTGCCGGAAAGGATGACCTCGCCGCGGCAGTATTCAACACGCCGGATAGGGGCGAGGAGGTGTTGACACTCCAGCCTAAAGAAAACCTGAACGCCATTCGCGAGATAGATTACATGCCACCGCCACCAGTGCCTGCCCTCGAAAGACCTGCGGCAACTCATGCCGACACATTGTTCCGCCAAAGGCTGAGTGCGGAAAATGTTCGTCGTGTGAAGTATTTCTGGAGCGTCTGGGCTAAAGATGCAGGGATAACTGTTGACACGTTGACCGCGCACAAGCCCACCGGCGAACTGTTTGCTGGTCTGATCAGACTGCTCGAAGAACGGGAATTGGCAGATTCAGCCGAGGTGATGGAGAAATTTACCGTGGCACACGGCAATTGGGGTGTTTTATATCGGTTTGTAGTTGGAACATATCCAGTAGTGTCGGCGATGCAAGCGCATCCATCGGGTAAAATGAACGACGACGACGAACAGACGGCGCGCTGGATGTTTCTCTCAACCCTGACTAAGAAAGACCTGCGTGATTTTTCTCTCGGTGTTCTGAGTGGGCAGTATCTCAGCTCGGCGTTGGGAAATCCTGACGGGCGCGAGGATTTGATGGATTATTTGAATGCCATCAACGAAAAGGATAAAGCGCGATATTTTGATTATGTCGTTACGCCACGCTTAGGTTGGGAGCCATCTGTGGACTGGCGAACGGACTTGAAGCAATTTATTAACATACACCCAGAACTTGTTTTATCAATTGGAGATAAGCTTCTTATAGAGTGGATAGAAGCCAACATTCAAGAGATTGAAAAGCCAGACAGACTTGCGCCGAGGTTGTCTCCTGACTTGACCCTCAAGCTTGGAAAAGGCACACGCGGTGATATACAGACATTAGTCGTCGGCTTATGCCGGGTTCGAGGGATTCCAGCGCGCTTCAATGAAGTGACTGGAGTGCGGGAAAGATGGGAAAACTCCTGCTGGAATCCGATTGATTTATTCAGCGATGATGAAGAAGGCGAGGATAACGAAGGAACAGGCGGCACTGGCAATTTGTTCGTTGAAATCTCACAATTAGAGATTCAGCAGGCGCCGGATCAGTTCAACCAGATGCCAGAGTCACCGGAAACATACTATATCGTTCCCAGCGACAGCTCACTGCAGAAAGTTCTTTATTTGCAGGATTGGGCAGTGAGCAGTTGGAATGACCTGTATATCTCACCACTTGATTTTGGATATAAAGAACCATTCGAGAGCATAGCTTTTCCACAGGAAATCCCTGTCGGAATGTATGTTTTAACCACAGGCTACCGAGACAAAACCGGTGGCGCTAATGTTCATCTCGAGTGGTTTAACATTGAAGACGGGCAAGACACCCACATAAATTTGCAATTCAGACAATCTAACAATAGTGAAAAGCCATGAAAGAAAAGGTAGTAATCGTTCTACTGACAGCATTTCTTGGACTGACATTTCTTGCGCCTCCTTTAAGCGCTGAGAATGGATCAGACCCGATACTGGATGCTATGTCAGCGGAATTACAGCGGTCGATAGAAAATCTCAGTCAAGCTGGAGACGCTCCACTATACTATTTAAACTACGAGGTAATAGAGGAGCGAGTTCTGTATCTTGGAGCACAAGATGGCGGCATGACTGATCTTCAGGACAACACCAACCGCTATCTTGATGTTGACGTTCGAGTTGGCAGTATGGAACTCGACAATACTCATGAGCTTCGTGGAGGGAGTTGGCGTGAGAATTACACACCATATCGACAGGTGGATTTTCCACTCAACGATCAAGACACAGAAGCCATGCGGGCTATCTTGTGGAATGAAACAGAGTTTCAATTCCGCAAAGCTCAGGAAAGACTCACAAAAGTCCTGACCAACCGTCAGGTTAAAGTCGAAGAGGAAGACTTATCGAGCGATTTTTCCGCTGGGCAAGTAAATGTTTATAATGAGGCTGTCACATCCACGGTAATTGATGTCGATTATTGGCAGGACATCATCAAAGATGTCGCCACCTATTTTACCACATCACCAGTGGCAGTGACCTCAGGCGCTCACTTCCGCGTGACGGATAAGACAACGTGGCTGGTTAATTCCGAGGGAACAAAACTCAAGCACGGCAATCAATATCTCATTTTCGCGATTGATGTCAACGGGATTGCTGAAGACGGCATGGAGCTTGAGCGCAATGAGATGTGGACATCGGCGACGCTTGAGGGACTTCCTGACAAAGCGACAGTAATGGCGACGGCAGAACGTCTGGTGCGCGAATTGGAACTGTTGGTCAAAGCTCCGATTGTGGAGCCGTTCATTGGACCTGCTATTTTACGAAATCGTGCCAGCGGTGTTTTCTTCCATGAGATTTTCGGGCATAGAATCGAGAGCCATCGTCAGAAGAGTGAGAGTTCTGGCAAGACATTCACCAAGAAGGTCGGTGAATTGATCCTTCCTGATTTCATAAGTATTTATGACGATCCTACGCTAAAAACATACAACGGCATTGACCTGCGTGGATACTACAGGTTCGATGATGAAGGCTCTGTGGCGGAACGTGTTGACGTTGTTGAAAATGGTATTTTGCGCAACTTCCTTAACACTCGCTCCCCGATTGAAAATTTCCCGAAGACCAACGGACATGCCCGGCGAGACTACGGTAGGGAAATTGTTTCTCGACAAGGAAATCTGATCATAGAATCATCAAAGGTCACTACACCGGACAAACTTCGTGAATTGCTGATTGCTGAATGTAAAAAACAGAACAAGCCTTACGGATTGATGTTTGAAGACATTTCTGGAGGTTTGACCATGACTCAGCGCGGTGGGCCTCAAGCATTTAAGGTTGTTCCTTTGCTGGTTTCGCGAGTTTATGCCGATGGTACTCCCGATGAATACGTTCGCGGTGTAGAAATTGTAGGCACACCATTAACAAGCTTCAGCAAGATCATCATCACAGGTGATGACACCATCCCGTTTAATGGGACATGCGGCGCTGAATCCGGTTACGTTCCAGTTTCCGCCGTTTCACCCAGCATTTTAGTTTCAGAAATTGAAGTGCAAAAACGCGAAAAAGGGCAGGAGAAGCCTCCAATTTTACTGCCACCAGCTCACGACAAATCGGAGGGCAAATAATGACTGCCAGTAGAAGAAACCAATCTGCACTGATCGTAATTTTAGCGATCTTTGCGATCAGTCAATGTCTGCTCCCATCATCACTTTCCGCGGCGGACGATGTCATTATGAGCGCCATGCAGGATGAACTTGATCGCTCAATGTCTGAGCTCGTTCTTCCAGACATGCAGTCGCCAAGTTTCATTAGCTATCTCGTCAGGGAACATTTTCAAATCACTGTTGAGCTGAGGTACGGGGCGGAAATTGTCATCAGTGATAATCACCAGCGTCACCTGGCAATAGACCTCCGTGTGGGTGATTCTAAGCTGGATAACACAAACTTCTATCCTGATTGGAGAATGGTCTGGAACAATCAGGAGAATTTAATCACTGAGGATAACTACGACGCTTTGCGCCATCAGATTTGGTTGAGCACAGATCAGGCATATAAGGATGCTCTGGAAAACCTCGCCCGCAAGAAAGCTTATCTAAAAGCAAATCCGCCCAAGGAGATGTATGATGATATGTCCGATGTCAAGAAGACTGTCGTTCTCGAAGACCTCAAAACACCGCCAGCCAATTCTGCGGCGGCAAAACCATTGATTGAGGCAGTTTCCGATGTGTTTAAAAAATATCCAAACCTACTTGATTGGAAGATCAGCTACTACAATATTGTAAAAAGCAAACGATACATAAATTCAGAAGGCTCGAAGCACAGGCTTTCCGAAGAGTATCAGCTGTTTGATGTTACCACGACAACACTGGCTGAAGATGGCGAGAGATTGTCAGCACGGAAAGGTTTTGCCTTGCGAGGCGACGATGCGTTGCCTACTATCGAATCAGCAGTTGCCGATGTAAACGAGATGTGCATGCAGCTTGTTGCGGCTTCTAAATCAGAGCCGCTTGATGAATATGAAGGGCCAGTTTTATTTGCCGGTGAAGCGGCTGCACAGCTAATCTCACAGCTTTTCGTCAATGAGCTAGTCCTTAGCCGCGAGCCGCTGGTCGAGATTGACTGGATGAAGGATTATCTTAAGGTCGGCAAGATTGCCAAGCGGGTTAAACGACGGGTGTTCCCTGATTTTGTGACGGTCGTTGACGATCCGTTGAAAGAAAAATGGAACAAGACGCCACTGGCAGGAACGATGCAGATTGATGACGAGGGTGTGCCTTCAGAAGCGATTACCCTGGTGAAAGATGGACGGCTACAGACCA
>CAZAGU010000131.1:0-9988 GCA_964484805.1 uncultured bacterium
ATGGAATTATTCGATTCATCCACGGTGAAACCGATGAGTTATTTATTTACGCTTCCTAAGTTGAAAATATGACTCAGGTTGAACCTTTTAATAAATATGCTATTCGATACGAGGAGTGGTTTAGCAAGCACTCATTTGTCCATAAATCGGAGTTGGAGGCGTTACGCAAACTGATACCCAAGACTGGTAGAGGACTGGAAGTTGGTGTTGGTACAGGAAGGTTTGCGAAACCCTTGGGATTGATATTTGGGATTGAACCGTCGAGATCAATGTCTATCTATGCACAACGAAGGGGCATAAAGATAGCTCTTGGAACCGGTGAAAATCTTCCTGTAAAAACCGGTTGCTTCGACTTCGTCCTCATTGTCACCACTATATGTTTCTTTGATGATACATTGAAAGCCCTGCGCGAAGCAGAACGCACAATTCGTCCCGGTGGTTCTATCGTTGTAGGTATGGTTAACAAAACAAGTCCGTTAGGTCGTTTTTATCTCAGGAATAAGAACGAAAACGTATTTTACGCTGAAGCCGAATTTTATTCAGTTAAAGAGGTTCTTGACATGCTCACACAAGTCGGTTTCCGACAGTTTAGTTTTACTCAGACAATATTTAAAAGCTTGGATGACAACAACAATGTTGAGCCAGTGCTCGAAGGATTTAACAAAGGATCGTTCGTTGGGATTAAAGGTGTGAAGCCGCCCCAACCGTAGGGAATTATTAGGGCGCAGGATATCTTAAGTAAAACCTTCACCATCGCTGAAAATGGATCGGGTGAGTTTGGTCTTAAATCGTTCACTAATGCTAAGTGATCGGAAATAAATAAATCATCGGTATTGCTTGCATCCGGAATCAAAAATGTTATATTGTTTACATGGTTTCCGAAGAGACAGTAAATAAGATACGAGTCAAGTATCAATCCTTGCAACCAGAGATGGATGAGCGAGGATGTCGGATGTGGTCTGCGGGAATCAATTACCGGCAATGGAAAGGCTGGAATATTGGTTCGCCTGGATCGTAATACCAATTTCCGGAGAACTATTACCCGGTTGCTGTGGGCTCTTTTTTCCCCGCTGTATGGTGGATTGATTGTGTTGCTCTTAAAAGCATTATTCTTTAATAATTCAGGTTCACAATGAGTGACAATGCATATCTCGATCAAATTCTTGCAGAAATGGAGATTGTTGGCAAGGACTGGCAGGAGCTGTTCTCCGGCAAGTTTCATATCCGGGAAGTCTTCAATCTGGTTTCATCCCTTGTACGGGTTGCAGAATTGATCATCACGGCTCCTAATTCTGGTGAGGTTTATGTTGAGCAGTTGATTATGTAGCGTGACCGGGCGAACCTCTTGTTATTGCAGCAGGAACGCCCGAAATCACTGCACATAATACCAACATTACAGATTGGAGAGCCACTCAAGTAAGTCCGGATTTTTCTTCCATGAATAAATATCAGGTGTCGGCGAAGCATCAGCAATTGTTAATAACGCCCGACGCTTCATTTCCATATCAGCACGGGCGTATATCTCAGTCGTCTTCACATCCGTGTGTCCCAGTATTACGGATCACAACCAGGGGATTCCCTGCCTGAAGCAAGTGCATTGCCTTGGAATGACGTAGCATATGAGGCGATATGTCTTCCCTCAGGGTCGGGCAAACTGCTTTCGCTTGATCAACAGATTTCTTCAGAATATAACGAATGCCTTAGTGTGACAAACGTTCCTGTTTTCTGTTGCGAAACACCGGCTCCTGGTCATGTTTCAAAGTGTTAAGATCATGTTCTTTAAGATATTGTTTCAGCAGACGAACTGTCTGCGCCATTAAGGGTACGCTACGTATCTTTCTTCCTTTTCCAGTTAGCCGGATTTGAGCGGGTGCTTCCAGCCGGAGATCCCGAACGTTCAGGTCTATCAGCTCCTGAACCCGTGCACCTGTGTCATAGAGCACGCTCAGAAGGACGGCATCTCTTCTGCCTTCTGAAGTGGTCAGGTCGGGTAGCGCTCTAAAACGTTCAATTATTACTTAGGCCGATAAATGGTTTCATATTAGTATTAAAATTGGTATATTTATGGAACTTAAAGATGCACGACACTTATCACCATCGGCCCAGGAGGCATTGCGGCATCGCGCTGTCAAGGCCATGGTTGATGGGAAAAGTAAAGCCGAAGAAATTGACGGTCCCGCTTGCCTGATATGCCACGAGCACGAGAACGACGACGATTGGATTTACACGGAACATAACATGCCGTTGCCAAGGCAATCCAATGAGTTCGATCTGGAAGCCCCTTCACATAACAGCTGGGTTGAAGACAATGAAGTGACATTCGAGTGGGAGCGTAGCAACGATCCTGACCGCGGTGACATGCTGTTTTACGAAGTCGAGCTAGACACTTCCCCTGAGTTTGCACAACCGATGATCTTAAATTCTGGCGCCAATTTCTTCTACGCCTTTGATAATTTGCAGGAGAACCAGTATTACCTTTGGCGAGTGCGAGCTGTTGACTTGAACTCTGGCGGCAGGTATTCCAATTCGGTTCGGCGCTTCCAAACCGCGATGCCTCAGCCGCCATCAGCGTTCCAATTGCTGTTTCCCATCAACAACGACACCATTCCCCGCCGCGAAGATTTCCATCTGGCGATGCTGTGGGAAGATTCCATTGACCCCGACCCGGAAACATCAACCACCTATGATGTGACGGTTCATGTTGAAGTTGACGAGATTGATTCAATTTATTCTTTCACAGGCTGGGAAGACACTATGCTCAACATGCCCTTGTTGCGAACTCTGGGTCTTGAGCATTGGACTTCACATTTGCGCATTTTGTGGTCGGTGAGCGCTGTCAGCGATGGTGACACAACCGAATGCGCAACGCCGTTCCATTATACCATTGAACCATATCCTGCTGAGTCAAGTGCGGGTAAAAACGTGTTGCCTGAGCATTTTGTATTCACCAGCCCCTACCCGAATCCGTTCAATTCGGTCTCGCATGTCGGATTCAGCATCCCGCAACAAGCAGAATTCAACATTGAATTATATTCAACTCAGGGAAAGCTGGTTGCCACTGTGTTCAATGGACAGATCAACGCTGGCGTACATTCCTTCGCGATAGATGCCTCGCAACTATCCGGCGGGGTTTATTTCTTGCGTTGGAGTTCGGAAATCTATGGGCAGGGGGCTAGTAAACTACTGCTACTCAGGTAGGGAAAATTTCCCACTTGTCATTGCGAGGCGAGCTTTAGCCCAAGGAAGCAATCTCATTCGGAAGGCATATCCGGCTTGCCCAGACATGTTTAACATAACAGAACCAGCGGACAAAATCCGCTGTCATGCCAGCGAAGGCTGGCATCCAGTGCTTTGAGATCGTATTTTGTATTACTCGTTCCCACGCTCCTGCGTGGGAATGGCGAGTGGCATGTCCGGCGTAACCCACAGCGACCAGCGTCCGCTGTCATCCTCGCGAAGGCAGGTATCCATCGCTTTGAGATCGTATTTTGTATTACTCGTTCCCACGCTCCTGCGTGGGAATGGCGAGTGGCATGTCCGGCGTAACCCACAGCGACCAGCGTCCGCTGTCATCCTCGCGAAGGCAGGTATCCATCGCTTTGAGATCGTATTTTCTTCCTAATCTGTTTCATCTGTGAAATCTGTGGAGAAAAATTCCTCTCGCTTCCGGGCTATATTCCCAGACTTCGCAAAAACGACTGCTTCAACAAGGATCAATAAATGTCCGAAAGTACGGAAACACGAACCGGTTCGATTAAAAAAATACAACAGGCTGCGGAAGATTTGGGAATCTCTCTACCGTGGAGCGATGACTTCAGACCGCTACTGGAGCCGATTAAATATGGCAATGCCACAATCCCGAATCACTTTGCCGTGCAACCGATGGAAGGTTTCGATAGTGAACTCAATGGCGCGCCCGGCGATCTGACTTTCCGGCGCTACATACGATACGCTGAAGGCGGGAGCGGCATGATCTGGTTTGAAGCGACCAGCGTCAACGAGGCGGGACGTTCTAACCCACATCAACTGATGATTACCAAGAACACAGTCAGCCAGTTGAAGAAACTCACCGACACCGTCAGAGAGCACGCCAGAAAAGCCTTTGGCTCGGATCATAAACCCTGGCTGGTTCTGCAAGCGACACACTCTGGAAGATACAGCAAGCCGAATGGCAAAGCTAACGGCAGAGGCATCTGGTTCAATCCTCATCTTGGCGGTGTCATCAATGCCTACACCGATGATGAACTGGAACAGATCAGAGACGACATGATCGCTTCGGTCGCGCTTTCTGCAGAAGCTGGCTTCGATGCGGTGGACATTAAAGCCTGTCATGGCTATCTTTTGCATGAACTACTCGGCGCTCACACACGAGAAGGCAAATACGGCGGGTCGCTGGAAAACCGCGCGCGCCTGCTGATGGATGTCGTAACCGCCGCGATGAAACATCAAGCCGACATTGACACCACAGTTCGCCTGAACGTCACCGATGGCGTTCCCTATCCTTACGGCTTTGGCGTGGCGGAAAATGGCTCGCTTGATATCAATCTGGATGAGCCAAAATTACTGATCCGCCAGCTTCGAGAATTTGGCGTGAAGATGATAAATCTCACCGCAGGCATACCCTACCATTCTCCTCATTGGGTCAGACCGTTCAACAAACCGCTTCGCGGCAAAGCTCCATCGTCGGAAAATCCATTGATCGGCGTGATGCGACAGATTGAGATCACCGCCGAATTGCAACGCGCCTTCCCGGACATATTGCTTGTCGGTTCTGGCTATTCATGGCTTCAGAACGCGATTCCATACGTCGCGGCAGGCGTGCTGGAAAAGGGTTGGGCGACAATCATCGGGATGGGCAGGAATTCCTTCGCCTACCCGGACGCTGTGAAAGACCTCATGAATTCCGGCGAATTCAACGCCAGGAAAACCTGCATCGCCTGCTCAAAATGCACAGAGCTCATGCGCGGCAAACGGTCAACCGGCTGCGTTGTCCGCGACACTGAGGTTTACACGAGAATTTATACCGATATGCTTAAAGTTGAAAAACAAGATTCTATCCGTTGATGAACGGCAGCGCACATATTTCAGCGGTTCACTCATTCAACACTATCGTCATTGGCAGTGGAGCGGCGGGGTTGAACGCCGCGCTATGCCTGCATGAGCGGGGCGTTGAAAATATTGCCATCATCACAGAGCGAATGGGTGCCGGCACGTCGAACAACGCCGGGTCGGACAAACAGACATACTACAAGCTTGCTCTTGATGGCGAAAAACCCGATTCCACCCGCCAGATGGCAACCGACCTGTTCGCCGGCGGGTTGATGCACGGCGACATCGCTCTCTGCGAAGCCGCGCACTCGGCGCAATGCTTCTATCGGCTGGTGCAGCTCGGCGTAAAATTCCCGCACGACCGCTACGGCAACTTCCCCGGCTATCAAACCGACCACGACACCCACTCGCGAGCAACTTCAGCGGGGCCGTTAACATCGCGCGACATGGTGCAATGCCTGCTGGGCGAGATCAAACGGCGCGATATTCCGGTTTTTGACGGCTTCCAAGTAGTTGAACTGTTGACGCGCGAAAAAGATGGTGACAGTGAGACCGTCGGAGCGCTAGCATTTGACTTGGGCAAAATAAACGGCGAAAAGCACGGCTTGACCGCTTTCAACGCGGTGAACGTCATCCTCGCCACTGGCGGCCCTGCCGGGATGTACGCGGAATCTGTCTATCCACCATCGCAATACGGCGCGCATGGATTGGCGATTGCGGCAGGTGCCATCGGGCACAATCTGACCGAGTCGCAGTTCGGGCTGGCGGCGGTGAAATTTCGCTGGAATGTCTCCGGTTCCTATCAGCAAGTCATCCCGCGCTACATTTCCACCGATGCCAACGGACATGGCGAGCGAGAATTTCTGGCGGATTCCTTCCCAGACCTGAAAACCATGGCACGCGCGATCTTTCTTAAGGGTTATCAATGGCCCTTCGATGTGCGCAAAACGACAGACTTCGGCTCATCGACCGTTGACCTTGCGGTCTATAACGAGACGATCGTCAAAAAGCGTCGTGTGTTTCTCGACTACCGTCAGAATCTCGCACATGGGCGGAAATCTTTCAGTATTGAAAACATTGGCGACGAGGGCTTTGAATACTTGAAAAATTCCGGCGCGACCGGCGACACGCCCATCGAACGCTTGCGCAACCTGAACTCACCCGCCATCGAGCTGTTCAAATCCAACGGCATCGACATTACAATCGAACCACTGGAGATTGCGGTCTGCGCCCAGCACAACAACGGCGGCTTTGCCGGGAATATCTGGTGGGAGTCCAACATCCGCCATCTGTTCCCGATTGGCGAAGCGAACGGCACACACGGAATCTATCGCCCCGGAGGCGCGGCACTGAACGCCGGGCAGGTGGGAGGATTACGCGCGGCAATGTGGATCGCGGCGACATATCAGGGCGATCCGCCAGCAGTGTCAGAATTTCTCAATCAAACCGCCGATCAGATTGACACCATCGGTGAAAGAATTAACGGCTTTCTGAGTAACAGATCAAGCGAGGCGAAGTCACCCTTCGCGACACTTCAGAAAATCCAGCGGCGGATGAGCGACCATGCCGGCATTTACCGTCGGCTATCTGACGTTCAGCAGGCGGTATCCGCGGCGCGCGAGCAATTCGCGAGTTTCGACCGTGACCACCAAGCTGAATCCGCTACCCATCTTGCCGACATCTTCCGCGTGCGCGATATTTGCTTGACACATTGGCTCTATCTTGAAGCCATCGCCGAGTATTTGCGGTTGGGCGGTGTGAGGCGTGGGTCGTTTATTGTGCTTGAAGACGATCAACACCACGGGAACACCATCAAGCAAGCTGAGACGGTTTCAGAAACTTCCGACAGCATACTTGAGATCGCTTTAACACAGGGTAATGAAGTCCAGACAAAGTTGACCGCCGTTCGGAGCATACCAAATCAAAATAATTGGTTTGAAAAGACTTGGGAAGAATTTCGCTCAAATTCCATATTTAAGTAATTATGAATTCAGAGGCATAAATGAAACGGAAACCAGTAGCGTTGATTACAGGCGCGAATCGCGGCATCGGCAAAGCAATCGCCATTGACCTTGCCAAGGCAGGATATGATATTGCCGGAATTTCCAGAACAATCGACCAGCGGAACGGCACGCCGGGATTGCGCGATCTGAAGCCGATACTATATCGCTATGGCGCGAAATTGTATCCATATCAAGCGGATATAAGCGCATTGCACATGCACGAGCAAATTATAGCTGAGCTGACCGGAATCTGTGGCGGAATAGACATATTGGTCAATAATGCAGGCATTGCGCCGCACGAACGGCGTAATGTACTGGATATGACTCCGAAAAGTTTCGACGAAGTTTTAGCGGTGAATCTTCGCGGCACTTTCTTTCTGACGCAAGCAGTCGCCCGAGACATGATCCGCAAGAAAAAGACCATTCCAGATTACAAACCAAAGATTATTTTTATCACATCTGTATCGGCTGAAGTATCTTCCGTCAACCGCGCGGAGTATTGCATATCCAAAGCGGGATGCAGCATGGCGGTGAAAATCTTTGCGGATCGGCTGGCGCGTGAAGGAATCCCTGTGTATGAAATCAGGCCGGGAATTATTCGAACCGACATGACCGCTGCAGTAACCGAGAAGTATGATTTGCTGATAAAAGATGGTTTGATTCCGCAAAATCGCTGGGGTGAGCCTGAAGATGTGGCGGCAGTGGTGAAGGCTATTACCACGGGAGCTTTCGATTACAGCACAGGCATGGTTTTCGATGTCAGCGGCGGGATGAACATCCAAAGTCTGTAGAAAGACTGAAGTAAAATTTCTCCACAAATTGAACAGTTTAGGCGGATTAAAAAGTCTCCCAATGCCCCGATTCCCCGCCTTCCAAGCTGTCCGATAATGCCAAAAAGTTTAAATTCCTCGTTCCCGGCTTGACCGGGGATACAGATTGAAAGTTTAAGGGTATATCCTTAATTCACAACAGATGAAACAGAGGAAACGGATTAATAATTATTCCCACGCAGGAGCATGGGAACAAGATGGACTAGTGGGCGCTACTCGTTCCCACGCTCCAGCGTGGGAATGCCTAACTCTCAATCTGGATCCCCAATCAAGTTGGGGATGAGGAGAAAAAATATGGCATACAGCGGAATCCTCCGCTGTGTATTGCTCCCTCACCGCAGCAAGACCACCTTTTTGATCTTGCTTTGCGAGGAATTGAAAATTGTATTGACGCATTGAATAAAGTAGATGCCAGCGGGCAAATCATCAGCGGAAATTTGAGTCAGCATTTCATTCCCACTGCCTGATAATGCCTTTGATTTAACCACGCAACCATGAATATCGACCAGATTGAGCTCGAACTCACCGGACAATGAACCGGAAATGGATACAATCAAGGTTGAATTAAACGGGTTGGGAGAAGTGGTGATTTCCCAAGAATTGACTTGTGGTAAATATTTGCCGGATATTCCAGGAACACCGCCTTCCCAATCACCACCAAGACAAAGAAGTTCAGTGTGGCTACCCCAGAAGTATTCACTAATGAAAAAATCATTTTTCCCATTATTATTATAGTCTCCGATTGATCCTATTTTAAAACCATAAGATTTTTCTTCACCATATTGTTCCACACAATTAACAGAAATCGAAGGAGTGCGATTTATACCCCTTCTTGATCCAAAGTGAATATGCAATTCACCATCATTTCCATATCCACCTCGATTTATCGTTATCACATCTCCCAAGCCATCACCATTGATGTCGCCACCGCAGAGCTCGCCGCTGGTGTCCCAAATACTATGGCTTCCTTCCAAATCCACGTCAGGAATGAAATCGGGATGAGCACTACCATAGAATAGATACCAGCCGTCGTGATTGTACTGTTCGGTGTTTTCAGTCCAGTAGCATCCCCAGTCATCGTAACCATCGTTGTTTACATCGGGGAATAGCACGAAGCTATGCAATCTGCGATCTGTGGTGTCGGGGCTTTCGTAAGTCCACAATGCGGTGGTGTCCATCGGATCGCCACCCAGATAGAGGGTTTTCCCGTTGAGAATAAAATCGTCATAACCATCGCCGTTTACGTCCCCACCGGTGCGGAATGAGGGGCTGTTTGGTTCAAATTGATTGCTCGACCAATCGGGGATTGTGTCGAACTCTGCTCCACCAAACATTATTTTCATTCTTGTTAAGCCATTTTCGTAGTGCACGCACAAAAAATCATTGTAGCCATCACCGTTAAAGTCTGATGGGCGGGACGCGGGATATGTTTTAATGGTGTATCCATTTCCGGGAATTCGATGTGTTACAAAAAGAGGAAGTGAATCGGGTTCTGCACCTAATCGGTAAAAATTCATATTCGTTTCACGAGCCCGATTGCCTTGTTCTTCTAAGATACTGGTACTAATAGCTATCCAACCAGTGCCATCACCAATTAAATCACCAAGATAAACGAATTGCTCGCCAAAAGATCCACTATTTTCACCCGAAGGTCGAAAGATAAGATCAGGACTGCTGTCCATTTCCTGACCACCAAAGAAGAGCTTCACAGCGTTGACAGCGCCTTCGATCCGACTGTAATCGTGATTCACAAGCAGATCATCGAAGCCGTCGCCATTCTGGTCGCCAATCCAGCAGAAATGATTGCCAAAGTTTTGGCTGTCGGGTGGTTCACCACGCAGTTCCGCGATGATTTCCGGCGGGTCAAAAGCCCACACTGGCGAAGCACAAACAGTAAAAAAGACTAGTAAAACAAGCAGCATAAATTTCTTCATTATTCTTCTCTCATTAGACGTTATTGCATAATGAAAACAACCAATCTTCTGATCTATCTGCCGCCCCACACTTCAATTCCGCGGATCAGTACGCCGCGGTAACCGTTGTTTATGTCCGAGTTGAAGAAAAAATCGAAGCGCAAGCTATGACTTGGCGCCATGTAAAACCAAT
>CAZAGU010000132.1:0-9963 GCA_964484805.1 uncultured bacterium
GGAACGGTATCTCAATAGCTGGCGTGAAGGAACATAGGCTCCTTTGCATAGCTGACAGGTTGCTGTTAAAAATCCCAGGCATAGTTGTCTGGGATTTTTTTGCCGTTTAGGAAAATTATTGCAAGTCAAATTGTCCTTGTTTTTGTGAAGTCAATGGGTTAACTTGTCTATCGGTGTGTCTTGTCGATGCCGAATTACTGCAAGACGAGATGCCGCGGAAATGAATTACCCGGAGGATGCCATGAAAAACATAATAATAGCGCTGGCGCTGGTCGCTTTACTGTCTGTTTCTGGGCAGGCTCAAATAATTTTTGACCCACCGCTGAACTTACCAATACAGTTTCCCGACACTGAAGTCGGGCAACGCGGCAATGCAGAACTTGTCGTAACTGTCATACAGGGCTGGTGGGCAATTCAGATGGCTGTTGATGGCAGGGAGTTCTCTGTTAATCCCGGCGGTGTGAATTTGGGTGAACGCGAGTCAGCCGAATTCGTCTTGACTTTTATTCCCGATGAAGTTGGCAACAGACGGGGAGCCCTCACTGTGCTTGCAATCTCGGAGAATGGCATGGGGCTCGCTACCGAAGTGCAACTCGTTGGCACGGGCATTGAAGCAGGTGAACCTGAGATAGTCATTGATCCTGAAGAAATTTTCCTCGAAATTAACGATGAACAGGACTCCGATTTCGCAGAACTTTGTATCCGCAATGAAGGCGATGCCGGCTTGCATGTCTCGATTCGCTTCGATGATCCCGGTTGGTTTGAATTTCGTGGTGAAGCGCTGGATGTAGAAATCGAGCCGCGCGACGAGTTTGAGTTCATCATTGTCACCACAGAGGACATTCCCGAAGATGGCGAATATGTGACCAACCTTTCCATTACTTCCGATGATCCTGACAACCCTCGAATTTTCCTTCCTGTGCATTTAACCGTTGATGTTGGCGGTGTTGGTGTACAGGTTATCGGCCTTGAGCGCGGCTGGAATCTAATTTCAGCAAACCGATTCTTCTCGGAAGATTTTGTTGATGATGAGGGACCAGACATGCAACTCATTCTGGCGGATATTATCGAAGATATTGCTTTAATTAAGAACCAGCATGGCGAGTTCTGCACTCCTGAGTTCAATTTCTGGGGTATTGATGCCTGGGAAATGGATAAGGCATATCAAGTGAAGACCAACGCGGCAACAGAACTGCAGGTTGTCGGTGAGCCCATTCCCTGGGACACGGAAATCAATCTTACTGCTGGCTGGAATCTGGTGGCGTACTATCCTGACTACGAAACCTGGGGCTTGCAAAATGGCTTAGCTGAGTTGATCGAGCGTGATCAGTTGGAGCTGGCTAAAGATGGTGAAGGGCGGTTTCTCTCGCCATTCTGGGAATTCTGGGGGCCTGATGGAATTCCAGGGCAGGGCTATCAGCTTAAGGTTACAGAAGATTGCTCATTTCACTGGGCGCCTGAGCAAGATGGCATGGCATTAGACAGACCCGCAGTGATTCCGCCGAATCATTTTCAGGAGCCGCGCCCAACCGACCTCAGTATGTCCATTATCCTGCAGAGTGTGGTTGGTTTGGAAGTGGTTGATGGCGCTGAAATTGCCCTCATTACCCCCCGCAATGCCATTGGCGGGCTGGCAGTGCTGACTGGCGAACCAAGCTGGGGCATAACCGCCTGGGGCGACGACGGCACGACCGAAGAGATCGAGGGCTTCCGAGAAGGCGAACCGATGCGTTTCTTGTTTTGGGATTCGGTGCATGATTGGGAGCTCGAAATGGAGTTGGATGCCGATGGTGAATTAATTTATCGCACCAATGGACTTCTGATTATTAATGCCACTGTGGACGTTGCTCCAGAAATTTCACCAATGCCGAGCGATCTGTCGTTGACGGATATTTATCCCAATCCTTTCAACTCGACGACCACTATCGGCTACTCTCTCCCCATGGCGGGGAATGTCTCGCTGGCGGTGTATGATCTGTCCGGCCGTGAAGTTGCGCGGCTGGCTGAAGGCGTGAAACCCGCCGGGACATACGAGGCAGTGTGGACGGCGGATGGGATGAGTAGTGGCGTGTATGTGGTGACGTTGAATGCTGGAGGCGTTTCGGCGCGGGAAAAAGTGGTGTTGGTGAGGTAGCCCGGGAGCGACCGCATCCCGGGGGAAATCCTAGGGATGAATGCGATGGATTCCTGCCTTCGCAGGAATGACAACCACACCACCCGTCTTTGCGAGGCGCGAAGCAACGAAGCAATCTGTGTTTCGGGTGGTGGTTGTGCAATAAGGAATAAGCCCTAGGGAAAAGAAAAAAACTGGGTACCGGCTTTCGCCAGTACGACGGAAAAGGATACCTGCCTTGGCATGCATAGCATAACGAAAAATACCTGATTGAACGTTTTAAAGCGCTGGGCTCTAGCCTTCGCTGGAGCGACATTTGGCGAAATTATGAACTGACCATGAAGAGGAAAAACATGAACAGGAAATCCCTTTTAGAGTTAATTTTGGCGGTAAGCCTAATATTTGCGAGTGGTTCATTTGCGGACATCCTCAACGTCCCCGACGACTTCGAGACCATTCAAGCGGGCATTGATGCGGCGGAGGCGGGCGACACAGTGCTGGTAAGATGGGGACTATATCGTGAAAATATTGATTATTGTGAAAAAAACATCACGATTGGAAGTAGGTATATTATCACAGGAGATGAAGCATATATTGCCGAAACGATTCTTGATGGAGATAGTTGTGATACAGTTGTTAGATTTCGCAATATTGAAAATGCTGTTTTAAAAGGACTAACTATTCAGAATGGATATAGTGCATTTGGAGGAGGAATTCAATGTCTTGAATCGAACCCTCTAATCACAGATTGTGTAATTAAAAACAACATTGCACATCAGAATCAAGGAGGGTCTGGAGGAGGAATATATTGCCGAGGCGCAAATGTTGAGATTAGGAACTGCATAATTGCTTCAAATTCCGCAGCAAGTGGAGGCGGGATATACTGTATGCAGTCAAACCCAAGCATTCAAAAATCAATTATTATTTCAAATGCCTCTATTGATGGAGCTGGAATTTACTGTAATGAATCAAGCCCAAGAATGACAAATTGTACAATTTCAAATAATGTCTCCGATTGGCGAGGTGGTGGTATTTGGGGATACGTAGGTTCAAGACCATTAATAGTCAACTCGATAATATGGAGCAACATTCCGCAGGAACTATATTTTTACTCAGGGCATGCTCAAAACAATCTTCTAGTTTCTTATTCGAATCTAATGGGAGGTCAAGATGGAATATCAACAAATGGCAACTGCAATATCGAATGGCGTGATGGCAACATCGACGAAGACCATCTCTTTGTTGATCCCGACAATGGCGATTATCATCTGACCGCTGAATCCCCCTGTATTGACGCTGGTGATCCCGATTCTGACCCAGCCCCCGATGGTACTCGCGCGGATATGGGAGCTTATTATTTCCACCAGCGCGATATTGCGGTGGAGCCAACAGAACTCCATTTTGAGCCAATCTGGTGGGGAGAGGAAACTGTGTTGCCCATTGAAATCAGGAATGAAGGTGGCACTCCGCTACATCTGATAGAGATTCCGATCCCTCTTGATATGAGTGCTATTACCGTTTTTCCTATCGGTGTATTCGATCCACCGATTGAAATTGCACCAGATTCAATGTTTACTCTAAGTTGTTTCTTTCATCCAGATTCTGCCGTTGCGCTTTCTAGTCAATTCGTCATTATTTCTGATGATCCTGACGAGCCTGAAGTAATTATCACGGCGGATGGAACCGTCAACGTTACAGAAGATATTTACCAACCTGTGAATTTTTCCCTTTCCTCCCCCTTCCCCAACCCCTTCAACAGCACGACCACCATCGGCTACTCACTTCCCACGTCGGGCGCTGTGTCGCTGACGGCGTATGATCTGTCTGGACGAGAAGTGGCGCGGCTTGTTGATGGCGTTCAAGCCGCCGGAACGCATGAAGCTGTGTGGGTGGCGGATGGCATGGCGAGTGGGGTTTATGTGGTGAAGCTGGATGCAGGGGAAAAGGCATTGATGAGTAAGGTAGTGCTTGTAAGGTAGCCCGGAAGCGACCGCATCCCGGGGGAAATCCTAGGGATGAATGCGATGGATTTCTGCCTTCGCAGGAATGACAACCACACCACCCGTCTTTGCGAGGCGCGAAGCAACGAAGCAATCTCATAAAAGTTCGAGTATCACCGTCAAAATACTTGAGCGCTTTCGCCGTCCCATACGCTGTCATTCCCGCGAAGGCGGGAATCCAGTTTTAATATTTCAAGGTCATTCTTCCCTATGTCATACCAGCGAAGGCTGGTATCCACCGCATTCATCCCTAGCGAACCGTAGCCCGGAAGCGACCGCATCCCGGGGTAAAAATCTCGGCGGGTGGCATGTCCGGCTTGCCCGGACATGTTTCACCTAATTGCATTTTCCTTAATCTGTAAAAAAATCTTCCCGCCTATGCCGGAGTGACAGAAGGGGTTTCATCACCATTCCGTCACCGTTTCGTCACATCATAAAACCCTTACCCACTAAGCGTTATAGCCAATTATGTGACGATGTGACGATTTTTCCGCACCCCGCCCTATTGAAAAGTCAGCGCGATGGAATACTCCCAGGCATCATGCCAACCTTGCCAGATGTGATCCCAATACTCGTACCTCGTATTTCCCCAGTTGGTCATCTGAAATCCCAATCCTACGGTTTCCGTGAACAAATTCTTTGAGCCCACAAAAATATCAATCCGCTCGCGATAGTATCTTGGCATGTATTCTTTATAATATCCTGTGATATCCTTCAGCCATTGGTTATCTGCCTGCCGGTATCTGAGGGACGCAATGATACTCTCGTTTGCGATCCGGCACCTGAAACCAGCGGAAGCGACTAGTCCAGCGTTCCAATAAAACACCTCAGCAGTTTTATTGTCATAATGGTAAAAATTTAAATTCAGCCCGATCCCATACCCTAATTCACCAAAAATGCTAAAGTTTCTTGTGATGTTGAAATTGGGTTTGGCAGCAAGTTCATAGAGCAGGTTTAATTCCTCGTAATCTTTGCGCGAGTTCCGATAATGAGCTTCCATGTTATAAAAACTTCCGTAAAATGTCAGTCTGGCATTGTAATAGTTCCGCTCATATTCATTTCGATAGCCCAGTCCGATGGTTCCGAGGTTATGTGAGAAATCAATTGGCTTGTTTTTCTTTGGTGTATTCCGTGCGGTTTTATAATCTGAAAGCGTGACGGATTCCTGCTTAGTCTCATCAGCCTTTAAAGTTACCTTCCTTCGCTCGGTTTGATAACCCCGTTTATTTACGGATAAATCGTAAGTACCGACGGGGATTCCACTGAAAATCTTTGTTCCAGTTGAAAAGAAATACTCGCCGCCACTGCCTCTAAGCTCAACCTGAGCATCAGATGGACTCGTCAATACTGCGATTGTTCCTGTGGCTTCATCAAGGAACAACTCGACTGTTTCGTTTGATCCTCTGCGGATAATGAGTGAGGAATCTCGGGCTGTGCATCTGGGCTTTTCAACGTGGAGTTTCACCGTTTGGGGGGACAATTTCAAGCTGGTGTACTGCAAGATTAGCTCATCATTCAGATAGACGCGAGCACCGGGGTTTGTTTTAATCGTCAGCAAGCCGGAATTTGGTTCAAGATTGTAGCTGAATATGTTGTCCGATTCACCCTGTTTGATGGTAACTGTGTCGGTGATCGTCAGATGTTTGTCTAGTGAGATTGTTATTGGGTATGTTCCGCTGTTGTAAAACCCTTCTAAGGGTGTTACGCCAGCCAATTTGACACCCTCGATCTCAACAGTGGTGCCGGCAGGTTCGGTTTTGACTTCAATTACGCAAAGTTGGGGTTTTTGCAGGGAATACTCGAAGAGGATGTTTTCTTTGCTGACGGAGAAAGAGTCGACTACATTTTCATATCCCAGGCAGGAAATAGCGATCCTGTGCTCGCCTTTTAACAACACAATGCTGGATGAAATGTCCATCGGCTGATCGTCAATAATCACGCTGGCATCGGCTGGTATCACTCTGACAACAACCTGCTGTTCTTCAGCAATCACCCCAGCTCGCACTCTGAATTCTTTATAGTCTTTCTTAGGTATATAAATGTGCTGCTTGACGGGCATGTAGCCCTCAGCTTTGAAAGTAACGATATTCGAGCCGGGATAGAGATGCAGGCGAAATTCACCCGGATCAGGACGGTCAACGCGGATAATTCCCATGTTGGTCTCAAAGGTCATCTCTGGGATATTGGAGTGAACGACGAGAATGGATTCCTCAGTATTACGGACGATATAGGAAATGCCCTCACCCTCAGGAACTTCTTCAACGGTCATCTCAGCAAGTGTGAGCGCGAATACCGAGCTATAGTATAGCAGGAGTATTATGATAAAAAAATGGCTTGATTTTTTCATGTCCGTTAAATTTCGCTGTTAAATTTGTCAGGTGGATGGCGTATAAAAAAATAGAGGATGAGATACTTAATAGGTACCTCATCCTCAAATTGTTGCACTGCTGTGAAATTACTTCACCAGCGCCAGTTTGCGAGCGGCTGTTTTGCCTTCAGCTTGTAAGCTTAGAAGATAAACGCCAGCCGAAAGAGCGTCACCCTGCAGTGTGATCTGATTGGCTCCCGCTGTGAATTGGCCATTGGCGATGGTCATTACTTCACGACCGGAAAGGTCGAACAGTCTGACGCTTGCCTTACCAGCCTTCGACAGCGAGAAATTAATCTGGGTTGTGCTGTTGAAAGGATTGGGATAGGCGGTATCGAGGCTGAAAGTGTTGGGAGTCTCGGAATTTTCACCGGGAACACCTACTTCACCATTGCCAGCCAGAGCGATGAACGGGGCTTCTTCAGCGTTGCAGTTGATGTTCAAATTTGACTGCACAAAGCCTTCAGCCTGAGGAGTGAAGATTACTTCAAAAGCAATGCTCTCGCCAAAGTTCAGGGTTGTCTCTTCCTGCCAGTCAACCATGAATGCTTCGTTGTCGCAGCTAACAGATTGAATGACCAAAGGTGCAAACCCTGTTGAATAAAGCTCAACGATGCGTGAAGAAGCTTCGCCGATGAATATCTCGCCGAAGTCAATGTCTTCAGCAGCAGCGGTGATGGCCGGTTCATTGATGGGTTCGGGAACGATTACAGCATGAATCATAACGTCGTTGCCGTAGTCTTCAACATTTTCTCCATCGAAGGTAAAGGTGTAATCCAAGCCTGCGAGTTGTTCATCGCCGAGAATTTGCGGAAGGTTGTCATCGCCGATTACTTCAACCCAGACCCAGAAGCGGTCATCAAGATTCTGAACGGCTTCGACATCATATAGTGGGATGGTCAGCCAGTTGGGATTGGTGAATTCAGGTGTAACTTCGATTTCAGCCGAGTAAAGCTCATTGCCGGGGGTCATTGCCTGCCCATCATCGAGAATGTGAAGCCTGAAGCTTGCGGGTTCCTGCAAGCCGTTGAACAGGAGCTTAATCTGAGCGATGGAGAAATTGTCCAGATCGGCATCAAGGTTTCGGAAGCGGATGGCGGGACCTGATCCGGCTGGGAAATTATAGGCGAATTGAATTGTCCGAGCATCGTAGCCAAGTTCAAAGATATTTGCTGGCCAGACGATGACATTGCTGACACCCATGCTGTCGTTCTCTGGTGCGAGGTCATCATCGTCAGGATTGGCGGGTGTCACCGCTCCGACGCGGGTTTCAGTCCAAACATCGTAAACGCCGGGTTGGCGGGGTGTCCAGCCAGTGATGCGGTCGTTCACATAGTCTGTCAGCTCAATGTCTTCAAATTTATTGGCATCCACGGCGCGGTAAGGGACGATTGGGAATTCGCCATCATTATACTCGCCAACGAATCCCCAGAAAGCAGGAATGTTTCCCAGATCGAGTGTGCCGTAATTGTGCATTTCCACAGTGAACCCACTGGTGCGGAAGCCCACGGTGTTTGGATAGGGGAGGATCAGGTTTGCCATGCCGGCATCGCGGGGCTGGCGATCCACGCCCAGAACTTCGATGTCGTCGAGGAAGATGCCGTCGCCAACACCGTCTTCATCATCGTTGTCTGTGCGGAGCAACCAGCGGATTTGGATTTCTTCACCAGCGTAGTCGTTCAGAGACAATTCAACATTCACATCAACGCCCTCAATCAGATAGGGCAGGCCTGGAACATAATGCGTCCATTCTTCAGCGCCAGTAGTTTCGCGATAGTAATCAACAAACTGGAATTCCCAGGTTTCACCACCATCGGCAGAAACGAAAACCTGATAAAAATCTTCCAGTGAGTTATTGCCGTCTGAATCAAAGTCAGGCATGTTGCAATAAATCCAAAACTGGAAGAGAGTATTTATATCCTCAGGGATTTCAATTACGGGGGAATCGAGTGTGTTGTACTGCCCGTGGTGTTCAGCAGTATTCCACATTGACCATTCGCCCGTGTGGGCATCGGAATCGGTCAACTGCCAGTTATCTCCAGAGGGCTCGCCTTCGCCGTGGTGGGCGTGGAGTTCTTCGGGAATGGGGTCGTCATCGGCGTTGTTGACGAGGAAATCAGTTTCGCCATCGCTGATGAGGATATTATCGAGGCAGAGGCCGCTTTCCTGCAGATATGGGTTTTCGTAGGGTGCAGCAACGGATCCATCAGAGATCAGGACGAAGCGGATGACGATTTCATCGGCGTGGTATTCGGAAAGATCGAATTCACATTCAATCCAGTTTACCTCAGGGCGTTCTTCAAGGTTTTCGTCCGGGAAATCTTCCAGTTCAGCGGAAATAAAGAACCAACCGGGGGTTTCTCCCAACTCCCACATAACCTCGGCTGCTTTCAGGCGGTCACCATGATAGGCGGGATATTCGGGATAAAGCGGCTCAAATTCTTCGCCTCCATTAGTTGAAATCATCACAAGCCAGCCATCGTAGCCATCGCAACCGTTAAGCCACTGGGGTACATTGCGTGGGTCTTCCAATAGCCACCAAGCATTGAAGGTCAGATTCAGGGCATCGCCGGCTTCGGATAGGTCGAGGATGGGCGTATCGAGAAATTGTAGCAAGGCATTGTCGTAACCGACGGGGTCGTTGTCGTACATGGTAAGTGTATCACCGCACCACCAGACGAGGTTGTCTTCAGCGCCGTTGTAGTCGGATTTATGCCAGGTTGTATCGTGCCCGGAAAAATCGGTGGTAGTCCAATCGTCAGCGCCGTTCTCGAAATCTTCGACGAAGACTTCGAAATCAGCAGGATTGTCCCGCATGGGCTCGCGACTAGGGGCAAGAATTCCATTCTGGCTGGCGGTGGAAACACAGGGATCGGGCATAGCGAATGCCAATCCGGTGAAACATAACGCCAGGATCAGGATTATCAAACGTTTCATGGCAGTACCTTTATCAATATAGCTTTGACGAGTCCCGTCAACGTGGCGGGACGTACTAATAATTCCCCGGGAGGTTTGCTGTCGTACTCGATTTTTACAGCGAAAAAGAGATTCGGTAAGCGTGGGTTTTGTGAGCGAATCTTAAGAAGCAAATTCACACCACTTCAACGCAGAATATACTTATTGCAATGCCAGTTGTCAAGCTGTCTCGGCGGATTGGCTGACATTTGGATTTGCTTTGTACCGTTAGACTTGAAAAACGAGGTAAAAGTTTCCTTGAGTGTTGGATTGATGAGCGTGACAAGGCATAGGATGGGATTTATTCTGCAATTATTTCAGGAAAATTTCATCAGGGTAAAACATTTTGTTAAATATGCTTGATTGTTCAGCCAAGAATTATTATAATTTAAGTCTTGATTGACAACAATTCCTCGGTAGCTCAGCGGCAGAGCGGGTGGCTGTTAACCACTAGGTCGGGGGTTCAAATCCCTCCCGGGGAGCCGTACAGGCCTCACTTGATTCGATTCGAGTGAGGCTTTTTCGCG
>CAZAGU010000133.1:0-9904 GCA_964484805.1 uncultured bacterium
TTTCATTTTTCAGGGTCATTCTTCCTTATGTCGTTACTGCGAAGACTGGCATCCATCGCATTCATCCTTATCGAGCCGTAGCCCTGGAGCGACTGCATCCCCGGGTAGATATTAGGTTGTCATTGCGAGGCACAAAGTGCCGAAGCAATCTCATAAAGGTTTTGGCATTCCCACGCTGGAGCGTGGGAACGAGTAAACGCACCGACACCACGTCGTACCTGCGAAAGCCGGTACCCATCGCTTTCATCCCGTCATTGCGAGCGAAGCGAAGCAATCTTTCCGGGTGGCATGTCCGGCTTGCCCGGACATGTTTCTCCTAACGAAAAACAGCGGAAGAATTCCGCTGTCATGCTCGACCTGATCGGGCATCCAGAGAAAAGTTTTCAGGGTCATTCTTCCTTATGTCGCTCCAGTGTAGGCTGGAGCCCATCGCATTAAAATGTTTTTCTTGAATCTGTTTAATCTGCTAAACATGCTGTCAATTAATAACAAACGCAGAAAAATAACCCAAAATACACCCGCCAAATGTAAACGATCTCCCTCCAAAGAATCAAGATACCTCCCCATATTATTTCAAAGTTGGTTTGCAGTACATTGACAATGTGGCTATATTTTCAGATTATCTACATTTGGAGGCAACAACCATGACGATTCCCTTGACGAAAAACACAAAACACCCGCAATTTCATAAAGCATTAGTCTTTACGGCGCTGATAGCTTTCTTTCTGATTCTCAGCTCAGGCTGTTGCCTGATACGCCAGTGCCAGAAACCAAAACCACCGGAAATTCCCGCGCTGCCGATAGAAGCAGCGCCAGCGCCCGTCACAGGCGAAAATGGCATGGTCGTGGCAGCACATCCTCTCGCCGCCGAAGCCGGACTCAGCGTTCTGGAAGAAGGCGGCAATGCCGTTGACGCAGCTCTGGCAGCGTTGTTCATGCTGAATGTCGTTGAACCCCACGCCTCAGGCTTGGGTGGCGGTGGCTTTGCTCTGGTTTGCGTTGATGGCGAATCGAAAGCCGTGATGTTCCGTGAAAAAACCGGCGCTAACACCGATCCCGCTTTTTACTATGATCCCGCCGACACAAACCACATTCGCAAAGCCCACGGCGGCTCGTCAGTTTGCATCCCCGGATCGCCCGCCGGTTGGAATGAGATGTTCAAAAACTGGGCAACCATGCCGATGGAACGCTTGACCCGCGACGCTATCGACGCGGCTGAAAACGGCTTCCCGGTTGACCCCACTCTGGCGGGGCAGATACAGAATAACTTTGAAGCCTTCGTTACAGATTCCATCCTTGGCGCAGTATTCCTGAACGATGGCTTGCCCTACGAAGTCGGCGACACTTTGCGCCAGCCCGACCTTGCCAAGACTTTTAAGTCCTTAACCGATCGAGGTTTAGGCGCATTTTACCGCGGTGTCATTGCTGAAGCCGTGGCGCGCGCATCGGTAGCAGGTGGTGGATTCGTCACCGTGCAAGACCTCGAATTTTTCCGCGCTGAGACTATTGACCCCATTCAAGTTGAACTTCACGGCGTTCTCGAAGGCTACACAGCCATCGTTCCACCACCACCCAGCCGAGGTGGCGTGGCGTTGATTGAAGCCCTGAACCTCTGTGACATCACTGGCGCTTTCGATCAGACTCCACATTCTGCCGATGCGATTCATCTGATTTCCCAGTGCATGTCGCAAGCCTACAACGATGCGGCTTACGCAGTTGGTGATCCCAAGTTTTCATCGCGCAACTGGCAGGAGCTGACGACGCTGGAATTTGCTCAGGAAGCATCTGAGGGCATCGCGCTCAACGCGCCGCCAACTCAGCGCATGCCCATTCGTGCGCCCAATCTTGATGACCACGGCAACACCACACATCTGGTAGTGGTCGATAAATGGGGCAATTCGGTCTCGTTGACTCAGTCGATCAATCATTTCTTTGGCGCGGGTGTGATGGCTGAGGGCGCGGGCTTCCTATTGAATAACCAAATGTCTGATTTTTCAGTGCCACCGCCTGATTCCGCTGTGAACGCCCTGAAGAGCATGAATTTAATCGAACCCGGCAAACGCCCGCGCTCGAACATGATGCCCTTGATTCTGCTGAAAGATGGCAAGCCTGTGCTGGTGATTGGTACACCCGGTGGTGGCAGAATAATCTCGGCAATGACCGAGATCGTCACAAATGCGGTAGTTTACAATATGGATGTATCATCAGCGATTGACTACCCGCGCTTTCACCCGATGGGCGAACACATTGTGTTTGAAAACCGCGCCAGCAAAGCTTTGATGGATTCCTTGGTCAGCTATGGCTATGTTTTGCATCCGGCTGGAGCCTACCATGTCTATTTTGGTGGGGCACATGGCATCGCCATTGATCCTGCAACAGGAATGCTGATGGGTGCGGCGGACAAGCGACGTGGCGGCGCGGCACGAGGATATTAAAGGGCATCTGTGGTAAATGGGTTGCATGTCCGGTCAAGTCCCGACATATTTCTCTTAACAAAAATAGCGGACACTCTCCGCTGTCATGTTAGCGAAGGCTGGCATCCATTGCTTTGAGAGAATGAATTTAATCCGCAGATTTCACAAATTAAGCAGACTAATTTGCAATTTTCTTTAATCTGTTTAATCCGTTTAATCTGTTGTGAATGAAAGAAATAAGGAAGAAAACCCTGATTAACGCTCTCTGGGTACCGGCTTTCGCCGGAGCGACGTGGTGTTTAATGATTCAGCATTATTAGTAAGCCGCCTTCGCGGGAACGACAGCGCAGGGTGAACTTGACGGCTTCTATTAAATTTAGAATGCGGGAACAATGACGCTGTGAGACCCATGGTTCAAAATTGACTGCATTATTAAGATAAAAGCCCTACAGGCAATGCAATCTGCGCCATAATTCGATTAAGACAAGATCAAACAGAAACAACGGATTTGAACTATACATTAGCCATTGATACCGCCACCAGCGTATGTTCGGCGGCTTTGTTCGCGGATGATGCCGTCCTTGGTGAACGCTCAGCCATCACGAACCAGCGCCACAACGAGACCTTGCCGTCAATGGTCGGTGAATTGCTCGCCATGGCGGACATTATGCCTGCTCAGATTGACCTGATCTGTGTCTCGATAGGCCCAGGATCATTCTCCGGTTTGCGAGTGGGCTTGTCCTACGCCAAAGGCTTCGCCGAAGGCGCAGGCGCTAAAATTATAACGGTTTGTACCCTAAAGGCATTGTCTTTGCGATTGGCGAAAGCGGCGGAAAAGTCAGGGCTCGATTTGAGCCGAAACATCGTTCCCATAGTCATTGCACGTAAGGAAGAAGTGTTTGGCGAAATGTTCTTTGTGATAGATGGCGTTGCCATTTCCGCTAGCAAGACCTTCATCGCCAACGCAAGCAGTATTGGCGAGCTGTTGGGAGAAGGAGCGATTATTGGCGGTCCCGGGCTGAACACGCTGGCATTTGAAGATCACTTTCTGAGCGAACACAACTTGACTCTGCTGGCAGATGTTGTGCCCTCGGCCGAGGAAGTCGGGATTATCGGCAGAAGACAGTGGCTTAATTCGCCAGACAGCTTTGAAGATTTCGCATCGCTCGAACCGCGATACATTCAAGAATTCACGGTCAGAGTGGGCAAGGGATTTTAGCTGGACTTTTTAAGCGCACAAAGGTGTGTTTTGTTTGTAGCCTTGAATCAAGTCACAGCGGTCAAAGTTCGCTTTCATTACGGCGAAAACTTGCATCCATCGCTTTGCTAAAAAGAATTTCATCCACAGATTGCCCAGATTTCGCAGATTATGAGCAGTAGCCCGGAAGCGACTGCATTCTAGGAAAAACATCGCCATTGTAATGGGTGGCATGTCCGGCTTGTCCGGACATGTTTATCCTAATTTGGTGCTGACAGACACCCTTCCTTGGATGTCAAGTTGGGTGAGAACAACCCGACAGCAAAATAAGGAAGAATGACCGTTAAAAAAGAAATTCTGGGTTCCTGCCTTCGCAGGAACGACGGGGTGTGGGATCGTTTAGTGCGCTCAATATTCGCGAAGGTCATTTTCGAACTTTGAGGTTACTTAGTCGCTTCGCTTCCCCGCAGCGACGGTGTGGGTGGTGGTCTTTAAGAAACGAAAATGCCAGATATACTTAGCTCCTTGTTCCTTCCTTCAAAGAGCGATAAATTTGTTGAAACGATCTGTTTTTGCCTTTCAAACACAAGGAACCTGTCAGATTTGCAATAAATTTTAATTTTCAAGCCGGAAGCTGTTGCTTTCCGGAAAAGTTTCACTAAACTACTAAAGACAATGAATATACAACTTCCAGATTTTCAACCAGACAATGCCTCAGAGCTGGAACAATTGCTCCTGAAACGGCGTTGCATCAGAGAGTATTCCGAGCAAAATTTAACGCTTGACGAATTTATGAAACTGCTCTGGGCAACTCAGGGTGTAACTCGCATTGTGCAAGGTAAAAGCCGCAAAATTGGTTTGCGCACAGCTCCATCAGCTGGCGCGCTATATCCGCTTGAGATATATGCCTTTGTTCGGCGGGTGGATGGCATTGCGCCGGGCGTTTATCACTATATTCCCGGCGATGCTGTAAACAAGCATTCACTGGAAATGGTCAAAGAAGGCGACCACACTGAGCAACTTTGCGGTGTGACTCTTGGGCAAGATTGTGTGAAGAATGCCTCAGTGCATTTCATGATTACAACTGTCGTCTCCCGTGTCGGTGACAAATACGGTGAACGAGGCGAGCGATACACATGGATCGAAGTGGGTCATGCGGCTCAAAATCTCTGTCTGGAAGCTGAATCCTTGGGTTGCGGTTCGGTTGTTGTTGGCGCATTTTACGATGATAAAGTCAAAGCTCTCATCGAATGCGATGAGGAACCGGCATATTTAATTTGTGTGGGTAAAAAGAAGCCTGTTTAATGGAATTATTCCGCCTCAGTTTTCTCTCTGTAGGAATCATTGACATCCTCGACATCTTTGCTGTAACCGTGGTTTTTTATCAGGTTTTCCGCATTGTTAGAGGCACTCGTGCCACGCAGTTGTTCACCGGCATGTTGGTCTTGCTTGCCGCAGGATCGCTGGCGCAACTGGTCGGCATGAGTGGGATGTCATGGTTGATACAATCCATCGGCGCTGTCTGGGTGATCGCGTTCGTCATTTTGTTCCAGCCGGAACTGCGACGAATGCTGATTCGCGTCGGACAGCTTGGAGTATTGCGCACTCTCTTTCGCGCCGGTGGAGACAGGGTCGTTAAAGCTGTGGCTAAAGCAACCATGGAGCTTTCCCGCCGGAGGTTTGGCGGTCTGATTGTAATGCAGCGGGCGATTGGCTTGCGAGGCATCATTGAGACTGGTGTTGAGCTTCAGGCTGAAGTTTCCTCCGATTTGATCGTGTCGATATTCTACCCGCGCTCACCGTTGCATGATGGAGCTGTTGTAATTTCTGGCGAAACAATCGTCGCCGCTCGTTGCATTTTACCGCTTACTGACGACGAGCTGGAAGATTCTTCGCTCGGCACACGCCACCGCGCCGCAATTGGCATCACAGAAGACATTGATGCGGTGGCTGTGGTCGTTTCAGAAGAGACCGGAACAGTATCCGTTGTTTGCAATGGCAGGTTCATCGCTCGCGATGTTGATGAGGCGGAACTGTTTGAAGAATTGAACCGACTGATGTACCCCGGAACGAAACCGCAACACAAGAAAAAAGATAAGTCAAGCGCTTCACATGTCGCCGATTCAGACCATAGCGCCGGAACCCAATTACCGTGAATCTAATTAACCACGTCCGGGTGATCGGTTGGACTGGAGCGACGAAAATCCCTCCGTTGGTCTATGGATTAGCCTTTCTTTTTGTCGTTATTCCGGCTTTGCCTCTTGAAGAACACGGTCGTTATGCGATTGTTTTCTCGCTGTTTGCACTCATCACGCTACTCAATAAACTACTTTTCCTCACCCCAATGATCCGCTTCGCGGCAGAACCCGCTAAACATGATCGCATGGTTCGAGCTGGCGTTCAACTCAGCTTGATTTTTTACATTATCGTCGGTTTGGCGATTTGGCTTCTGGCACCTATATTTTCCGAGATGATGAATCTCCAGAGCGATCACCTGTATTTCATCGTTTTCATGCTGGCGGCAATATTTCTGCGTGAGACCGGATTCTGCGTTCAACAGGTCAGGTACCAGATGCGCCGGATTTTCATCATGGAATTCATATACTACATCGGCGCTTCGCTGGGGTTTGTGGCGATGAAGCAGATGAACCTGCTGAACACAGCCTCGGATGTGCTCTGGGTGAATGTCGTTGCCGCAGGAATGTCCAGCCTTGTGGCGCTTGCGTTTGGCTTCGGTGGCGCGAAATTGTGGATTATGGCTCGTGTGGAAGACTTGTCAGCCATTACTCGCTATGGTATAACGACGGTCGGGACAGGATTCTCGGCATTTCTGAACTACGGTGTTGACATTCAGCTCATCAACGCTCTGTCATCACCTTCGCAGGTTGCGATTTATAACGGCGCGAAAAAAGTCTATCAAATTGTTTCCTCGCTGTCGCAGGCGATAGCTCTGGTGGCGATGCCCTACACCGCCAAACTGAAAGCAGAACGGCGCGAAACTGAGCTGAAAGCCGCCTACGAGAAGGTCATCGGCTACAACACCGCCATTCTGGCGATGGTGGTCTTGTGTGGGTGGCTGTTTGCTGATCTGTTCTTTGATGTTGTCCTCGGCCCTCGCTACGAGGGTTCGGCTTGGCTGTTGCGTCTGATGTTGCTGGGCGCGCCATTTGAGGGGCTGTTCATCGTTGGTGGCAATATTCTGTATGGCTTGGGCGCTGGAGTATCAGTTGCTCTGATTACAGTTGGCGTGATTGCAGTTTGGGTGATGATTGCTCTCCCCGGAGTTTATTTTCTGGGCGGAGCTGGAGCCGCGATTGCGCTGGCAGGATCGTTTTTATTCGCCGGAGTTGCCATTCATCGCTCTGCCGCAAAAAGGCTTGGGGTGTCTGTAAAATCTATCGCATACAGGGTCAAGATCAACATTTTGGGATTTTTAGCAGACCTTGCTCGTCGCCGAGAGACCAAACGATGAACAACCCGCAAAAATCACCATCTGTCGGCGCGGTTGTCGTGACCTGGAACTCCAGCCGAGACATCGTGAAATGCCTGAACAGCCTGCTCTCGCAATCTCACCCGCTGTCGGAAATAATCATCATCGATAATCACTCCAGCGATAACACCGTCGAACTGCTTCGTGCCTTCTCGTCCAATATCAAGCTGATAGAAAACACTGAAAACGCTGGCTTCGCGAGAGCCAATAATCAGGCAATTGCCGAGCTATCGACCGACTGGATTTTTACCTTGAATCCTGATGCCTGGGTGGAAGCGGATTTTGTTGAAACACTGTTGAATTTTAGTCAGGATAAGCACAACATCGGCACGCTGGGCGGGAAGCTTTTACAGGCGGACAGCGTCGAGTCTGGCAAACCACTGCTTGACAGCCTGGGGATAGAAATTTTCCGCAGTCGGCGTGTGCGGGACTTCGCAATGCGCCAACCTGCCAGCACAGCCCCAACCAAGCCCTTCCGAGTGTTCGGAATATGCGCGGCGGCGGCGTTGTACCGGCGGGAAATGCTGAACGACACAATGATTGACGACGAAATCTTCCCGGTGTCGTTCTTTTCCTATTATGAAGACACCGATCTTGCCTGGAGGTCATGGCGGCGAGGCTGGCAAGCTTGGACAGTTCCCGATGCGGTTGGCTTCCATCGGCGCGGCGGATCGCCGACGGGGAACAGATTCTCACGCACACTGACGCACCGGAATCTGTTGTGGATGATCGCTCGCAATGAGTCGCTGTGGAAAACGCTGACTGCAATGCCGGAGATCGCGGGGCACATCGCTCTGATGAAACTACGAATGCTCCGCTATCCCTATTTATTTAAGGCGACCTTCGAGGCATGGGCGGGGCTAAGCGAAGCGAATTCCGCGCGGTGCAAGCTCAGGAGCACAAATCCTGAACCGCCACCGTTTAAGAAGGGCGTGGGGTTTTCCTGAGAGGAATAGTGATTGGTTGGATGTATTTGAAATTAACTCAACAGCCACACTGCAACAGCCGCCAACACCAGCCCTGCGATTTTCTGAATAGTGATAGGCTCCCGGAATAAAGTGAATGCCCCAACAGCAGCCGCGGCAATGGATACAATCGCCACCAGTGGGACGTATTTGGACACATCCCAATCCGCTCGGCTTATTACCTGCCCATAAAATAGCATACCCAACCCGTTGCACGCTCCAGCCAACAACCCGACTAACACCGCGCGCCAGGACAAGGACGAGGCAGTGAGAAACTTGGGCGCCCAGGCGAGCGCCACCAGCAGAATTGTGCCAAAAGGAATAAAAAACGCTACCCAGAATGAGCTGAGGTTGGCAAAACGGGCGATCAGCGGCCAGGAGCCGAAGAAAATACCCGCCGCAATACTAAAAACAAGGGCGTTGTTCACAGCGTAAATCTTAGTTATTAGCCGTTTATCGACATACCGGCAAGCGCCGGATGTCCGCATTTTGAGGAATAGTAATATAATTGAATCTGGTGAATTATTATACAGGAAAATGGAAGTTTGTGGTCTGCTTTGAAAATTGTCAAATAACCACAGCATTTGCAATTATTGAGCACGTCCGACGCTCCCAACCACGTCGTACCAGCGAAAGCCGGTACCCAGTTTTGATTTTCAGGGTTTTCCTCCTTATTCTCATACCTGCGAAGGCAGGTATCCAGGGCATTCATCTTTCCGTCATCGCGACGAAGCGATCTCATCAGAGTTTGAGATGTACCCCAACAACCATCAAACACGTCAAATGCTCCCAACCACGTCGTACCAGCGAAAGCCGGTACCCAGTTTTGATTTTCAGGGTTTTCCTCCTTATTCTCATACCTGCGAAGGCAGGTATCCAGGGCATTCATTCCTAGTGAGCCGTAGATCGGGAGCGACTGGATTCCGGGGCAAAACCCCTGCGTCGGGTGGAGGTTTCACATAACCAAAAACAGCGGACGAGCGTCCGCTGTCATACATTACATTTTTGGCATTCCCACGCAGGAGCGTGGGAACGAGTAGCTCCCACTAGTCCACCTTGTTCCCATGCTCCTGCGTGGGAACAATTATTGAACGTCCATCAGGTCTTCTTCCTTATTGTCATACCTGCGAAGACAGGTATCCAGGGCATTCATTCCTAGTGAGCCGTAGATCGGGAGCGACTGGATTCCGGGGCAAAACCCCTGCGTCGGGTGGAGGTTTCACATAACCAAAAACAGCGGACGAGCGTCCGCTGTCATACATTACATTTTTGGCATTCCCACGCAGGAGCGTGGGAACGAGTAGCTCCCACTAGTCCACCTTGTTCCCATGCTCCTGCGTGGGAACAATTATTGAACGTCCATCAGGTCTTCTTCCTTATTGTCATACCTGCGAAGGCAGGTATCCATCGCATTCATCTTTCCGTCATCGCGACGAAGCGATCTCATCAGAGTTTGAGATGTACCCCAACAACCATCAAACACGTCAAATGCTCCCAACCACGTCGTACCGGCGAAAGCCGGTACCCAGTTTTGATTTTCAGGGTTTTCCTCCTTATTGTCATACCTGCGAAGACAGGTATCCAGGGCATTCATTCCTAGTGAGCCGTAGATCGGGAGCGACTGGATTCCGGGGCAAAACCCCTGCGTCGGGTGGAGGTTTCACATAACCAAAAACAGCGGACGAGCGTCCGCTGTCATACATTACATTTTTGGCATTCCCACGCAGGAGCGTGGGAACGAGTAGCTCCCACTAGTCCACCTTGTTCCCATGCTCCTGCGTGGGAACAATTATTGAACGTCCATCAGGTCTTCTTCCTTATTGTCATACCTGCGAAG
>CAZAGU010000134.1:0-9814 GCA_964484805.1 uncultured bacterium
GGACGCTAAGCCTGGCAAACCTGCGTGTTACGATTTTGAATATGAACGAAATGGGGTTCGGAATTTGTTCATGTTTTATGAGCCCTTTGGGGGGTGGCGGCACGTTTCAGTAACTGCCCGTCGGACAAAGATAGACTGGGCACATGAGATCAAGGATTTACTATGTGAACATTATCCACACGCCCGAAAAATCATATTAGTTATGGATAATCTTAATACGCATACTGGCGCATCCCTCTATGAAGCTTTTCCTCCAGACGAGGCAAGAAGTCTATATGAGCGATTGGAAATTCACTATACGCCAAAGCATGGGAGTTGGTTGAACATAGCAGAGATCGAGTTACGTGTTTTGATTGGGCAATGCCTTGCGCGCCGCATCCCCGATGCCGATACCCTTAAACGTGAGGTCAGTCGATGGAAATCGGAGCGTAACACAGTTGGCGCTAGGGTTGATTGGCAATTTACTACCAAAGATGCAAGGATAAAACTAAAACGTTTATACCCATCATTATAACTGTGTCATGACAGTAGTTACTTTCTTATGCCAGGATTTATATTTTAAAAGCATTTATTCTATGTACATTATTGCAAATCAATCGGTTTAGTGTTAATTTCTTTTAAATCAAAAACGGAGCAGATATGAAGTTCTTTCCTTATAGTTGTATTGGCATTTATTTTCATCCTTGGTTGTACTGAGGATGACAGCAGTCCAACAGAACCAGCAAATTCAGCACCAGTTGCACCTTTTAACCCCTCACAAGCTAACAACTCGACAGATCAGCCAATAGAAGTCACCTTAAGCTGGTCTTGCTCTGACCCTGATGGGGATACATTGACTTACAGCGTTTATTTAGGGACGTCAGATGATCCACCTTTAGTTTCGGATGGACAGGCTGATACTCTTTACAATCCTGGTGTGCTTGATCCCGCTGAAGGTTACTATTGGAAAATTGTAGCTAAAGATGACCATGACAACTCAACAGAAGGGTCCTTGTTGAGCTTTGCAACGATCCCTGAGATTAACCTGCCTCCAAATTTACCAGGGAATCTAACTCCTAATTATTGGAATGAAAGCCAAGATGGTTACATGATACCTCTGCGGTGGACTTGCACCGACCCTGAAAACGATCCCTTAACTTTTGATTTATATTTAAATCATAGGTTAATCCGAGAAGGGCTTACTGAAAAAAGTTATAGGACAGTATCTATACCGGGTTCGACGATGTATTGGAAGGTTGTCGCCAAGGATGATCATGGAAATTCGACCGAAGGCGAGTTGTGGTTCGTTGCAATTCGTTGAGGTAGATAATTTTTGCGCATATCAACGGTCAATGCCTTGTCCTCTTCCTGGCTGCCCAATCCAACGCTTTGACGCATCCGGTGAATGCCCGTGTCATAGGAATGCCACAATCACGTGTATTGCCACTTCTGTAACTATCCACATAATGTGTACTCCTTTAATGTTAGTTAGTGCCAGACCGAAAAGCACTAAATCAGGAAAGAATGGCAATCTTCAAAGCATTCACAGTTGTAAATGTTTTCCTTAAAGAACGATTCATACTCGGTAAATGGTTTTTGGTTCATGGTCATTTCTCCAGTTTAGATTATGTTCAGGTAGATTTTCCTTATTTCAAAAATAAATAAATAATGCTCAGAACAAGGAAATTATACATTTCAAACGGGACTCTGCAAAAGGCCACCCGAACGGGCAGCCTTTTTGCATGTCTTCTTCAATCCGATCACTTCTGCCAGAGACGATCCTCAACGATCTTGGACACGGTCTCGACTAAAGACTCGATTTCCTGCAGAAGCGCATCCGTCTTAGCTTTGATGTCCTTCGAGAAATCATCGTCCGGCATACTCTGGAGATTGATGCGCACATTGTACGCCGCGCTCCATGCCGATGTCAACGCCGATAACGCCGACACGCCAGCGTCCGATGTCATGTTCACATTACCATGCTCCGCCGCCTTCAGCGCAAGCTTCGCAACTTCAGGCGCGATCTTCACGACCTCGAACGGCACAAGAGTCGCCTGACGATTTGCGTCGTCAATTGCCTGCTGACGGGCTTTTTTCTCGTCGTCGGTGTCTTTGGGTAAGCCAAACGCCGCCATCACGCCGTTGAACGCTTCGGTGTCGCGATCAACGATGTCAACCAATTTGGCTTTGTATTCCTGCGCCTTAATCGCGAGGTCGTCCATCTCGGCGAAATACTTCTTGTAGCCCTTCTTGCCGAAGGTCGAACATCCCACCATCGCCGCCAAACCCGCGCCCATCGCGCCGATCAATGCCGCAACAGATCCACCGCCGGGAGCAGGGCTGTCTGATGCCAGATCGTTCACGAAATCGATGACCTTGCGCGATGTCAAAATGCCCGGTTTGCGCAAGCGATATTCGATGATTTTCTCTTCAGGATCAAAGGGCGTGAGTTCGTTCAAGCCCATCGACTGAATCGCCGTGCGGACGATTATCTCCTCGCTGACACCAGATGTAACACCTTGCTTTTTCAGGTAATACACACCTGCGTCAATCAGCGCATCCAGCGGGATCAACCCCACCAGTTCGCTGCCGGTGGCGCGCATTCCGAATTCATCGGCAAGTTTGCAGCCTTCGTCGAAAATCTCGTGAATCGGCGAGACGTGGTGGTTTGTGATGTTAATCGACACCTGCGCGCGGTCATATTCGTCGATGTACCAGCCAACGGCTTTCGCGCCCTTGAATTTGCCGGGGATCATCACAATTTTTCCATCGGCATCGCGCTCATACGCGCCGGGTTTGGACATCTTGGCGTAGCCGCGTTCGCGGATACGGTTGGCGATCTTGGAAGCCAGCTTGGTGTCGCGGGTGTTCAGGTTGATGTTCCAGGCGATGAGGAAATCGCGGGCGCTGATGGCAATGGCGCCAGTCTTGACGGGGAATTTGAATGGCCCGAAGTCTGGTTGCCATTTTTCCACGCCTTCGCGCGCTTTCAATCCTTCGTATTCGCCCTGCCTGCAGTGAGCGAGGTTGCGGCGTTTTTCGCTGGTGGCAGCGTTTTCGTAGAGATAAACCGGAATGCCGAGTTCATCGCCAACGCGTTTGCCGAGCCGTTGCGCCAGGACGACGCATTCGTCCATAGTGATGTTTGCGACGGGCACGAACGGGCAGACGTCGGTTGCGCCGAAGCGGGGGTGAGCGCCAGAGTGTTTGCTCATGTCGATGAGTTCGGCGGCTTTCTTGATGAGCAGAAACGCGGCTTCGACAGCGGCATCGGGGTCGCCTGCGAAGGTTACGACGGTGCGATTGGTGGCTTCGCCGGGATCAACGTCCAGCAGTTCAACGCCGTCAACCTTGAGCACTTCGGCGGTGATCTGGTCTATGATGGTTTTGTCGCGTCCTTCGGAAAAGTTGGGGACGCATTCAACGATTTTACGCATGAAAATTATCCTTCCAAGGGCTTAAGCTTACTTGTCTTTGCCTCTGAATATGTCGATCCTTGCTAAGATGCGATCTTTCAATTGTTTTCGCAAGTCTTCAGAATCTTTCCATAATATATGCCCATATTGCCTTGTGTCAAAGTGAAGATCATTGACTTTTTCTTCTTTGCAAGTCCAAATTACAGGAATGCCTAAACCTTTAGCAAATCCTGCCTCAAAGTAAACTCCTGCACGTTGTCCGGTGAAGTCTGCAATAACTATCTGCGATTGTCGGATCTCTGCCATTATACGGTCACATAACTTATTGTCAAAGTCTTGGACAAGTTCGTCAACTCGAATTGGCTCAAAACCAACCTCTGGATCTGATAATGCTTTTTTAATGCCATCTAAATAGTGAATTTTAAGTTTTTCATCAAATGACATCGCCACAAAAGCTCGGTTGGAGTTAGCGCGGTTACGGACGAGGTCATAGTAGGCGTTCCAGCCTTCTACTGTTACTCTTGTGGAACCTGATAAATGTCCATATTCTAACAAATCCATTTTACTGAGAGTTTTTCGGAGAAACTCAAGTTCATCAACTATTGTTGAATAAATAGCAAAGCTATCATGTTCGTAGCATTTAACTAAATCACCAACATATTCAGATTTTTCCGCATAATACCTAAGCAACAAATCCAACTTGTCGGCGGGAGTTAAGTTTTGCGGGCATTTAGCTATTAGTTCAGGTAAGTCTATTGATTGTATAATAAAGTCCTTTTCTCCGAACGGTTTTCGGTTTTCAATCTTTGCCCAGCGTAATTCGCCACCTAGTAAACCACGTTCTTTATCTGATAATAGAAAGCCTTCTTTCATAGTTTTACCAAATGAATCTTCAGTTCTTGAAGATAATGAACGCTTTGCATCCCCACTAAAACCGAATTTTCCACAGAATGGACAATCGTATTTGTCGTAGGATTGATCATTAGCGTCAATTACTTCCTTAGCTTGTGCATTACAAATCGGACAAATCCATATTTTCCCCATTTCTCCCTCCATTGACTAAAATTAAAATACTTGGTGTGCAGTAGAATGTAATTATTCTTTGCCAGTTGAGCAAGCACTTGGTCAGGGAGTGTTTACAGATGGCAAAAAATGGGTGGGAGAAGAAGGATTCACAACAGATTTAACGGAGGAAACAGATTAGGGAAAAATGCAATTAGGAGAAACATGTCCGGGCAAGCCGGACATGCCACCCAACATCTACAATTCTTTGTGCACTTGGTGTGCTTAGTGGTTCCTGCATTTAAACTCTCAATCTGGGTTCCCGGTCAAGCCGGGAACGAGGAGAAAAAAAATATGGTATGACGGTATGGGGAGGAATGCGGTGGATACCGGCTTTCGCCGGTACGACGTGGTTGGGAGCGTTGACGCGCTCAACACATGCGAAGGTACTTCTCAAACTTTTATGAGATTGCTTCGTCCGGCTGAAGCCGTCCTCGCAAGCGATCAACACGTCGTTCATCCCGCGATTCTTAAGTTCAGTAAAAACAGACAACCAGAACTTGGCGCCCTCATTCTTTTCGATCCAGATGCCCAAAACGTCCTTCTGCCCATTAATGTCAACGCCGATGGCGAGATAGACCGCTTTGTTGCAAACGCGTCCGTCGTCGCGGATCTTCAGCCGGATCGCATCGAAGAAAACTATCGGATAAACATCATCCAATGGTCGGGTTTGCCACGCTTGCATGTCGTTCACTATGTCATTGGTAACATGGGATATAAGATCGGGTGACACCTCAACACCGTAGATTTCTTCCAAATGACCATGGATGTCCCGTGTCGTCATGCCGCGGGCGTACATCGATAAAATCTTGTCATCGAAACCAGAAAAGGACGCTGATTTTTCTTTACGATCTGGGGAGCAAAATCGCTGTTGCGGTCGCGGGGGATCGATATGTCCATGTCGCCATGGTCAGTCTATAATGTCTTGTTACTGCTGCCGTTACGACTGTTGACGCGCCCATTCCCGGAGCGCGTATGCTTCTCGTAGCCAAGCTCGTGAGTCAGCTCCGATGCCAAAGCACGCTCGATTATTGCCTTCGTGAATTGCTTCAGAATACCGTCTGAACCTGTGATGTCCTCTGGGCTCTTGTAATCCTTCAACAACTCGTTGATCAACTTGATCGGTATCTTCCTGTCCACATCTGACTCCTGTGTAAATGCTTTAATAATCTAACATCTTTTTTCTATTTACACAAAATTCATCACAGGCTCGAGGCGGGTGGCATGTCCGGCTTGCCCGGACATGCTTATTTTAATTGAAAAACAGCGGCAAAGTCCGCTGTCATGCCTTATTTCTTCTCCTTGTTCCCGACCTGATCGAGAACCCAGAGAAACGTTTTTAGGGATATCTTCCCTATGTCGTTCCTGCGAAGGCAGGAACCCAGTGCTTTAAAAACGTTCAATCAGTTGTTCTTCCTTAAATCCCACCTGCGAAGGCAGGTATCCATCGCATTTATCACATCCCCGTCTTTGCTAGACGCGAAGCAACGAAGCAATCTCATAAAAGTTCGAGAATCAACTTAACTTGTGTCGAGCGCGTCAAACGCTCCCTACGCTGTCGTTCCTGCGAAGGCAGGAACCCAGTTTTGATTTTCAGGTTGTTCTTCCCTAAAAAATCTGTTAAATCCGTTAAATCTGTTGTGAATTAAAGACATAAGGCGGGTGGCATGTCCGGCTTGCCCGGACATGCTTATTTTAATTGAAAAACAGCGGCAAAGTCCGCTGTCATGCCTTATTTCTTTTCCTCGTTCCCGACTTGATCGAGAACCCAGATTGAGAGTTTTGGCATTCCCACGCAGGAGCGTGGGAACGAGTAGCTCCCACTAGTCCACCTTGTTCCAATACTCCTGCGTGGGAACAATTATTAATCTGTTTCATCTGTTTCTTATGTTGTGAATTAAAGGAACTCCGTCATTTCATCACCATTCCGTCACCGTTTCATCACATCATTAAACCCTTACCCACTAAGCGTTACAGCCAATTATGTGACGATGTGACGATTTTTCCACACCCCACCCCCTGCTGCCATGTGGCTGGTGCCCCGTACTCACAACCTACACCCTCACGGACAAACTGACCGAATACACCCGTCCCGCCATCGGACTGCGCTCGACAATCCGGTACGAGCGGTCGAAGATATTATCCACTCCAACTCCAACATCACAGGAAATTCTGGCGATGTTATACGCCACACCAACATGCGCGTCCCAAACCGTGTAGGCACCCAGCCCCATCCCTGCCGTCGAGATGTCGTCCATGTTCGACGCGGTGCTATATCGCTTTCCTGCCCAACGGCTGGCGATGGACGCTGTGACAGGCTGTAAATTCAAGAGCAACCGACTATTGCCAGACTCGCGCACGGTCATGGGCGGTTGATTGCCGTCGTTCACATCGCCGGGAATGTCCAACCGTGCATCCTCAACCATGTAGTTCAACGACCAACTGAGCCAATCTTCCAGATCAAGCGTTAAACCGCCTTCAACCCCGTTTGACTTTACGCAGGTGAGGTTGTCCGGGTAGTATTTGCCAGCGCTGTTGCGTTGCCAGATGATGAGATCTTCGATGCGGCTGTTGAAGTATGCGGTTGAGATTCTGACAGTTGCGGCTCTGGCGAATCTGATAATGCTCTCCACGCCACCGCGCCACATTTCGCCCTGTTCTGGCTTAAGATCAGGGTTGCCCACTGCATAGATATTTTCCACCAGAAACTGTGCGTTAAACGGCGGAGCGTTCAGATTTCTGCCCCAACTGCTGAAAAATGTCACGTCCGTGCGTTCATGTTTACATGTGACACTGCCTGAAACATTCGACGCAAAGAAGCGATAATCGGTCTGACCACTGTTGAAAATATTCTCCAGCGAGGCGGATGGCGTGAGCTGCGCGCTCAGTCCTTCACGCTCTGCCCGAAACGTTGATTGAACCGCCAGCGCGCTGACATCGCGCCTTGCATCACCAAGCCCAATGCCACCAACCAGCGTCGTTCCGCGTAATAAATCTTCACCGCGGAAATGATCGCTCTGGAAGTTAGATGACAGCGTTGTCGCGTTGGAAATGGGAAGGCTGAAGGATGTCGCCCCGTTGATGGTTAGAGCGGCGTTCGCGCCGACTCGCCATCCGATATGCCTGCTGGATTCGGCGATGTGGTTTACGATTTTGCCAGTTGCTGGGTTATATTGGCGCGATGGCGAGTCGTAATAAGAGATGTTGTGGCTGAAAAATCCTTGCCCTGACCAGTGGAAACTGCCGCCTGAGCCATCGGCGAAAAGCGACGCGATCAGTCGCCTGTTGCGAAGCTCGGCTTGCGGTGTGGGCGCGCTGTAAATCAACCCAGGTGCGCCACGGCGGACATCTGAGTAGAAGCCATTGGCGCGAATTGTTGACCGTCCGATCGAGCGCGACATCTCGCCACTGACATTTTCTGAGTGGGACTGATTGTTGACGCGCGTTAGTTTCGAGCCATCGTCGAGTTCATAAGAAAAATCACCCGCGCTGAATTCCTGTCCACCGCTCACTGATCCTGCCCAATCGCCCGCGCTCGCGTCAATCCTGCCTCCACCGCCGGCGAGGTCATTGCTGCCGGTTCTGCCATTTAATGCCATGTTGAACGGATGGCTTTCGGCTATCGAAGAGCGAGTGGCAAGGTCTATCTCACCGCCGAAACCGCTGAATTTCACCCTGATGTGGCTGAGGTCGTCGAGGGAAATGCCGTTCAGGTCGGCTTCACCTGTGCCGGCATCGTTCAACGGCACACCATTCCAATTGATTCTGACTGCACGCGGCGGCGATCCTCGCAGAGAGATTTTCGTGCCGCCAGCGCCCTCGCGCACTTCCACGCCTTGAATTTCCCGCAGGGCATCGCCAACCGATTTCGCTCCAGCGGCAGACCAATATTGAGACAGGACGATGACTTCGTTGTCAGCAACACCCCGGGAAACGCCAGATGAATGGACGGTAACTTCAGGCAGAGCCAGAGGATGTGGTGTCAGCGATAGCTCGACCCGCGCCGGCATTCCTTCACGGACGGCGATGTCAGAGGCGAATGCCGAGTAAAACCCGATGTGACTGGCTTGGAGTGTGTAATTTCCCGCGGAAAGATTGCGGAAGATGAATCTGCCGGATGGATCGGTGGTTGTACCGACTGGAGTCTCAGCGAGCCGGACGTTCACTTGCGACAGCGGCACGCCACTCGTATCATGAACCACACCGCTGATGGATATACCAACATCCGCTAACGCCGGAGTGGCAATAGATAAGATAAGAATCAAAAATGTAAAACCCGCAACTAAAAGAGGGGCGGGTTTGAAAAGGTCACGTTCGTCCATTTCCTTGCCCCGAAGGATGTAACTATGCGACGATGGGTCTTCTGACTTACGCTTCAGCCTCAGGTGGCGCCTTCCCAAACGTAGTCTGCCTTCAGACGTTGTTCAGTGGCATTTTGCTCACCTTCGTCAGCGATTACAGCGGCGGGTACCGTGCCTGAATTTCACAGGCTTCCCACTCCGAGTCCTTCCCGGAGTCATCTGTCGCTATGTGGTAACACTCGAATATATAATGTTCTGGTGTACATACAAAGGCTGAGAGAGTTTTCTTTACAGATTTCGGGAGAGAGTGCAATTAGGTGAAACATGTCAGGGCAAGCCGGACATGCCACCCGGCGCAAGGTTCCAGGGGTGGGGTGCGGGAAAATCGTCAGTTCGTCAGGATTTTGGGTGTAAGGCTTAGTGGATAAGGGATACAGGGCTGACGGAATAATGACGGAAGGGTGACGAAGTTCCTTACACGTTCCCACGCAGGAGCATGGGAACAAGTATAATCGCCATCAATCATCGAGCGCGCCAAACGCACCAACTGCTGTCATTTCCGCGAAAGCTGGGACCCAGATTGAAATTTAAATGCTTAGTAACATTAAGCATCAAGAAGACAGACTATGGAATCCAGTTTTAGCTAAAATGATGCACCTTAAGACGAATTATCCTGTTAATGAGCCTCCTTCGATTGAGCGACTACAAATGTCCATTAGAATCTGCTCCCATGAATATATATTTTAATGCACTGATAAAAGTGACAAATCTTTAATCAATAATAGCTCTATATAGCTGTTTGCATACTTCATCTTCACCAAGTTTTTCCCAATCAAGTCCGAGACTATTAACAAGGCTTGGACTATAATCGAATACTTGTTTTTTCGTGATTCTATACCATATTGGCAATATTAACGATTTCTCTTCAATGATCTCACGAGAGAAAATGGAATTGAATTCCTCTTTACACCAGCCGTTGTTGGTTAGAAAATTGTTACTTAAAATTAATCGGTTATGCCTTTAGCTCAGCCATGACTTGACTTTACATCTGGACAA
>CAZAGU010000135.1:0-9553 GCA_964484805.1 uncultured bacterium
GAGCGTGGGAACGATTATAAACGCCATCAATCATGGAACGCGCTAACCGCACCTGCCACGTCGTACCGACGAAAGTCGGTACCCAGTTTTGATTTTCAGGGATTTCTTCATTATTTCTTTAATTCACAACAGATTAAACGGATTAAACGGATTAAACGGATTAGGGAAATGCAATTAGGAGAAACATGTCCGGACAAGCTGGACATGCCACCCGGCATTCCCACGCAGGAGCGTGGGAACGAGTAGCCCAAGCTCGTCTCGCAAAGACGGGTGGGAAGGGGATTAATGCGTTAGGAGAAACAACTCATTGAACGTTTTTAAAGCCTTGGATCCCAGCCTTCGCAGGTATGACAGCGGACGTTGTCCGCTGTGGACAAGCCGGACATGGCACCCGGCATTCCCACGCAGGAGCATGGGAACGAGTATAAACGCCATCAATCTCGAGCGCATTAAACGCCCCATGTACTAGATGAAACTTGTTGAACAAATTGGGGAACAAGAACATAATTATCTGCGTAATCGGTATAATCTACGGATAAAACCTCTTTCTCTCAAAGCACTGGATACCAGCCTTCGCTGGTATGACAGCGGACGTTGTCCGCTGTGGACAATGTGGATACCAGCACCCGCTGTACTCGGCATGCTTGTTGCCCTCATAGCGCGCACGCAATAGCGCCTTTCCTGAAGGCTCGAAGTATTCGCGGCGCTCGTTGCGTTGATTCGAGACTAAACCAATCCATGCAAAGCCCTGCCAGAAAAAGAATACGAAAAATAATGATCGTGACAATCGTAATTGGTTTATGGTTTCTCTTATGATTATAGGAATTGTAACCTTAGCGTGGCATGAATAGCTCTTCTATCCAGGAAATAATCAACCCGCCAACGAGGACCAGACTGCCAAGTAAGTATTCAGTAAAGACTGACCACATAAGTAACGAGCCAAACAATGAACTTCCACCCTGATTATTCAAGTTCAGCATATCGAAAGTTATCATCACCAAAGTCGATACAATGACCAAGCTGAATACTTGTTATGTTTTGGTTTATGCCCATAAAGAACAACAGCGAAAAATAAAATTATATAAGGTAGTGCCAGAGGAAGTGCAAGGACTATAAAGCCTTCAAGGTCAGTCCGCACCGCACCTAAAACAATCCTAATAAATAGTAGCCCAAAGAGGGTTGAAAATAGGATGTTTCGCCAAATTGATCGCTTCATTGTACTTCCTTCAAAAAAAATCTGTACTTCGTCGCAAGTTCATCCCGCCTTGAAATGATTGGACAATTCCAGAGATCATTATGACAAAGGCAAGTTTTTGATGCCGGAGTGTTCTTTCGGAAATATATCAGCCGATCCCCTAAAACCCCGCGTTGATCGAGAAATAATAGCGCGGTTTCATGTCAGATGATGGGTCTTTTGACCATGCCACATCCCATTTAATGGGGAAGATGCCAAGATCAAGCCGCACCCCAAAGCCGTAGCCGTTGGTCCAGTGTTGTTTCCACAAGTCGTCAATATCCGCAGGTTGGTCAACCGCCTCGTCTGGATCATACTCCCGCCGTAATTTCCACGCTGCGCCCATATCCCAGAACAACGCCCCTCGGATGTTGTAAAAATATGCCGGCAGGGGCCAGCCAAACATCAAATGCCGGATAAACGGGAAGCGGAATTCCACGTTGCTCAGCAGATAGCGTGTGCCAATCTGATTGTAAAAACCCACTCCACGCAATGGTGTGACAAATTTTGAAAGATAGATATCTTCAACATCATCAACTTTTACATCGTCACCTTCATCTATGCGGTAATTAAACCAATTATTCATTCCGCCAAGGTAAAATCGTTGTGGTTCTCGCCCTTGTGAGACCGCGCCACTGATTCGCGTGGCAAGGCTGTAATCTTTCTTGTAGTTAAGATAATTCCGCCAGTCAAATGAAAGCGTGTGGAAGTCCAACCCTCGTTCGGAATCCTCGCTGTAAATATTGGGGCTCCATTCAGCATCAACCCGCCAGCGGCTGCCATTGCCCGGTTCGACGCTGTTATGCCAGACGGCAGTGTCATGGATGAAACCAAGATGGGGGAGCACAGATGTCCGGCGTGAGCCTGCTGCACTTGGATCAAACAAGTAATCTTCAAACACCTTGCGCTCAACTTCCCAGACGGTTACACCGAAATCAATCCGCTTGAATTTACTCAGCGGATAGCCTGAAGCTAGGCTGACCCCCATCTGTCGATCCAGCCAGTAAGCTTCGCTCCCATAGTAAAGATTGGCATATTGATAGAAGCCGGTGCTGATGTTCATCCGGTGGGCGAGGTATTCATAGCCGAGGAAAATACTGCTCCATTCGATGGATCGGTTCAGGTCGAGGCTCATGTAAAGCTGATGATTGCCTATAATATCCGAGAACATGACCATACCCGCGCCTTGCATCTGATAGTAGGGGCTGTAGCCAGCGTTCAGATAGACATAGTCAGGCGAGAGTTGAATGCTGTAATCTTTGGATTTATAGCGACCGTTCTCATCCTTGGTTCTCTGAGCAATCTCCAGCGAGTCCGGCAACATTTCAAGGCTGTCCGGCTCTTCCTGCTTGATTTTCAAGGTGTTGAACACATAGCGTGAATAATCGCCGATGCCGGAATTGGTCTTCTGTCCTTCATGGCAACACAGCGGAATTTTTTCAGGTTCTGACAACTGTTTCGGCTCAGAATGAAGTTCAGGATTCAGCGGATCGTTAATCATAAAAATATCATAGCCACTCTTGCTGAACGAGGAAAACGCCATTGCGCCGGTCTGATGGGAAATTGTCGGCTGGAAACAACCGGAAACGAGGTTAGTGATGCCTGTCTCGGAATTATCTGTTAAATCTCGGATGTACAAATTATATGTGCCGGATTTGTCGCTGACATAGACGATGGAGTTCGCATCCTTGATCCACATTGGAGTGCGCTCGTTGTAGTCATCATTAGTCAACCGTTCAAGCGATTCGTTTTCTGTGTCATATTTATAAATATCGAAATTCTCGAACTGTCGCTCGTAAGGTGTGTCGAAGGGAGCATCCTGATAATCCAGCGGAGCACCATCGCGATTGGACGTGAACAGAATCTGCTTGCCGTTGACCGTCCATTCGGGATCGGCTTCATCAAAGAGGTCGTGAGTGATGTGGCGGTGTTCTCCCGTTTCCAGTGAGACAATCGCCAGATCGCTCTGTCCGTTGAGCACATGGATCAGGGCGATTTGATCGCCATTCGGTGACCATGAAGGGCTGAACAATGCGTCGGCTTCAAAGGTGATCTTTCTGGTCATTTTTCCAGTGGCAACATCAATCAGATACAGCGCGTCCCGTTCGCCGGATTTGGCACAGAAGGCAATCTTTTCGCCATCGGGAGACCATGTGATGCCCGGTCTTAGCCAGTGAAGCTCCTCGAAATTGCCTGTCCTCTGACCTCGAACCAGACGGCGGATGATCTTGCCATCGAGGGAGTTCATCAGATACACATCAAAATAATCGGAACGGTCGGTGATGAAGGCGATCATCGCACCATTGGGCGACAGCGCGGGGCTGTTGTTCACATAGCAGAACTCCTTCTCGTGGTTGGTCATTCGCTGTGTGATGGCTTCAGGCATGTCCATCTCAACAACCTGCGGCCAATAGCGCTCTTTGATGAATCTTCGCCAGTTCTTCGATAGCTCTTCCTCACCGATGCCAATCGACATCTTCAGCGTGCGGTCGAGGTCGCGCAACTGACGGAGGTGATGGACGATCTCGCCGATTTTCTCATCGCCGTAATGATGAGCGATATAATACAGGACTGACTGCCCGTATTTATATACTCCAAGATAGCCCATCATATCTAAATGACGAATTTCGGGCAGTATGTCGTTGATGACAGCGTCGCGCAAAACGGTCTCGGTTTCAGAATCGAGACCTCGCTGGGATTCATATTCAGCCATTCCTTCAATGAACCAGAGAGGGATGCGAACTTGGGAAATTCCAGAGACGATTGCTCCGAATCCTTCGCCAAACAGCATTGTCAGGAAAAAGGCGTGTGTCAGCTCATGGTGAACGACATGTCGATACTTGCCGTAATCGCCTTCATAAGGCACAACGACTCGATTTTTCAGAAATTCGGTGAAACCGCCGGTGGATTCTCCGTGTGTGCCGCCGGCAACGTTCGTCTGCTCAAAATCATTGTGCGATTTGTAGGTGATGATGGTGATGGGCTGAGGATTTTCGGGGAAATAGTTGAATCGCTGAGCCAGTTCGCGATAAGTTTGTTCCGCGACTTCAGCAGTGAAATCCGCGATCTTGCGACCATCTTGATTGTAGTAGATGTTGAAATGCTCAGTCGTGAGATACTCCCATTCAAAATAGGTGTACTGCACGCTGTTTTTCCCGAAATAGGTAGCGTTGGCTGTAGTCGAAAAAAGCATCAGGATGAGAATAGCCGGCAAAACCAACGGGAAGATTCTCTTCGCATATATTAACACTGCGTCACCTCTGTTCAAATTCACTCTCTTCATGCCGCGATTATGCGTAGGCATGAAGCCCTCCAAAAAAGTAATTCCCGAAAAACGATATTACAACCATTAAGAACCCTGCGATGGCCAGGATCGCCGCGCGCCTGCCTTTCCAACCTCGCTGGTAACGAGCGTGGAGATAGCCTGAGTAAAACAGCCAGATTATCAACGCGCCGACCTCCTTCGGATCCCAGCTCCAGAATGAACCCCAAGCCTGTTCAGCCCAGATTGCTCCGGCAAACAGGGCGCCGATAGTATAGAGAGGATAAGCTAGTGATACAGCCTTGTAGCTGAGTTCATCCAACTGGTGTAGTATATTGTCTTGAACTGGTGGCAGGCTGAGGATGAATTTCTTGAGCAACGGGAAAAATACTGCCGCGATAATTAGCCCGATGGCGTAAGTCCAGCCGATGTATTCAAAAATCAGCCAGGCGGATTTGGACACACCAGTTGTGTGAGAATGAAGGTTGTGGGTAATGCCGATAAAGTTGTTGCTGATCAGAGCGCCAACGATCAACCCACTGAAGATAGTCACAAAGGATATGAGCGCAAACAGCAAACTGCCGAGTCCGCTGTCATCCCGGCTCTTTGATCGCGACCACAATACGCTGGCAAGGATGGATCCAACTACGAAACCTAACCCTAGCAGGACAAAAACACCGCCTGAGCTGGAATTCTGGCTTGCCGCACCGATGAACGACTGTGGTGTCGGCGGCAGGAAACCGATGGCGACACCTGCGATTGTCAGAACTATCGGTAATCCGACCATGAGGGAAACAACTAGCGTTGTCGCTCGTTTCACATTCACAGGCCGGAGGCTGTTCGGATTGAACTGGCGGATCATGTAGATACTGCTGACGGCGTAGGAAATCAAAAAGCATCCAGAACCCAGAGCGGCGAGCGAAACATGAATATGTAGCCAGATGCTCTGCAGCGCAGGCATGAGCGACTGGTTAATGTCTTTGGGTAACAACGCCGCGGCAACCATCAACATGAACACCACCGGCGAAATCAGCGCGCCGATGAGCGGCTTGCGATAGACGCGATGGAAAACGAGCTGCATAATGACTGCCATCCAACCCATGACGAACAGATACTCGTACATATTGGAAAGGGGAACGTGGGCGGAAAGTTTCCAGCGAACGAAGAAGCCGATGGTGTGTGGGATTAAGCCAATCGCAAGCGCCCAGAAGCCCAGCTTTCCATAGGCAGGCTTGCGCAAAGCTGAGAACAGGCTGTAAAAGATGAATCCCGCAAAGTACATTGCGAAACTCAAGTAAAAAAGTTTGATGTCCAATCCTTGTAGCAAGGCAAAATCCCTTTTATATTTTTTAGGTTGTACGAAAAATTTGCCGTCGATGTTTCCGACTGGGCGAAAAGCTAAGGTTGTTTGTTGTTTTTGGGAACTCAATACTATATTATAGATACATGAAACAAAAAAACATACAAGAAAACCGACTTTTACCGCGCATCGTAATAGATCGTCTGAATTGGTTTGTGTTTTTGCTAGGTTTGATCGTCATAGCGCTAGGATTTATCCTGTTATCGGTCGAACCTTGGGACAATCCGATTTCGCTCAGTGTTGCGCCGGTAGTGTTACTGATAGGATATGTTGTAATCATTCCGATTGCAATATTCATTCGTAGCCCCAAATCCCGTGAACGCGAAGACAGCGGGAAATAGCAGGTTGGATTGATATTTGGGGCGATTAGCTCAGTTGGTCTAGAGCACCTGCTTTACACGCAGGGGGTCGATGGTTCGAATCCATTATCGCCCACATGGTTTAAGTTTTGAATATACAGCACATTAGCAAATCCCCGCTCATCATTTGGGCGGGGATTTGTGCTCATGCCCAAGGAGGTGGGGTGAGGAAAAAACGTCACATCGTCACAATTTGATGGTATGCTTTTGTTAAATCAGAAGATGCGATGTGATGGAACGGTGACGGAACGGTGATGGAGCACGTTCTGTCACTCCAGCATAGGCGGGAAGATTTTCTCCACAGAGAAAACAGATTAGCGAAAATACAATTAGGAGAAACCTGTCCGGGCAAGCCGGACATGCCACACGTCTTTTTTAAGGAAAAATGACCCTGAAATTTTAAAACTGGATCCCCGCATTCGCGAGGATGACAGGAAGTTGGTACGTTTTGCGCGTTCGATATAAGTGAAGGTGATATTCTATCTCTTATGAGATTGCTTTGCTTCGCTCGCAATGACGGTATTTCAAGCCGGACATGCCACCCGCCGAATTAAGGTATTCGAACTTTGGCTCTTCAATCCTTAATTTTGAGATATTCGAATTGTACTTAATATCGGACAGTGATGGAAATTCCCTTGATATTCAAGTTGAAAAGTGTTATACTAAGGATTAGATTTTGTGGATTGGATTTTCGCATAACATCAATCCGAAAACAACGATTTCTATTTCATTCGACCATACTCGAAATCGCGTGTAAAACGTGTAAAACGTGTCAAACTTAATTATTCACAATTGTGACTAATCCAATTGTGACCTGAATTTTCGATTGACTGGAGGTTATAATGCTTGATGATAAAAGCACAACAATTCCTGAAGATGCACTATTTAGACTTGCTCACTTTGACCCTTCCAAAACAAGCAAATCCAATAATCAGGTGTTAGATTTCCTAATGTTGGAATCCTTATCTACTTACGGAAGTTTGTTTAAAGCAGATCCAGCAGAAATTAAATCACAAATTAAAACGCGTTTTCGAATTGAATTTGACGAGGCGGAGATACTTGCTGCAGGCCAAAGATTATCAAAACAAAATAAAATTTCATATAATCCTGGGGATCGCAACATCCAACCAACTTTCCAAATTAATGAAAAGACAAAGAGTGAAATAGAAAAAGAGATACAATCAATTCGTGATTTAACTACCGAAGTACTTGATGAATGGAAGGATTATTTAAAACAAGAGTACATTGTCTTTGACCTATCCAAAGACCAAATTGACAGGATCACAGAAAACCTACAATCTTTTACAGCTCAGATGTTGTTAAAACATGGCATTGATTGTATTGCAATTCTTTATCCAGAGGAAAAAAAGGTAAAGAAACTTTTAGACAACATAAGCACTGATATACTAAGCTCACTTGTCAATATTGATGAAGTTTGTAATTTAATAGTCAAGGTTGAGATACCTAAGTTTTTTACCGAAACGAATGAAAAGAGAATTAAATATATCAGCAGTGTTTTTAATGCTAGCTTCAATTGGCAACTAGTTCAAGTTGACGAAACTTGTTCAAGAGTTTTGAAAAAGGTTACAAGAGGTCAAAAATTATTTTTAGATAATAACATTCTTTTTAGCTTGCTTGGTCTTCATGGACATCTGAGAATGAAGTCAATCGATTCACTGTTGAAGATGGCAACATCCCTTGGCTACGAACTGTGGATTACAACAAAAACTGAGGACGAGTTCAGGAAATCATTGTCTTTAAAAATGAATAACAACACCCTTAAATCCAATTTACCAATTGAAATTGCTCAAATAGCCGCTGAAGTATTATCAGAGGATAGCTTTCTGTCAGTATATTGGAAGCGTTTTGTTAAAACTGGCCTTACAATGGAGGACTTTGTCCTTGAAAAAACACATTTAGACGATGTGCTGAAAAATAAAAATATCAAAATTGAAAACAGATACAGAAATGCTATTGATGATTCGGAAATGCTATCCAATGAAACAAATCTACTCATTCGCTTGTTTCCTTCTAATCACGATAAAGTTTTAGAACATGATGCGTATCATCGAATATTTATTAATAAAATACGTGGCAGAGGAAAAATCAGATTCTCAAATGCCATCGCCTGGTTTCTCACACAGGATAGTAAACTACCTGTCTATGACAGACAAGCAAGAGGGAATAACAATGAGCTGCCGTTTTGTTTGACAAGCAACCAATGGATACAACTTAATAGACCATTTCTAGTGAGAACTGAAAACAAAGATGAGTATGAAAAATCATTTCATCTTCTTGTAACACAGCCATGCTTGAGATTAATGAGTTCCTCCTTTTCTATGTCAAATATTAAAGAAGAAATTTTGGGCAAATTAGCTAGATATAAGGAATACACACCTGATATGACCAGAACACTGATAACAGACAAACATTTCTTGTTTAAATTTGCTGCTGCGACTGATGAAGATAAGAAGAACGAACTATTAGAAAATGAATTTATCGAAATTGCAAAGGAACTTACTTTAGACAATGAAGTAATTACCAGCAAGTTAGATCAATTGAATATAGAGAACCAAAAACAAAAAGAAGAAAACACTGAAAGGATATCCAATCTTGAAAACAGCTTTAATAAGAAAATCGAAGATAAGGAAGTTTACTTCAATGACAAAATATCCAATTTCAACAATGAGTTGGCATTCAACAAGAAATCAAATGAGAGTGAGAAAAATTCTTTAGGGGAGAAGCACAAGAAAGCGATTGATAAAGAAATAAAAGAAAAGAAAGAACTTTATAATGAAAAAGTCAAGTTAGAACAAAAGATTTTGGAACAGAGAAATATGAACATAAAATGGATGATTTTCATATCCGCAATCTTGGTGTCAGCCTATCTTTTGTGGTTTAAAGATTTAGGATTAAATTTAAGTTGGTGTAAAACTGATAACGTTAAAGTTATTGCGAAAGTATTACTACAGGCAGTTATGATTTCTTCGTTACTGATTTTACCGCTACATAAGAATTGGAAGTATCTTTTGAGTACAAGTATTGTTCTATTAGGTATATTGGTATCATTATTTTGCACAAGCATCAATCCTGTGAATGAACAATCCACCGGTCTGAAGGACACTTTGACAGGGCTTCCAACTCTACCTTGAAGTCGGGAAGCTGTTTGAAGTTTGCCCTGTCTGTTGTCTGCCTCATGGAATTAATACTTAAGCTAAATCTTTGTTGGAAATATTTGGGCAGGTAAAGCCCGTTACATCGATAGAAAAATCTCCCCTCTACGCCCCTAACCCCGCAAATTCCAGCACATACTTCTCAACAGAGGCACAAAAGGCAGG
>CAZAGU010000136.1:0-9476 GCA_964484805.1 uncultured bacterium
AGCAAAGTAAATGGACCCGGTCCTACTGGCGCAATCCGATAAGCGCCGTTTACATCGCTGAGCGCGGTGACATTGCGGAGATTGCTGACGGTCACACCCTCTATCGGTTCACCCGAAGCCAGGTCTGTTAAAACGCCGTAAACGGCACCATTGAAGATATAAGGAGCATATCCTAAATCGGCAACTGAGCCGTCGATATCCAGATCCGAATCGGGATTGCCAGCGTTAATACAAGGGCTGAATCGATCTAGATGATAATCAGCGTTGTCCGGGTCAACGAACATGGGGTCAACATTGAAAATGCTATCGCCCCAAACGAACTCATCCAGATTGTTTTGGAATTCGTCGAAAAGATTGGTGTAGGAAATGGAGATTTGGCAACCATCACGAATGATGTTAAATATTTGCTCTTCCCAAATTATGGAATTTTCGACATTGATGTTAATTTCCGACAAGCACTGAACCGGCTCGATATTGTTCACCCATGTAACATGGTTAAAATTCAATTGTGCGCCAGCATCAAGGTGGATGACGGATGTTACTATTTCTGCGTTGTTATCTTGGATGAGCACATGGTCGAGCGTCAGGTCACCGAATTCGGTGTTGATGGCAGAGCCATAGACCGCGACGTTACGGTCAATCTGACCATTGCTTAAAGTGGCTTCAAAACTTGAGGTGGCTGAAAATCCACCGCCGCTCCCTAACACATCGGTGGAGATATTTTCACTTAAATTGAAATTTGAAAGAAGCAAGGCTGCGTTGTCGTGCATTTGAATGCCACCGCCGTAATCGACGGCTTGGTTTGCGCGAATTTCAGCGTTATCCAAGGTAACCTCAGCGCCATCGAATATACAAATGCCACCGCCATTGCGAGAGCTATTGCTCAGTACGGTGATATTTTCGCCTGAGACCTGACTTTCAGCAGTAAAATGAACGCCGCCGCCATTGCGTTCAGAGCTGTTCATTATAAAATCAACGTTAGTGAGCTGTAGCTCACTTTCGCTTGAATAAAGCCCGCCGCCGTAGTTTGTAGCTCTGTTTTCAACGAAATCGACATCAATCAGAGTGACTGTGGAATTTGTGAAACAAGCGATGCCACCACCGACATCGCCAGATTGGTTGTCGTTGAGAAAGACATTCTGGATAATGGGCTGGGATTCTTCGCGGATGTGAATGCCACCGCCATAAGCGTTGGCTATGTTATTACTTATCACCAGGTTGCGCAGGATGGGCGAAGCTGAAGCGATGTAAATGGCTCCACTCTGACCACCGTGGGCATTGCGAAGCGTGAAACCGTCGAGGATGGCATCATTAGTTTCATGATGACGGAAATACACCAAGCGTGTTTCGATGCCTTCGCCGTCAATGATGGTGTTCTCAATATCCTCTTGTTCGCCAGTCTCGATAAATCGGCTGGTGACAGTGATGGATTTGCCGAGGAAATCGATACCTTCATTGTAAATTCCCGGCTGAACGAAGACGATGTCGTCGTTTTCGGCTTCAACAATCGCCGCCTGAATCGTCTCGTAATCGTCCGGTACGTTGATGGTTACTGCCATCGTTAGAGCTGGTGCGAGCAAAATCGCTACCAGCAGCAGGGTTAAAATGTTGATCTTTACTGTTGCCATTGAAAATCTCCCGTAGTTATGCCAAGTTGCAACAAACTGTCAAGTTTACACTATATTCAGAAAGATTATGTTCTTGGTTGTTTCTTATGTCGCTCCAGCGAAGGCTGGAGCCCAGTGCATTCATTTCCTCCCCGTCGTACCGGCGAAAGCCGGTACCCAGATTTGATTTTAAAGGTCATTGTTCCTTATGTCTTTAATTCACAACAGATTCAACAAATTTAACAGATTAGGGACAAGAACATATTCATCTGTGTAATCTGCGTTATCTGCGGATATAATTCTTTCTCGCAAAGCCCATAGATCCCCGCCTTCGCTGGCATGACAGCGGACGCTCATCCGCTGTGAAAAATGGCAATGACGTAAGTTTTTCACCCCGGAATGCAGTCGCTTCCGGGCTACCTCAGTAGCACTATCTTCCGCACTTGCGAAACATTTTCTCCAGCCAGACGGCAAATATATGTGCCAGTCGCCAAGTCATTCGCATTCCAGACAATGCTCTGAGCACCAGCCAGAGATGCGCCACTATACAGCGTCTTCACCAGCCGCCCGGAAAGATCATACACCTTCAGCGATACATCCTGAGCCACCGCGACATTGAAGCTGATTTTTACAGTCGAGTTGAAGGGATTGGGGTATATTTCTGTTAAACCAAATTCGGCTGGGTATGCCTGCCTCTCGTCAACGCTGGATAGCGCAACGTCTAACATAACCGGAATCAAGGTTTGACCGCCACGGGCATCTGGATGGTTGATTACAATGTCGCCTTCCCAAAGCCCCAACTCAGTTTCCGATGTGTTGAGCGTCAACGTAAATTCCGCCTGCTCATTGGATGCGATTTGCCCCTGGCTGGGTTCAACCCGCATCCATTCGTTGAAAGCATCAAAACTGAACATTTCCAACCTGTCCTCTGCACCGTCATTCACAATTCGGCAAAGCGTCCAATTGCGTGGCAGATAATCAAGAGAAATAGAGATGCCATTCATATCGTCCAGGGGATTGATGAGCTCTTCGTCAATCCTTGTCAGATTTTCAGTTTGAAGGTTCATCTTTAATAACTCGCTGGAATTTGGTCTCGTGTTGTGATTTGCTATATATAGAGGACTGTCATCTACATCTTCAGCGTGGAAAGCGATGCCATAAATTCGCAAATCCCCTGTATCCACTTCCCGTAAAACTTCTCCAAAATAGGTGCACTCAAATAAGTTCGACAAAGTAGAGCATAACCAGATTGTTTCATTGACCGGGTCAACTGTGACACAAGTGACAGGATTAGTCGGCGCTTGAAAACGATAGATAATTTCCAAATCTGGCGTGAAACCATAGACCGAATCATCCTGCGCGCCCCAGAGTAGCCCATCATTCCACTCGATGTCACGCATTCCAAAGCCGACGTAGTCATTTATCAGTTGTGGAATTACCCGAAGAAAAATCCCTTCCCGATTAAACACATAGATTACCGGATCGCGATTATTTGAACCCACAACGTAGAAATGTCCGTCTCCATAAGTGGCTCCGCGTAATGCCCTGTCATTGAGCATTTCGCCAGCGTTTACAGTCAAGAGCAATTCACCGACTGGGGCGAAGTTGTCGCCACGAACTTCAGATTTGATAGTGTAAGTGGCATTTCCGTTGCCCGTGTTGGTCAGGCTGAATGGCAGAGCAATATTGTCATCCTCCAGCAATACCGCATCAAATTGCGCAACCGACGACACGAGAAAACCGAAGGCAAGGTCGAAGGATTCTTCCAGCACATCGCCCAATCCAGCTTCCAGACCTTCCCTGATCTCTGAATTATAGCCATAGCTTTCAACATGGAGCGTAAAGGGCTCTGGGGCTGCCCGCAGTTGGTAGAATCCTTCATCATTGCTATTGACAGCGACTCCGACATCGTTATTGGATATCCTGCCGTTTGCGATGGCTTCACCAGAGACAGCATCGCGCAAATATCCTTGAACGGTGCCGTGCAGGAAAGGTGTGGCACCCATGTCAATGCGGCTACCGTCGGCATCTGGCTCGTCTTCAGGATTACCGTTGTCGATGCAGGGGCTCGGAGCGGTCAGATTGAAATTGCTTTCATCTGGATTGGAGAAGAGCGGGTCTTCGTCAATCATCCCGTCAAGCCATTCAACGTTAATCTGTTCATTATTGTAAATGCCATCAATGCCGCCCTGAAGGTCAGAATACGAGATGACAACGCTGACGTTTTCGATGTCGTTAGCTGGGTATATCTCAGAGACACCCTCGTTCCACAGGATGCTGTTTGCGATGATAATTTGCGCATCACCGGTGCAGTAGATCGGCATGCCGTGCCCGATGACTGTCACCTGATTCATCTCCAAAAAGCCTTCAATGTACATGAAGGAATAAGCATGGTCGTCGTTGTTGTTGATTACAAGTACCTGATTTATATGCGCCTCACTATCGATGACATATATTGCATTTCCATTTCGGGCAATGTTGAAGGCAATGACTCCGGTGTTGATCGTAATCTCAGAATTTTCGTGGCAGTAAATTCCACCGCCTCTGTCCGTGAGGTAATAAAGATGGAGATTGTTGGTTATCGTAGCGTTGTTTAAAATGAGCGATGCGCCGTTTCCACATTGAATCCCGCTGCCGACAGCCGAAGCTGAGTTGCTGTCGATGACTACGTTTGTCAGAGTCATTTGAGATTGATTAAAGAGACAGATTGCTCCGCCACCCATAGAACTGTTTTTTATCAGACTGATGTCTGTGCCAGTGACCTCCGATCCTAGAGTAACATGAATTGCCCCGCCGTTGCGAGCGGATTCATTATTCAGGAACTCGGTATTGGCAATCACAGGATTGCTGCTGTTTGAGTAAAATGCTCCGCCGTAGTTTTCAGTGGAGTTTTTACGAAAGGAACAGTCGTTCACTGTGCCAGTGGAATTCCCATAAAATGCTATTCCTCCGCCAACATCGCCGGATTCATTATGGTAAAATTGACAGTGTTCAATCAGTGGGTCAGATTCGTTGGAGATGTAAATCCCACCGCCAGCGTATTCGGCAGTATTTAACTGCAACAAGCAATGGCTGATAGTGGGTGAAGCGCTGTGGATAAAGACTCCACCACCGTTGTCAGCTTGACCATTTTGGATGGTAAAGCCTGTGAGTATGGAGTTTTCGTCTTCGTCGTTTTCGAAGATTACTGCTCCAGATTGTTCCTCTTGAGTGTCAATGATTGTGGAGTCAACATATTCCACTCGGTCGGTGGTGAGCAACAAACTGGCAACAGTGATGGCTTTGCCTTGAAAATCAAGGCTTTCAAGATAAATTCCTGGCTGAACGAGCACGGTGTCGCCATCTTCAGTGGCATCAATTGCAGCTACAATGGTCTCGTGATCCTCAGGGACATTGAGTATTGTTGCGCCTGCAGTCGAAGCCATCATAAGAAGCGAGAGGGAGAGTGTGAGAATTAACATTAAGCGTATCATTACAACTCACAGATTTAATAGTGAAAAAGCGTTTTGGATTTGGAAAGGTTAAATTATTGATAGAGAGTGTAAAGTTTTAACATGCGCCAAGTTACGAACGAACAAGTATCTACAATTTTAGCGCAAAAAGACTTTCACACCTGAACGACCACGTTTTACAGGAATTGACACCATCAATGCCTGCAATGATTTTAAATATAGTAAATAATTTCATCATACAAAAGAATAAATAACAGAATCAAATAAATCTCGCTGTAATCCAACATAAAATTTGAAGGAGGCATGAATTGCAAACATAAGATATATAAGAACTAACGAAAATTTTTTTATATGATAATAGAAGTCTGCTAGCTTTAAAATGTTTTTCAAGAAAAAAAAGAAAAACTGGTATTGTGGTGGAATGGGATTGCTTCGTTGGGCTAAAGCCCGACTCGCAATGACGGGTATTTCGAGCCGGACAGGACACCCGAAAGATAGGGATGAGTGGGGTGGATACCTGCCTTAGCAGGTATGACAGTAAGGAAGAATGATCTGTTTGGACGTTTTAAAGCAATGGGTTCCTGCCTTCGCAGGAACGACAGAGTGGGGTGAGTTGAATGCCCTCACCAATTTCAAAAGGTATAACTCGAACTCTCATGAGGTTGCTTCGACGCATCGCTCGCAATGACGAGGGATGTGAAATGCGTCGAGTTTCAGCTCAATCTGTTCCCACGCGGGAGCATGGGAACAAGGTGGAAGTTTACACCCCGGGATGCGGTCGCTTCCGGGCTACATTTCAGGAACGACATTAAAAACCACAAAACGGAATATGAAGATTATTTCAGAAGGTACTTTCTGAAATAATCCATATACTCCGCTCTGGTGAAATGACCTAGGAGAAAAACGGAAGCTTACCAGCCTTTTCGCTTCATGATCTCAGCAACAGTTTTCTCGGCTCGTTTTTCATTGAGCAGAAGTCGTTCGCCTTGAGCCTTGAGGATTTTCTCGAGTAGCAGATCGATTTTGGCGGGTTTTTCTAAAAATTCCACTGCGCCAAGCTTCACGGCTTCAATGCCTTTTTCGAGCGTGGCTTTACCTGTGAGTAATATAACCTGCAAGTCTGGATTCTGTATCAACAGTCGCTTCAAGGTCTCGATACCATCCATTCCCGGCATTGCCAGATCGAGAATGATCGCATCGAAGTATTTTTCGCTGGCGATTTTCAGAGCGGTCTGACCGTCATTTGCCGTGCTGACCTGAAGCCCCCGATTTTCCATGCGTTCAGCAATCACTTCCACGAATTCAGCTTCATCATCAACCAGCAAGACTCGTGCATCCATGATTATCTCCTTTTATTTACCAGTTTACACACAGGTTTAAATTAAGCACTCTGAGATGTATAAACAAGTTTGAAAACAGCCTTGTCATTGGAATTATCAATCGTTATTTCCCAGTCTGACAATTTCAGATAGGTTTCGATTCCAGTCTTCAAGTCCGCCATGAATTCATCAGCAGGTTTTGAGAAATGCACTTCCACCACTGGCTTAGTGTCCACAACATTATATTGAATCATCATCGTATCACCGCTCTCAGCCAGACTCAGCAACGACCTCACCACCAGGTATATTGCCTGCTGGAGTTGAAAGGGACTGCTGGTGATTTGAGTGTGGTCATCCTCAATCTGTTGCGAAAATTCCACGCGCTTCAGCACAGCATAGCGTTTGACCAGATAGCACAGATTTTCAATGACCGTTCGCACCTCAAACTCGAGGATGGGTTCATCAGCCTGATGGGCGAACTTGTTCAGATGCCGGATAAAATCAAAGCCACGCGCAGTCTGCTTGGAAACTTTATCGGCAAGCTGTTGCAGTTTTTCCTCAGAGATTGGCTTGCCTCGCTTGGCACCAGCCAGCAAGTCATCCAGCAAACCGGCGGTCTGATCAATGATAGACAGAACATTGTTCAACTCGTGGGTAACACTGGCAGTAATCGCGCCGAAGAAGGCGATATCGTCGCCAATGACCCCTGCCGGCGTATCTTTCGTTACTTCACTCATTGGAAGCCTCTACTGCATCCTGCATTCTTTGAATCAGAATTTCCAAACTGACGGGTTTCGGAAGATAATCAAAAGCGCCAGTGGGAACATCAATCTGCTCCTCACTGGGTTTGCCGTGCCCAGTGATGAAAATGATCGGGACGTTTGGATGGTCAGCCTTGAGGATGCTAAAGGCTTCAAGACCGCTCATGCCCGGCATTTTCAAATCTAGGATTACCACATCAAAATCACGTTCTCTGGCTCTGGCGATGGCATCGTGTCCGTTTGTATAAAACTCAGCCTCGATTCCCCTGAATTCAAGTCTTTCCTGAAGCGTTGAGACCAGCTCCTCTTCGTCGTCAATTAATAGCGCGCAAAAGGGTTTCATTTTTAACCTCGTAATGGTTTATCTTGGCAAGGTTACGGTAAACATTGTTCCTTCGCCCAATGTGCTCTCGACATCAATCTCACCGCCCAGTTTTTCCACAATTTCATAAGTGATTGACAATCCGAGACCAGTGCCAAATTCACCCTTTGTTGAAAAGAAGGGTTCAAAAATACTCTTCAGGTTCTGTTTTGAAATGCCACTGCCGTTATCGCGAATTGCCACGGATACTGAGTGCAGTTCCGGCGAGTCAATCATTATGTCAATTTCACCGCCCTTTTCAACAGCGACGAAAGCATTGTTCACTATGTTCAGAAATACCTGCTGAAGTTGTCCGCGATCGCTTTCAATGGTGCAAACGCGATCCGTGGTTGTGACATTTATCCTAATGTTTTTGTGCTCCGCCTCTTTGGCGATAAAGCCCAAAACTTCGTTTATCAATCCTTCAAGATCAATAATCTCACGGCGCGAGTCCATTCGTCTGCCAAAGCCAAGTAATCGATGAGTTACTTTGCTACAACGATCCACCGAGCCGAGAATTGAATCAACGGTCTTGAGAACCTTCTCTTTGTATGGAAAATCCTCTTTATAGCTGACCATATCCTTCAGCAGACCGGCTTTCTCGTTGATGATCGCCAGTGGGTTGTTGATCTCATGGGCAACGCCTGCTGCCATTCGCCCGATGGTCGCCATCTTGTTTGTATATTCGATGTTGTGAAGGAGTTTAGTGCGTTTAATGTCCGATTCCTGAATCCGGTTTATCATGTAAGTCGAACCAAGCAAAATAGCCGCCAGTGTCGCGAGACTACTGATGATGAGAAACCAGACCAGATCACGGCGTTTGGTCAGCCAGTTTTGAACAGGGTTTGAGCAATCATTTCTGACGATGAGAATGAAGGGTGACTGTTCAATGTAGGAGTATCCATGAGTCACCATCACACCACCCTCAACATTCTGTGTGATGATCTCCCGTCCGCCAGCGTATTTGGGAACATCTGGGGGATAATTGCCAAAGAGAATGCCGTATTCGGCAGATTTCGTCTGAAGGATACCTGATCGGTTTATCAGGAAGGCATCGAACGTACAGTTATAGTCGGACTCACGCAGTTGTCGGTCGAGCATATCCAGATCAATTGACGCTCGCAGAACGTACCAATCGCCATTTGGTAGTTCTTTCTTGACCGCGATGATAAAATGCGGGAAATTGCGATGCCCCATATAGACATCACTGATGTGAATATTTCTCAGGCTGACTTCATGAAACCAGGATTGATCGCTATAGCTCTGCCCTTTGAGATTATAGGGACCTGTGTAATGTCGCTGAACACCATCGGAATCAATGAGTCCAATATCGACGAAGCCACCGAAGGAGCTTTTCAGATTGCCAAAAACATTCACAATGCCTTCGTCGCTGTCGAGAGTGGCGTACTTCTCCTGATTGACCAGCAAAGTCAACGCCGACAACCTTTCCTTGATGATAAATTCCAGAGTGCGCTTTGTGTTGGAAAGGATTTGAGAGACATTATAGTGAGTCTCAGCCTGCAATGCTGTCTGGTCAAGGTGGTAGTAAAACACGGTCATAATCAGCAATGGCATCAGCGACACAAAGGTCGCCAGAGCGATGAAGAAACGTCGCAATCGCCGATAGCGGGGGATTTTCATCGCCGGCTTAGTGATATCGACGGCTTCTTCCTCTTTATTTTGGTTCATCTTGTTCCTGAATTATTTCAAGATACAAATACCGACGCTAATGTTTAACGTCACTGGCGAGTGTGAAGCAATCTCACAAAAGTTCGATAATCACAATCACATGTATTGAGCGTGTCAAACGCACTTTCCGCTGTCATACCTGCGAAGGCAGGTATCCATCGCATTTATTCCCCTCCACGTCGTACCAGCGAAAGCCGGTACCCAGAGAACGTTAATCAGGAATTTCTTCCTTCTGTCATACCTGCGAAGGCAGGTATCCATCGCATTTATTCCCCTCCACGTCGTAC
>CAZAGU010000137.1:0-9463 GCA_964484805.1 uncultured bacterium
TTTGTCCGCTGTCATACCTGCGAAGGCAGGTATCCATCGCATTGAGAGAAAAAAAGAGACGCACAACAGATAAGGAAAAAACCCCTGAAAATCAAAACTGGGTACCGGCTTTCGCTGGTACGACGTGGTGTGGGTGCGGTTGAATGCGCTCGATGGTTGTGAGGTTTATTCTCGAACATTGTGAGATTGCTTCGCTTCCTCGCGATGACGGATAGAGATGAATGCGGTGGGTTCCTGCCTTCGCAGGAGCGATAACGTTGGATAAAAACAAAAAAATGCCAATTCTGGGCTGTCAAGCCTGTTTGGCAATAGATTTAAGACAGACAAACACGATACTAGCTACTCCGTTTTACGGAATAAATACAAGGGTGATAAATGGCTAAGACACAGAAACTTCCAGAGATTACTAAACCAATGCGAATGATGCTTTCTGGAAATGAAGCAATCGCACTCGGCGCACGGGAAGCCGGAGTATTCTTCGGTGTTGGTTATCCCGGCACGCCATCTACCGAAATTCTTGAAACCTACGGGCGTCTGCCCAACGTTAAAGCAATGTGGAACCCCAACGAGAAGGTCGCCTTCGAGGTCGGTGTCGGCGCTGCCCTGTCCGGCGCGCGGGTGCTCGTTACCATGAAGCATGTGGGCGTGAACGTTGCCATGGATCCGCTGATGACCTTTGCCTACACAGGCACAGTTGGTGGATTTGTTCTTATCTCTGCCGATGACCCCGACCTGCACTCATCTCAGAACGAGCAGGACAACCGGATAATCGCAAAATTTGCCAAGATTCCCATGCTTGAGCCTTCTGATTCCGGCGAAGCACATGATTTCATGAAGGCAGGCATAGAAATATCCGAAAAGTTTGCCACGCCACTGATGTTGCGAGTCACAACCAGAATTGCTCACGCTAAGGGCATCGTCAACCTCGAGCCCTGGCCAGAACCGACGCATTCATTATTTGTGCGCAACCCGGAACGCTTTGTGATGGTGCCGCAGTATGCTCGTCGTCGCCATCATGACATAGAGATTCGCCTGCTCAAGCTGGCGGAATATAGCAATAATTCCCCGCTCAACTATGCCATGGCAGGCGAAGGGAAGGTTGGAATTGTTACCGGCGGCGTATCCTATCATCATGTTCGCGAAGTGATGCCGAACCTGCCAATCTTCAAGGTTGGTATGTCGCATCCGATGCCGATTGAAGCCATTCGCAAGTTCGCGAACGGCATGGACAGAATTCTGGTGGTTGAAGAACTCGAACCGTTCTACGAAGATCAGTTGAAAGTCACAGGCATCGCTTGCGAAGGCAAAAAATACTTCCCCATCGAAGGCGAGCTGAACCCGGATGTCGTCGAGGAAGGCTTGCGCGAAGCTGGCGTGCTCGACAACGCCAAACCCAAGTTCCATCCGGTGGAGGTTAAGGTTTTACCTCGCCCACCAGTGCTCTGCCCCGGCTGTCCTCACCGCACAATGTTTAACGCGCTGAAGAAACTGAAAGCCGACGTTTTCGGTGACATTGGTTGTTACACACTCGGCGCGCTTCAACCGCTGAATGCCCTTCACGCCTGCATCTGCATGGGTGCGTCAATTGGAATGGCGAGCGGCGTAAAACACGTCGATGGCTCGAAACGACCCGTAGTGGCGGTAATTGGCGACTCGACCTTCATTCACTCAGGAATGACTGGCATTCTCGATGCCGTTTATAACAAATCGGCGATCACGCTGATTATCCTCGACAACCGCGCCACAGCAATGACTGGCGGTCAGCAACATCCCGGCACTGGCTTTACCCTACAGGGCGAACCAACCCGCGCAGTGAACATCCTCGACATTGTCAAAGCCTTCGGTGTTAATCATATTTACAACATTGACAGCTATGATTATGAAGAGTCGATGAAAACGTTGAAGGAAGCGACAAGCCTGAACGAGCCGTCGGTGATTATCACCACCCGCCCGTGTGTACTATACCCCAGCAAGCAGAAAGCAGACCCTTATCGGGTTTTGCTGGATGCCTGCAACGGTTGCGGCGCTTGCGTCAGGATCGGCTGTCCTTCAATCGCGCTAATCGAAGAGACCACGGACAAAGGCTTGCAGAAGGTAACGATTGATCCCGACACTTGCACAGGCTGTACGCTTTGCGTTCAAGTCTGCCCGGTGGAAGCGATTGAATCGATCTCTGGCAAGAAGCTTGAGTTCACAGAACCAGTTCACACCTGCAATCTGCCGGATTAAGGGTGTTTAGCCACTGAAAGGCTTAACACTGAAAGCTTTGAAAGAAGAGGTCATTTCAAACTGACCGCCGGGTAAAATCGGACTGAACGGGTGCGATTTCATTAGAAGCCATCCGTTCAATCTGGTTGAATTTTCTGTAACAGGTTTTAAGAGAAGCAATGGCATTTAAGAATAAAATCGCGTTAATTACTGGCGCTTCAGAAGGCATCGGCAGAGAACTTGCCGACATAATGGCATCCGATGGTTGGAATGTAATTCTTACCGCCCGGAGGCAAGAAGTCCTCGACGAGTTCGCTGTGTCGCTGAATCAGCGCTATGGCGTGCAAACCTGGGCGATTGCCGCTGATCTTAGCCAACCCGACGCGGTCGAATTCCTTCGGGACAAAATCCGCGAGCTTGGTCTGACGATTGATGCGTTGATTAATAACGCCGGCTTTGGTCTGTATGGGTCGTTTAAGGATGAGAACACCGAGCGGATTGATGCGCTTTTACAGTTAAACATCACTGCTTTGACAAAATTGACCTACACTTTCCTGCCGGATATGACCGCCAAAGGCATTGGCTGGATAATGAACGTCGCCTCGACTGCCGGCTTGGTCTCTATGCCTTATCTGGCGGTTTATGGCGCGAGCAAGGCTTATGTTTTGAGCTTCACAGAAGCGTTGGCGGCTGAGCTTGAAGGCAGTGGCGTAATAGTTTCTTGTCTAGCACCAGGGTCAACGCGGACGAATTTCTTTAATGCGGCAGGGTTCAAGGACACTGGCAAATATCAGATACAGATGATGGACGCGAGACCAGTGGCTCGGCTGGGCTACGACGGCATGTTGCAGAACAAGCGACTGGTGCTGACTGGTGCGATTTCCAAATCAGTGCCCTACTTAACCAGACTGCTTCCGCGTAAAACGATTGCAGATCTGATGGCGGCTTATACAAAAAAACGACTCCTTGGTTCTAAGGCTTAGAAAAAATCTGGAGATGAGATGAAGATGACATTTCTGCACACGGTACTATGGTCAGTTGTCGCAATAATGATGGTGCTTTGCACGGCATCTTGTGGGGACGACGATAACGATCCCGTGGGACCCGATACACCTGCTCCTTCGATTTCTGCCGGATCGCTTCAAGTTGATTTTGGCTCGATTCAGATCGAAAATGAGCGCACTGCCGGTGTCCAAATCGAAAACCTTGGCGACGCTGATTTGCAGATAGACTCGGTTCTTCTGAACAATGACCGGGGTTGTTTTGAGTACATTAGCTCAGCAAGCTATACTTTGCAAGCTGAGGGATCAGTTGAACTAATTGTGGCGTTTACGCCTTCAGACACTGGCGCTTTCAACGCGTCGCTCCAAATTCACAGCAACGATCCGAATAAGCCGTTGTTTTCAATTACTTTCACGGGACGAGGGATTTTAGATCACTTTCCCGAACCTAAAAACACCGGACTGAATATGTCGGTTATCATTAACGAGATCACGGGTCTCACTGTGGTCGCTGGAACTGAAATTGCCTGTTACACTCCAGATTCGCTGCTTGCGGGCAAGGAATCGTTGGATCCAAGCGATTCAAACTGGGGGATCGCCCTCTGGGGTGATGACAGCACCACAGACGAGGTTGATGGTTTCATGATAGATCAGGCATTGCGGTTTGTCGTCTGGGATCAAGCCAACCGCCGTGAAGTCAATCCTGTTGTCACGGTTTTGCAAGGTTCAGGACTGACTTACATCACCAATGGTTTTCTGGTGATAAGTCTTTCGGTCGAATAAATTTGTTCATTTCAAATTAACATAAAACGAAGTACTCTCATGGATAAAACATTTAACATACTGATCGTTGGTGTCGGCGGGCAAGGAGTAATCCTTGCTTCAGAGTTGCTCACTGAAGCAGCCATGGAAGCCGGCTTCGACGCCAAGAAATCTGAAGTACACGGTATGTCCCAGCGAGGCGGCGTTGTCTCCTCGCATGTGCGTTTTGCCACCAAAGTCTATTCGCCGCTGATCCCCGCTGGGCAGGCTGATGTTGTGCTGGCTTTTGAAGCGGCTGAAGGCTTGCGCTGGGCACCACAGGTTGCCGAGAATGGACTGCTGGTGATTAATACACAGAAGATCATTCCACCCATAGCGCAGACAAAGGCGTTTTCCTACCCAGAAGACCCCATTAAAGAAGCGAAGAAAATCGTCAAGCGCGTGATGGCGATTGACGGTTTGGAAGTGGCTCACAAGGTCGGTAATCCGAAGCTTGTGAACACGATCCTCATCGGCGCTATTGCCAAAGAACTGCCCATCAGTGCAGAAATCTGGGAAAAGGTCATTCGTCATCGTGTTCCCAAGGGCACGGAAGAGCAGAATCTGAATGGATTTGCTGAAGGCATGAAATTGACTGAGGCTCTGTAGGATTGACGGTCTTGATTGAAATGCTGGAACTCACCCCAATCTGATTCACCTCCGGGTGTTGAGTTATTTACTGACAAAGGGGAGACAGCCTTCTGTTTCTCCTTTGAATGTATAATTTTAGGGGTGCCAGTGTTTCGGGTGGCATGTCTGGCTTGCCCGGGAATGTTTCTCATAGCGAAAATAACCACAGCAGACAATGTTCGGTGTTATGATGTGAAGGCAGGCTTTCCGAGATTAATACTCTCACTGATTGAGCAGGTCAAACACACATTGCGCTGTCATTCCCGCCTTCGCGGGAATGACAGCGATTGTTCACTTTTCAGCGGCGTAGTCAATCAGCAACCCATACGCCTCACAGAACATTTAGCACTCTTGGGCAGTTTTAGACTAAGCCGCGCAGTGTGCTTGTTAGAATTTTTATGCAGAATCGATAAAGGATTCACTATGAATCGCAAATTCAACTGGTGTTTGGTCTTGTTTATGTTGACCTTGGCATTTGCGTTAAACGGATGCAAGGTCGGCGGATCGCAGGCATTTATCCCAGGGGATAGTCCGGAAGACAATAACGCGCTGAGCTCGATCGAGCCAACGACCGGCGATTGGATCGTTGCAAATTTGCTCGACGAACCAGAAAACCTGAACCCATACATCTCGTCTTCAGCCAGCGCCACGATGATTTACGGCGGTTACATCTACGAGAGTTTCCTGACCACTCGCCGCGAACCGCCTTGGGATGATGCGCCATTACTGGCGGTTGACTTGCCGAAGGTTTCGGAAGATCACCTGCGTTATGAATGGGAGCTACGCCCGGAAGCACACTGGAACGACGGCACACCGATGACCATGGAAGACGCAGTGTTCTCGCTGAAGGCGATCATGAATCCTTTTGTCGATGACTTGCCCAGCAAGCCATACTACAAAGAGGTTGACAGCTTGGCAATGCCGGACGACCACACGCTGGTCATGTATTGCTCACAGCCATATTTTCTGCACATCGAGTTTCTCGGTAGTTTCAGCGTGATGCCCAAGCATATCTTTGATTCTGAAGGATTAATGGATGATTTGAGCTTCTACCAAGTCGTGCGCGGCGGATCATTCGGCAAGGTCGCCGATGCTCTGGACGCCGATCCTGAGCTGATCTGGAGTGAGCTACTTCCAGCAATTGTACTGCAAAGCACCGAGAAATCCATCGGCAACTTGACTGACGAAGCCTTGTCATGGAAAGCTGTCAAGCATGAAATTGACAACTTTGACAATCTAAGCACAACGGATCAACTGGCGGCTGTACGCGATTTTCTAAAGTCAGATGCCGCTTTCGATCAGGCTTATCAATACACTTTCCAAACCGAGACAACGGCGCATCAGGCGTTAAATACATTGCCCTTGGTGGCGGAAATTGCATCAAGCGCTCAGCCGGGAACTTTCCCGAAGCGTGAAAACCTAAGGACACTTTGTCGCGACATTCACACCAGAATCGAGCAATTTGGCAATGATTTCAACACTCACCCTAACAACCGTGAACCTATGGTCGGCAGTGGGCCATTTAACTTTGAAAGCTGGAAAACTGGTCAGGAAATCGTTCTCACCCGCAACAAAGATTATTGGCGTGGGGAAGGCTACTCATATTTGGATCGCATTATCTGGCGCGTGCTCACCGATCAGACTGCATCGCTGGTGGCTCTGAAGAATGGCGAAATTGATTTGATGCAGAATTTAACCACGATCCAGTATCTCACCATGACCAACCGCAAGAAATTCCTCGACGACTTCATTAAAACCACCTATGTTGTTCCGAGTTACGGTTATCTTGGCTGGCGGGCTGGGCATCCCATTTTTGGAGACAGGCGAGTCCGGCGGGCGATGACGCACATGGTGCGGCGCAAAGATATGGGCGAGAAGCTGTTGTTTGGTTTTGCTGAAATCGTCACCGGTCCATTCTATCGCTATGGTCAGGATTATGACTCCACTATTGTGCCTTATGTGTATGACCCAGAGAAGGCGATGGCGTTGTTGGCTGAAGCAGGCTGGGCGGATGTGGACAATGACGGCATCCTCGAGAAGGATTCGCTTGAGTTCAAGTTTGAGCTGTTAGTTCCATCAGGCAGTCCTTTTGCCGAGCAGTTGGCATCCATTCTGCGTGAAGACTTGTTCATGATTGGCGTGCAGATGGATATCCGGCGGCTAGAGTGGTCGGTGTTCATCAATAATTACATCCGCAACCATGATTTTGACGCTTGCTATCTGGGCTGGGTGTTCGGGATGCGTGGCGACCCCAAGCAGGTCTGGCATTCTGAATCGGCAACCGGTCGCGGGTCGAATCATGTGGAGTTCCGCAACGCTGAAGTGGATTCACTGATAGATGCGGCGCGCGTTGAGTTCGACCTCGACAAGCGGGTCGCGATGTACCATCGTTTCCAGCAGATTTTGCACGAGGAGCAGCCTTACACATTCCTGTTCAGCACGATGCGCAAGCCGGCGTATGACAGGCGGTTTAAAAACGTGAAATTCTATCCGTTCCGCCCGGGATTTCAGCTTGATGAATGGTACGTTCCCAAAGATGAGCAGAAGTTTAGCGAAGGGTAGATGATAAAAAAAACGAGTTTCACAGCAAAAGCCGTCGGTATATTACCGATGGCTTTTGTTTATTTTCTATCAAGAAGCTACAATTTAGCTTTTATTGAAATTTTCCCGAGTGATATTTTTAAGCTTATATCTTCCTTGTCATAGGAAAATATTCAACTAATTTACATGGTGAAGTGTGCGAGTAATTCTCATTTACTTCAACAGGTGGTCATTATGTCGTTTAATATTTAGCATGGTGACTACAAACTAGCCATTTTCCAATACTTTAATCACCTTTAGGGAGGCTTCTATGTGGAAGCGAATGGTATGTTTTGTCTTAATCACAATTTTCTTCACATCTTCAGCAGTTTTTGCTCAACAATCAAAGTATGAGCGAAAATCGGTTTCGTTCATGAATTCTGTGCTTCTAACTTCGCCTAGCGCAAGAAAATTGCCGGGTAAGTTTGTTCCTGCACTTCTTGACACCATGAAAAACTTCATTGAGATTGAACGGTTTGACTACAACTCACTCCCGGAAGCAATAATCCATGATTTTGTTATAGCAGCTAACAAAATAGATTCCTTGTCCGTCAAGGAAATCACAAAGCTCATGGAAGAAAAGATTGTGCCTCCGATCCAGAAAATTCTGGTAAGCACAATGGAAGTGCGCGCTGGGGAATACCTAAGCCCCGAAAAGAAAGTCAGTTTCCTTGCCACCAAAGCCAAAGAGTCCGGTATCACACTTGAAGAAATTGAAAAAGTGATGAACTCCTCCTACATCTATCTTCCTTTTTTGAATTCCACAGAGCGTGAAGTAAGTGACGATGGCAAGTCTGTTACATGGACAATCAAGGGTGGGATAATCTGGTTCAAGGTCAAATTTACAGACGCTGGCCCAAAAGTTGTTCATGTATTAACCAAGAAAACATGGGCTTTTGGTACTGATAGAGATGAAAATGAAGCCTTTGGCTCAGCAGCGCTGACGTTCGCCAGAAATCTCCAAACGGCAATGCGCGGTATGGATGGCTTCAAACTCACCGCTCCCATCAAAGAAGTAAGCGATGGTGAAATTAAATTTGCCCTTGGCAAGAAAGAAGGCATCAAGTACGATGATCCTTTCTGGGTCGGTCAGTGGGAAGTTGATGAAAAAGGCGAGCTGTTTTTAGCCAAAGATGGCTGGGTTCGCGTCAAAGACATCGCTGATAACAAAGAAAACAGCGTTGCAACCTCATCGGGTTATGCAATCAGCCAGGGTATTTGGGCGCCTGAAATGTTAGTGATTGAACACGCTCGTCTTCGGATGGATGTCGCAGTCAAGCCCGGTCTGTTCCAGATGGACATCAAAAGGGACATCAAAGAAGGAGCCGTTCCCATGGCAGGTGGATTTCTGTTGAAGGATTATAGTGGATTTGCTATTGGAACGGATCTTGATTTCCACATCAATCTTGCTCCTGCAACAGGTTGGCTTCAGACTTTTGCGTTAATTGGTTTACACGCTTCCTTCTCGACTGGACTGGAAACAGTACGGTATTCCGGAGGCGTAAGGCATGAGCCGGATGGTGCGCCGACGATTAGCAATTACGCCGCCCATATTGGGATGTTCAAGCGTTATTACATGGGTCGGAAGGGTTTTGATCTTGAAGCCAAAGTTGGCTACAAGATTTTTTCAATTACCCAGACTTACGGTGATGCAGATTTAGTGTTGAGCAATCACACTATCTGTTTTTCAGGCGCAACAGGCGTTGACTATGCCTACAGCCCGGATATTAACATTGGTGTGAGAACAGGTTTCCAATTCTCGCCAGCCGTCAATGAATGGAATGTAAATTATGATGGTGAAGAACTGGGTAGTAGAGCTTTAATCGGAGACCCCAAAATCAGCCATACCGGCTTGATTATTGGGCTATACGTTCATTACACGCCAGCTTCATTGCCATTTGACCCTATGGCGATGATTAAAAATCTCCTGCCATAGAAGCCCAAAATATAATGTGATTTTAAAGTGAATGGTCACTGCACGAGGAGGCATTTCGGTGCCTCCTCGCTCGTTTTGTCGTTCCTGCGCAGGCAGGTATCCATCGCATTTATCCCCTCCCCGTCGTACTGGCGAAAGCCGGTACCCAGAATTTCATTTTAACGGTCATTCTTCCTTTATGTCATACCTGCGAAGGCAGGTATCCATCGCATTTATCCCCTCCCCGTCGTACCGGCGAAAGCCGTTACCCATTTTTGATTTTCAGGGATTTCTTCCTTAAAACGGCGGGTGGGGCCTGTCCGGCTTG
>CAZAGU010000138.1:0-2663 GCA_964484805.1 uncultured bacterium
AGATGCTTATCAAAGAATTTCGCTATCAAATACAAAATACTTTTGCAAGAACCTCCTAAGTTTAATTCAAACAAGGAGACATCATGTCAGACAAAATTTCAACCAAAGCGGTCGAAATGACCTCAGACCGGAAGAACCCGTATTTCAAGCCGGGAAAATCGGTATCATTTTTTAAGTTCATTGTAGATGCCGCCTGGTATCTCAGTTTTGTGCCCTTCGTTCTTGTGCCACTCGTTTTAATCGGCTTTGCGATCTTTGATTCATCGCCGTCCGATGTCAATGTCACATTGCCTATCAGCATTAACTGGGAGTATGGCAATCAAGACCTTGAGGATATCGGTTTTTTCGTAAAAAAGACCGAGGGAGCAACGACAATTCAGGTCAAAAATGCCCCGATCTGGTTGTTCTTGCTCCCTTTAGTTCTAATGGCAGGGTTGATGTGGGTAATTCACCAGTTGCGGCTTATCTTCAGGACGATTCACGCGGGTAATCCCTTTGATGAGCACAACCCAAAACGAATACAGAACATCGGCTATGCGATCATGGCTTCAGGCCCCGTGGTTGGCATTATAAGCTCGATCGTAGGGATGATCTATATCAAGAATCTGATTATCCCCGGCGGTTAGGTCAAGCCTGACTTCGACCTTCAGATCCATCTGGGTATCGTCCTCTGTGGGTTGCTGATTGTCATCATCTCCCGAATTTTCGAAGCGGGTGTCAAAATGCAGCAGGATCAGGATTTAACCATATAGGAGCGGAAATGTCTATCAAAGTGAATTTAGACCTGATGCTGATGAAAAAGAAAATATCCCTGACTGAGCTATCGGAAAAGGTTGGGATCACCATGGCGAATCTGTCAATTCTGAAGAACAATAAAGCCAAAGCTATCCGCTTTTCCACATTAGTAGGGATTTGCAGGACGCTCGAATGTCAGCCGGGAGATATTCTGGAGTTTTCGGAAGAGGAATGATTCACACGAGTCTGTCTAATTATTAGAAAACAGGCGTTAAATAAGCCACGCGCATGTCATACCGACGAAAGTCGGTATCCAGAATATATTATTTATGCCTTGTTTATGCAGGACTTATCAACGCTCAATCTGGGCTCCGGCTTTCGCCGGAGCGACGTGGTGTTTATTGATTCAGCATTATCAGACAGACTGACACACTTGAATGTAAAAGGGATATTAGCAAATTATCGCTAATATCCCTTTTGCATTTTCACAGGCTTACGTCTTCAGCTTCTTTTTCTTAGCCGCAGGAAACAGGACATTGTTCAGGATCAGTCTGTAGCCCGGCGAATTTTTATGCAGTTCAAGATTGGTGGGCGGATCTCCAACCATGTGCCGGTAGTCTTCCGGGTCATGCCCGCCGTAAAACGTCCAGAAACCCTTACCGAAATTACTGTGGATGTACTTGACCTCGTCGCGCCCTTCGTATTCACCCATCACGATCACCGACGGCTTGACCAATGAGCGTCGGAACGTCGTCGTTTGCCCCATGAAACCCTTAACCACTGACGTATGGCACTGAGTCAGCATGGTGGGCACGGGGTCATATTTGGCGGAAAATTCAAACAGCGTGAAATAATCGCCGTCATCATCGCGAAAGCCTCGCCCCGAGTCCTTAGTCATGTCGATGTTAGAAAATTCATACTCGTTCGGGTCGAAAACCAGCTTGAAATTGGTGAACGCCATACACTTGGAATAATCGAGCTTCTTTTGGGCGTTTGGGTCGGGTGGATCGCCATCGTAAGGTGAGTCAACAATGTCAACGCCTTCAGCGGCGAGTGCGATGTCGTATGTATCGGTGCCTGAGCACATGGCGAACAGGAAACCGCCTTTGCTGACGTAGTTTCTGATCTCCCTCGCCACGCCTTTTTTAAGCTCGCTGACTGTAGGATAGCCCCATTGTTTAGCGCGTGCTTCGTCTTTGGCAACGTGTTCCAGATACCAATCGGCATTCTTGTAAGAGCGCAGGAATTTTCCCATCTGACCAGTGAAATCTTCGTGGTGAAGGTGGAGCCAATCGTAGTCGGACAGCTTTCCCTTCAACACTTCGTCATCGTAAATCTGATCGTAGGGGATTTCTGCGTAGGTGAGCGCCAGCAACACCGCATCATCCCAGGGTTGATAATAGGAAGGTGCATAGACGGCAATCTTCGGAGATTTCTCCAGCGGCACTACTTCCATGTTGGATTCTTCAATAGTGGCGTAAATTTTGGCGGTTTCGGCGCCGCTGATGACCTCGAAGCTGACACCGCGCAAGCGGCAGAGGCGTTGTAGTTGTTCATAGTCATCGCACAGGAATGAACCATGGCGATAGTTCAGCAGCCACTCGGATTTACCGCCCTGTTTAATTGTCCAGTACACTACTCCGTAGGCTTTGAGGTGATCGTGCTGGGCTAAATCCATGGGAATCAGGATTTTATCTGCCAGTGCAGGAGTTGCCAGAAAGCATAAAATGAGTATGAGGTGTATAATTCTTTTCACTAACAAATGCCTTTTTTTTGTTGTTGGTGTGCCTAGGAATGTCGTACCGGCGAAAGCCGGAGCGACGTGACCCTAGAATAGGATTTTCACTACTTGAACAAGCACAACACATTTTACTGCTGTCATTCCAGCGAAGGCTGGAATCCAAGGCTTTAAAAACGTTCAATCAATT
>CAZAGU010000138.1:2763-9433 GCA_964484805.1 uncultured bacterium
ATAAACACCTTCAATTATCGAGCGCGCCAAACGCTCCCTGTGCTGTCATTCCAGCGAAGGCTGGAATCCAAGGCTTTAAAAACGTTCAATCAATTGTTCTTCCTTTTTCTCCTCATTCCCAACTTGATTGGGAATCCAGACTGAGAATTCGTATGTTTAAATCCCGTATTCACTGCAGATTAAACGGATTGAACAGATTAAAGACAAGAACATAATTATCTGCGTAATCTGTAAAATCTGTCGATAAAACCTCTTTCTCTCAAAGCGATGGATACCAGCCTTCGCTGGTATGACAGTGGACGTTGTCCGCTGTGGGGAATTAGGAGAAACAAGCCGGACATGACACCCTACATTCCCACGCAGGAGCGTGGGAACGAGTATAAACACCTTCAATTATCGAGCGCGCCAAACGCTCCCTGTGCTGTCATTCCAGCCTTCGCTGGTATAACAATAAAGAAGAATGACCCTGAAAATCAATACTTGGCTCCAGCTTTCGCCGGAGCGACGTGTCCCTAGAATAGGATTTTTACTACTTGAACAAGCACAACACACGTTCTTACAGGTTTCTTCCCCTACGCCAGCTTCTGATTGCGCTCGGCGATAAGATTGTCAATCGTCAGCAAATCTTCAGGCAGGAGCTTCCAATCCGCGCCCCCGACGATCTCTTCGACTTGCTGGCGAGTCCTTGCGCCAACAATCGAGGATGTCACCACCGGGTCGCGCAATGTCCAGGCAATCGCCAGTTGTGCCACGGTGTGCTCGTATTTCTCAGCAATAGGTTTCAGTTGATCGGCAAACCAGAGATTCACTAAAAGGTTTGGCTCTTTAAATTCGACAGAACCACGCCGCCAATCGGTTCCAGCCACGCGCTTGATGTCAAACTTTCCGGTCAACAAACCTGACTGCATCGGGCTGTACGCAACCACGCCAATCTTGTTTTTTCGACAGAAATCAAACTCACCATCCATTTCGTAGGTGCGCCGAATGATGCTGTATGGCGGCTGAAGCGAGGCAATCGGATGAATCGGTTGGGCGCGCTTCAAGTGCTCAAGTCGAAAGTTGGAAACCGCAGCATAGCGAATCTTGCCGTCTTTTTGGAGTTGGCTCATCGCTTCCCAGCCCTCTTCGATGTTTTCTTCATCCGCGGGCCAATGAATCTGATAGAGATCAATGAAATCCGTCCGCAACCGCCTCAAGCTGTTCTCACACTCGCGCTTGATACTCTCAGCTTTCAGCACTTGCGAAATATCGCCCTCTTTATCCCAAACCTGAGAGCACTTCGTAGCGACGATGACGTTCTGCCGTTTGCCTTCCAAAGCCTGCGCTACTACTTCTTCACTGTGTCCCAAGCCATAGATCGCCGCGGTGTCAATCCAGTTCATTCCCAAATCCAGCGCCGCGCTGATGGCTTCGACCGACTTTTTATCATCCTGAGGTCCCCAACCAAATTTCCAATCCTCGCCACCAATAGCCCAAGCGCCGAAGCCGATCTCGGTCAAATTAAGATCAGTGTTTCCAAGTTGTCTAGTTTTCATGTTGTCTCCAGATTTTACTTAATTGCCAGCGAAAAACAAAATCGCCCCGACGGTCAGCGCCCATAATACGACGACTAAGCGAATGCCTGTGTCATTCAACACCAGCCCTGCCGGGTCTTCACCCGCTCCGCCGATGTCAGTGAGGGTGCGGTAGCGGAATATACCATATACTACGAATGGTACGGTGTAAAGTAACGCGCCAGTTTGATGTTTTGCGACAGTAGCAGGATCAACGGTGTAGAGCGCATAGCACAGCACCGTCATGCCTCCAAGCGCCGCAATCCAGCCGTCAATTATACTCAGGCAAGGGTAGCTTCTAAGCGCCTGCCGGGTGGATATTTCCTGTTTGGAAAGCGTGGCAATTTCCTGCCGTCGTTTAATCATCGCCATATAGAGCGCGATTGTAAAAGTGCAGAGCAACAGCCAATGTGAAACTGGCTCTTCAATGATTCCCGCGCCAGCTTCCACCCGAAGCACAAAACCAACGGCAATGACAAGCACATCTACAAGATAGTATTTCCGTAGCAACATTGAGTAGAGCATCATCAGCGCGAAATAGACCAAGCCAAACAGCGTCGCGTGTTGACCCGCCTGAAGCATCAAGCCCGTGCCAAATAACAGCAGGCACACAGCCCAGATGGATGCGCCTTGAATGCTGAGCCTGCCCGCAGCGATGGGGCGGTGCCTCTTCAGAGGATGGTGGCGGTCTTCTTCGCGGTTGAGAATGTCATTGAGTGTGTAAACTGCTGAGGCAATGAGGGAGAAGCCAAACATGCCATAAAATAACCGTAGCCACACGTCAGGATTTAGCACCTGAAGTGTAAACAAGGCGGGTGTGAGCAAAAAAGCACTCTTGACCCATTGGCGGGGTCGGGCAGTTTGAATCAGGTATTTCACGGGTAGCTTCCGTTTATTGAACGGCACTCGGTCGCCCAATTGAATAATTGGGCGACCGAATCAAATTGGATAGTCTTAAGATGGGGTTATTCTACGGAAATGTCAAGCACATTCACTTTACCAAAGCTCTCCAGTGGTTGATCCATCTTATCTTTATCACCAATCACGACCTTAATCAGACGATCGGGATGAAGCAACTCTTTAGCAGCTTCTTGCACCTGTTCGAGAGTCAACGCCTGATACGCTGCCAGATCACGCTGAGGCGTGTCAAGAGGCAATCCTTCGCGCTTAAGATAAACGAGCGTGCCAAGATAATCTTCCGAGCTTTCAAAATCCCAGACATAGCTGTTTAAGTATGCCTCTTTGGCGGCATCAAACTGTTCGGCTGTGGGTCCTTCTTTCTGATAATCGGTGATGACCTGCTCCATCACGTTCAAGGTGCGGCTTGCCTCTTCGAGACGCGTCGAGGCGCCAACCCGGAAAATACCAACCGTAGAGGATGGCATGGTAAAGCGCGAGCCGACACCGTAAGCCAAACCCTGATCGACACGGATTTTCCTCATCAGGATTGATTGAAAACCACCGCCACCGAGAATGTAGTTCATTATTTCAGCGGCATGACGGCGTGGGTCTTTGTAGTCAACTGACTGATGACCCATCACGACATAGGCTTGATTCACATCTTTGTAGGCATAATACATGCCGGGTTCCGCAACTTCAGTAACCTGAGGCATGGGGGCAAATGGTTCGCCTTTGCCAACGAGGTTGCCGAAATGTTTGCGGGTAAGCTGTTCAGCATACTGAGGCGTAATGTCGCCGGAAAGTCCGAACACTGTTCCTTTAGGCTGGAAAACGCGGGTATGATATTCAATCATATCATCGCGGGTGACAGAATTAACAGACTGCGTGGTGTTCGTCTGTCCTTTAGGATGGTTCTTGTAAACAAGCTTGTTCATTTCACGTGAAGCCAAACGGCCAGGATTGTCGTTCTGGCGGCGAATACCTTCTAATGTCTGATTCCTCTTGAACTCAACGACTTGCGGAGGATAGGCAGGGTTGTCAACCAATTCTCTGGCGATCCCCATGATGAGGTCTAAATCCTGCTTCAGACACAAACCATAAATGTAAACGGTTTCCTGTCCTGCAAAGACATTAAGACGTGCTCCCTTATATTCGATGAAATTATTCAGGCTATCGCCAGAAATATTGACACTGCCACCATTGCGCAATGTCCAGGCCGCCATCTCGGAAATGCCTTCCTTGCCAATCGGATCGAAGGGTGCTGGGAAGGAAAAGTAGAAATCCACCAGTGGAACTTCGTTATCTTCAATGACTAAGCCCGTGATGCCGTTTTCGAGATCAAACTCGGAGTAAACCGGCGGTTCCCATCTGATTTCTGGGACAGGGATGCTCGCAAGGTCGAAGCTTTTCGTAACGCTCATCTGCTGAGCACTGCCGCCGCAACTGACGAGGATCATCACGAACATCATCAGAGGAGCGATTATCATTAGTTTTCGCATTTTCATTGTCCAACTCCTCCCTGGATGACTTCAGCATTAGCGATGTTCTCGACGGGTTTGACCGTGAAAGCAACGGTTCGGTTCGTTGATGTAAAGTATTTCTTTGCCACGCGCTGAATATCTTCAGGAGTAACCGCCATCAGGCGGTCGTAATTTTCGATGATACTGCGCCAATCACCTGTGTTGACAAATCCACCTGATAGCGAGAACGCCAGTGACTGATTGGAGCGTAATCTTGTTAGCTCTGTGGTTTGGTAGCGATTATGAATCCGTTCGATCTCGAAATCGCTGACAGGCTCGTTTTTCAGCTTATCCAATTCGGCATACATTGCCTGCTCAACTTCTTCAATCGTGTGACCAGCATTGGGGCCTGCGATAAGTGCCAGCATTCCTGGGTAACGGTCGGAGGGACCGATCATCGCCATTGGAGGTCCTGCGGTTAGACCCTGTTCCTGAAAGATTGAACGATAGAATCGCGATGTTCTGCCTTCATACAAGATGCTGACCACCATCTGCAATGGGTAATAATCAGGATGCGGCGCGGCGGGAACGTGATAGCCTGTAATCAAACGCGGCTCGGCGTTAAACTCAACACTGATCCGACGTTCGCCGTGCTGTTCTGGTTCTTTAACGGTGACAGTGTGAGCCACTTCACCGGTCTTCCAACTGCTGAAATGTTTGCGAGCGAGGCTGAAGACTTCTTCAGCGTCAACATTGCCGACGATGGTCATCTGGCAGTTATTGGGCGCGTAGAATTTGCGGAAATGCTCGTCCATTTCGGAGCGCAGAGTCGTTTGAATGTCGTTCTGCCAGCCTATAATCGGTCTGCCATAAGGATGCGCGGTGTATGAGCCTTGGAGGAAGTTGGAATACAGAAACCGGAAAGGATTGTTCTGATTGCCAAGAAGCTCTTCCTGGACTACTTCACGCTCGGAATAAAATTCGCGGAAGACGGGGTTCTGAAAACGGTCAGCTTCAACATTCATCCAAAGCTCAAGGCAGTTGGAGGGTAAGCCTACCATGTAGCCAGTCTGATCGTAAGCTGTGAAGGCGTTCAACATTTGTGCGCCATGACCAGTGTAAATGCCATCAATGTGCGTCTGGATGATCTGCTCGCGCTGTTGCTTAATCAGATCGGCAATAATATTGCGATCTTCTAGCACGCGACGATAATCCGCCCAATAGTCATGTCCCTGGTGGCTGAATACCCACGAGGTTTTCTGCCATTCTTCAGGTAATTCTGCGTGGTCGGTTGGCAGAGCATTCAGAACAGCCACCCATTTTGCTTCGCCGTCCGAGCCTTGCCCGCCGATGGAAGATTTCACTTCGGCAGCATATTCCTCGAACATGTCGAAGCGCCACTGTTCAATTGAAATTCTTGTGTCGCGCATTTCGGTGGCGACTTTTTCCAGCTCGTCCATGATCGGCTTTTCGATGGAATAATCCTTCGTGCCGATGGTTTCCGAGCCCTTGAAGAGCATGTGTTCCATGAAATGCGACAGTCCACTCTTGCCGATCTGCTCGATGGTCGAGCCGACTCTGAAGTTCATCAGAGAGAAAAAGACCGGTGCAGAAGGACGTTCAACGACAACGATTTTTAAGCCGTTATCAAGTTGTATTTCTTTCACTTTGTCTTGAAGACGAGGGGCATTTGTATCGTCGTTTGCCCCAAGCGATGTTGTCAAAATCAGCAGGAGAATTCCCAACGCTGAAATCAATCGCTGCATCATAAAAGTACCTCAGTTGGGTTACACTACGTTTTGCCGGTGCAAAACGGTATTTGTTTTACTTGTAAGTACGAGAACAAGTATGAGTTATTGGTTTGCCAAGTTCCACCCCGGTGAATGGCAAGTCCTTGCACGTCCAAGAAAACATGATTCCTTCCCTGCAGATTTACATTCTAAACAGTTATAATATGCTTAGATTAAGTTGGCAAGCAGTCTCGCTGTAATTCCAATGTTATTATTCCATTGGAATTCTTGATGCTAAGATTGATATGCCAATCCAATCCACAAAAGGATATTCCCCCCTATAATTACAATTTAACACAATTTACCTGCCATCAAGCAACAAATGTGAGTAATATCCTGTTGCCGCAGCAAGATAATACGGTAAGCCGCTGAAATTTATTGCTCCTTGGGCATAAATAGGGTAGATCAGGATGGGGAGCGGGATCAAAACCATCGAAATTCGGCTGTGCGTCCAGCCTCGATGGCGAGCCAAAACCGGCAGGATGATTATCAAGCCGAAATACGCCGCAATTTTAAACTGCTGATTCAGGATCAAATACACATCGGTCAGGAAGAACAGGCTGTAGAACAGTCGTTGCCCGACAGATTTAATATCAACATCTGGCCAGAGCGCGAACATCAGGCATATTACGATGTACAACACAATTTCCAGCGGTGTCGGATTGGACGCGATTGCCGACGCGACAAAGACAAACAGCAAGGCGAACAACAGCCCGAAAAACAGATGACCTTTAGCGGATGACATGGCAGCTCGAAAGTTTTAGTTGTGATGTTGAAGTAATGTTCAATGATGCCGGGTAACTAGTGCCAGACCGAAAAGCACCAAATCAGAAAAAAACGGCACATCTTAAAAGATATTTTTTCAATTTTCCACGTAGATCGGTGCGATTTGCAGGGCTAAGCGTGTCGCTTAGCAAAAAAAATAAAATATTCAGTTCAAAACAGGAATATTTTACAGAGTACTCCG
>CAZAGU010000139.1:0-9213 GCA_964484805.1 uncultured bacterium
GACATTTGAGTAGTGTGCTGGAAATAGGGGTTTCGAACCAGACTTCTAGGGGAAGCTACTCGTTCCCACGCTCCTGCGTGGGAACGCCAAAACTCTCAATCTGGGTTCTCGATCAGGTCGGGAACGAGGAGAAAAAATAAGACATGACAGCGGACATTGCCGCTGTTTTTCAATTAAAACAAACATGTCCGGTCAAGCCGGACATGCCACCCGCCTTATGTCTTTAATTCACAACAGTTTTAACGGATTTAACAGATTTTTTAGGGAAGAACAACCTGAAAATCAAAACTGGGTACCGGCTTTCGCTGGTACGACGTGGTTGGGGGCGTTTAAGGTGCGCGATGGTTGTGAAGGTGATTCTCGAACTTTTATGAGATTGCTTCGCTCGCAATGACGGTAAGGGGGTTACCCCGGAATGCAGTCGCTTCCGGGCTACGGCTCTAAGTCCTTTAAATATCAAGGGATTGCTTCGTTGCTTCGCGCCTCGCAAAGACGAAGGCAGAGAGATGCGCCGAGTTGTCTGTATTTGAGGTGCTTATCGTTAAGGACAGAGTACTCCCTGATGAGTTCCGGGCAGGTTTTAAGGGCTGTCGAATGGGAAGTCGCTGGGTGCATATCACACCATCCACTAAAAATATATCTATCTAAAAATCAATGTCTATGCTATCGAACTTGGTAATCAGGATAAAAAAAATGAAACGGCTATCGGCGTGTAAACGCACAACTAAATCGAAATGTAAAAAAATCAGCGGTTTGTCAAGCGCTTTCTCGAAAGCTTACGTTCAAACCATAATATACAAACATACCAGTGGGATGTCAAGGGGGAATTGTTCATTAAAAACACCGGATCTGCAATGAAAATACCAAAATAAAAAACGGGGAACCTGAAGTTCCCCGCTATGTAGTATGCAAAGGTCTTAAAGGCTAGCCAAGATAGGCTCTGAGCACCTTAGACCTTGATGTATGTCTTAACCGGCGAATAGCCTTTTCCTTAATCTGACGCACGCGCTCACGCGTTAATCGGAACTTTTCTCCGATCTCTTCTAATGTCAATGGATGGTCTATGCCAATGCCGAAGTATAGCCGAATCACTTGCGCTTCACGCGGGGAAAGAGTAGCCAAAGAACGATCTATGTCCTTCTTTAATGACTCTTCCATCAGTTTGGAGTCTGGAGGTGGCTGCATATCATTGTGAATGATATCCAGAAGTCTATTGTCTTCACCCTGGCTGAACGGGGCATCCATGGATAAATGACGACCGCCCATTTTCAAAGTGTCCGTAACCTCAGTGATCTGCATCTCAAGCTCTTCGGCGATTTCCTCAGGAGAGGGCATACGCTCGTATTCTTGTTCGAGCGTATTGTATGCTTTGCCGATTTTGTTTAATGCACCAACTCGGTTTAACGGAAGACGGACAACGCGGGATTGTTCCGCGAGCGCCTGCAGTATCGACTGACGGATCCACCACACAGCATAAGAGATGAATTTAAAGCCGCGCGTCTCATCAAAACGCTGCGCCGCTTTAATTAACCCAAGGTTGCCTTCGTTAATCAAATCACCCAGCGAAAGCCCCTGGTTCTGATATTGCTTGGCAACCGAAACAACAAAACGCAAATTCGCCTTGGTCAGTTTTTCCAGTGCGATTTGCCGTTCGGCGTTACCGTGTTTTGGGGGATTCCCTGCCTTGACATCAGGATCATCATCAGCGTTGTAGTTGATGATTTTCGCAAGGCGAATCTCTTCTGCGGTATTTAATAACTCAACTTCGCCAATCTCTTGAAGGTATCGCTCCAGAGATTGATTCGCTCGTATGTTCACTTTCTTTCCAATCTTGGTCATGTCCTAAATCTCCACTAATTTATAGACAAACCACCACATAGACAGCATCTTTTTATTGATGACATGCACTAACAATAGCATCAGGCACAATTTTCAAATACGCAAAACAAAACGATCCCTATAGAAAACACTCAACAGCAATCGAAAAGATGCTGTGTGAAGTCTCCCTGGAATCTGCGTTTGTTTTTACCCTCGTTAATGGTAATGCGTTTGAGTGGGCAAAAATGTTTGAGGGTATGGGATGTTTTTACAAATTGCGCTTTTGCGCCAGTGAAGACACTACTGTCTGTTCTGGTATGTCCTCCGGTTAGGTGGAAAGGTCAGGACAGGATACATCCGTAAAGCAAGATGATTTTAGGGTTTAACTGCCCTGTCATCCTTTTTTTAATTGTGGGAAAACAGAGGCTAAACCAATGATGTCATCATGTAGTTTCACCAGCGCAGTTGTGGGATCATTGAAATAATCAGCCCGCGTCATTACATTGATCTGTGGCTCACGTGACCCAGTGAGATAGTGGTAGTGGCTCAATGGCTTAAGTTTCGCGATATGAATGATCTCTTTTCGGTCACCATTGTTTAATTTGAGAGCTTCTCTCCAGAGTATCTCTGTAGTGTAATAAAAGCCTTCAATTCTTCGGCGCACGCTGGTAATATCGGATTTGACTATTGGGAGTTTTGCCGTAAGTTTATTGAGAAATTCTTCAGGGTCAAGTTGGGTTTTGCCAGCCGCCAACTGAGTGACCATGTCCTCGATTTCTTCAGCGCTTTTTTTGTCCAGATAGTAAAGCTCAAACCGCGGCATGGGAACCTCCAAGGTTAATCGCATTCACTGCAATCGTTTTTAACACGTTAATGTAAATCATCATTGAAAATATAATCTTGAATATGATGCTTGTCAACCGATTTTCACCCTTGTTTGAAACAAATGTAATAACAGTAAGTAAATTACAGCTTGACTCAGCATAGGTTTTGAAGTTACATTTTTAGTCATCAATGAGTGGAAATAACCTCGAAACAGGACTCGCGATGTTCCTGTCCTTTAGAGGAAACTAACGGGAGGTAGTTTAGCAATGAGAAATTGCTCGGTTTTAGTGTTAATGATAGCCTTGGTGTTAATGCCTTTTGCTGCTTCTGCAGTGTCACCTCAGGCTAATGACAATGTCCAGATGATCGCATCCTCGCAGTCTGACATTCCTGATCTGAATAGAGACGATGCTGATAACGATAGTCTCTATATTTTTGAAGGTTTTGAAGACGATTGGAACGGCTGGACAACAGTTGACTTGACCGATATAGACCCAATGTGGCATGTCTCGGAAAATCATGGTTTTGAAAACAATAGCTGGTGGTGCTCAAATGAAGACCTCGACGGTTATGACAATCACTGGCTTCAGTATCTGATGACCCCAGAACTTGACCTGCGTCAATACGATGGTCAGGCAGTCACACTTACTTTCAAGCTCTATTATGCATCTGAAGTAGCTGCTGACGCGGAAGCGCCTTACGATGCGTGGGATGGATCCAACGTCTGGATTTCAGCAGACGCTGGCGATAGCTGGGAAGTTTTCACCCCAGAATCACCCGCCTACACAAATGAAAGCTTATTTAGCTTTGGCGATATTTGGGGTTATGGCGCAGATATAGCTGGCTGGTGCGGTTCTTCTGATGGCTGGGTTGATGCAGAATTCGACCTTAGCGAATACGCCGGAATGGAAGGCGTCATTGTCCGTTGGGCATTTTGCTCCGATGATGGCTGGAGTTCAATTGATGACGATGAAGGCGACGCTTACGGTTTCATCGTTGATGATATTGCCATCACGGCTGATGGTGAAGGTTTCTTTTCAAACAACGCCGACGACGATGGCGACGCGGATGAGATGGTCTTGTCAAGTGGCGCTATTGCCGGTGATTTCTGGGAACTCACTGATGCCAACCCTCACACGGGTGACTTCAGCGCTCATTGTCCCATTGAACCCATGCTTCTGAACGCATTGGTGTCGCCGCCGCTGGAAATTCCCGGCGATCCCTGGTACACCTATTTTGATTTCTGGATTCATGCTGACGGCAGAAATTATAGTCCAGACGGTGGCGACGGTCTCGCTGACTATTATACTGTAGAATACAGCACTGACCAGATAACATGGGAGAAAGTATTCCACGATTATGGTCGCAATGAAACTTGGTGGGATGACTACCATTTCTACGGTCCTGATACTTCTTACGCCGCTGGCCATGACACCGAATGGGGTGGCAAGCTGAATCTGACTGGTTTCGGTGGCGAAACCATCTGGCTTCGCTGGGTTGTTAAAACTGATGCCATCATGGGCAACAACGAAGGCAGCGGTTTCTGGCTGGATGACTTCCGCATTAACATCACCGCTCGCCACGAATTTGATGCCGCTATTGACTATGTGTCTGTCCCATTTCCTGTGGCGATGAATTTTCGGACTCGTTGCTCCATGAAAGTATCAAATCAGGGCATCAATGATCTTGGCCAAGTTCAGCACTTCTTCAGGATCAATGATTTCACTGATGTTCCCGTTACTCCTTGGGACGGAATTGACGCGGATTCTTCAGCCATTTATTATTTCATCTTCAACGACAACGCTCCTTCAATGCTACCTTTTGCTGATGTCGTGAATGTCACAGGCAGCCTCGTTACTGCTCAAGATGGCGATGGGGATAATGATGAGTTTTTAGTTGAAGACATCACCGTTTATCCTGAAAACATTTGGGTGATGGGCTACGATAACCGCACCAATCCCTTCGCTTTCAACTTTGATGAAGGTTTTGGCCCCGCGGTTTACTGTACTCCTCAAGCAGATGGCATTGAAGACAACTTCGACATCAAAGCCATCCGCGTGAAGTGGAATGGCTTGCAGGTTGATCAAGTCGATGTTACTCTTCACATTTTCGCCGATACTCATGATAGAGTACCTGGTGACGAGATTTATTCCGAAGAAATCACTGTACAATCCGCTCAGTCAAATCCATATACTCATGTCATCTATTTGACAGACGTTAATGAAGTTCAAAACATGAGTGAAAACTTCTGGGTTTGGTTTGAACTGACCAATGCCGATGGCATCCCCAGTCCCACTGGTGATAACGCCCATCCCAACTCCAAAGGACATTATTTCAACTTCGGTGGCAATACACTTGAAGTTTGGGATCGCGAATTTCTCATTAATCCTGTTGTCATGCCTACTGGCATGGAAGGCAATACACTTGCTTCAGGTAGAGAAGATGTTGACTTTGACGTAGTTCCTCCGGGTGATGAGTTAATCATCCCGGTAGCTGTTTACAACGGTGGCACCGAAATGGTGACGGTTCAGTCCATTCGCGCTGAAGGCGCAGGCTTCACCGTTGGCTTTGATGATGACGTTGAAATTCCCGCATTTCTGGAAATCGGCGACATGATACATTGCTGGGCAGCTTTCAGACCCAATGCCAATGGCGAGTATGAAGGCACAATGACAGTTCGTGGCACAGCCGACGAAAATCTGGTCATTCAATTGATGGGCATTGGCGATGACGGCGGTAGTGTTCCCGGCGACGGCTCGCAGCCCGTTGAATTTGCTTTGGGTGAAGCATTCCCGAATCCATTCAATGCTCATTCAGTCATTCCATTCTCGATCCCGAATTCAGGTTCGGTTAAACTTGCCGTTTTCGATCTGAATGGTCGCGAAGTTGCAACACTGGTCAACCGTAATATGCGCGCTGGAAACCACAGCATCGTTTTCGACGGTCAGAACTTTGCTACTGGCGTGTATGTTTATCGTCTGGATTTTGAAGGCATGACTGCTTTCAGCAAACTGGCGCTGGTTAAGTAACACCGCAGTAAACTGAATAAGTACAATGCACTTGTAAGGGGCATCAACAGCGGAATGTGTTGATGCCCCTTTGAGCATAATCAAAGGAGATTCCAACATGGCAGATTGTGAATACGATGCCGATAATCAGCTTGAGATCGGACAACCTGCCCCTGATTTCAGCCTGCCAAATGTTGACGGCTCAACTGTTAGCTTGAATGACTATCGCGGCAAGGTAAAGGCTTTGGCGGTCATATTTTGGTGCAATCACTGTCCTTATGTTATCAAAGCTGAAAATCGGGTGATTGCTCTCGCCAATGAGTATAAGGCAAAGGACGTGGAGTTTGTTTTGATTTCGGCAAACGATGCGGGGCATTACCCGCAGGATAATCCCGCCCGGATGAAAGAAAAAGCTGAGTTAAAAAATTATCCTTGCCCGTATCTTTACAACGAAGATCAGCAAGTTGCGCTGGCTTACGGTGCGAAGACCACGCCGCATGTTTTTCTGTTCGATGGCGATCTGATCCACCGTTTCCGTGGCGCCATTGACGACAACATCAACAATGGTGGCTCGGTTAATGTTCAATACCTGCGCAACGCGATTGAAGCGATACTTAAGGGCAAAGCTGAGAGTATCAAGCCTCAGAAGACACAGCCGGTAGGATGCTCAGTGAAATGGAAGCAATAGTTTCAGGTTGAAGATTTCTCAGCACCGGAATTCCACTGCCACCCCAGCGAAGCATTCTGCGTTTCGGCCTGAAAATCAAGACTGGGTACCGACTTTCGTCGGTACGACGAGGAAAGATGAATGCACTGGGTTCCTGCCTTCGCTGGAGCGACAGCGTGAGAAAATCCTGAGATTCAGACATTAACTTAATCTCACGATACTACCATGACAAAACCAGACGCAAAACCAAACCAGAAGCTGTTCGCCAGCATCCCATCCATGACCGCCTTGTTGCAACACGAGCGCGCGTTGAAGTTGATCGAGGATTATCCCGAAAACTATGTATAGGAACGCCTGCGCCGGGCGGTGGACGAAGTGCGCCAACAGATTATTGATGGCTGGATTACTGATGCTGCGGCGATCCCATCGCTAGACAAAATCATCGACCGCGCCGAGCGAATGATCGAAGAGGGTCTCAGCAATAAACTGATGCGAGCCATCAACGGCGCAGGGGTTGTGCTTCATACTGGGCTTGGTCGCGCGCCGTTGTCAATGTCAGGGCAGGATTCGCTCCATGAAGCAGCAAGGCGATACTGCATTCTCGCCACCGAGCGCTAATCCGGCAAGCGTGGCGACCGCAACCGCCATAACGAAGAGCTACTCTGCGAAATTACCGGCGCGGAAGCCGCTCTGATTGTAAATAACAATTCAGCGGCGGTCATGCTGGCGTTGAACACCTTCGGCAAGGATAAAGAGTCCATTGTGTCGCGCGGCGAGCTGCTCGAAATCGGGGGTGCGTTCCGCGTGCCGGATGTCATGCTCCGCTCCCAGACGATCATGGTCGAGGTTGGCACCACCAATAAAACCCACCTTAAGGACTATCGCAACGCCATCACTGAAGAGACATCCATCTTCCTGAAGGTTCACACTTCGAACTACCGCATCGAGGGATTCCACAAAGAGGTCAACGTCGCCGAAATATCGGAACTCGCCCACGAGCATGGCTTGCACGTGGTGATGGACATCGGCAGTGGCGCGCTGGTGGATCTGCGACGGTGGGGGCTGGCTTACGAGCCGATGGTGCAGGAGGCAGTGAAGGACGGCGCGGATATCATCACATTCTCTGGCGATAAAATGGTAGGGGGCCACAAGCCGGCATCATCATCGGGCGCAAGGATTTGATCGAAGAGATGAAGGTCAACCCGCTGATGCGAGCTTTTCGCTGTGGCAAACTGACGCATTCGGCGTTGAACGGGACGCTCAGGCTGTTCCTCGACCCGGATAAACTTACGGAAACTCATCCGGTGTATATGATGATCGGCGCACCACGGGAGGTCATCAACCGCCGGGCACAGCGCATCGCCAGAAGGTTGCGGAAAGTCGTGAGTAGTGATGTCATCGGTGTGGAAATTATTGACGGATTCACGGAGATGGCGTCAAGGTCATTGCCGGCGCGGGGTATTCCGACAAGGTATGTGGCACTAGATCCGAAGAAATGTTCAGCGGAAAAACTGACACGTGAGCTAAGAATGGCAACACCGCCATTTTTCACTCGCATCGAGAACGAGCGGACGCTGATTGACGCGCGGACGATTGCCGACGATGAAGTTCCCATGATTGACCTTTCGCTGAAATGTGCGCTCAATGCCTTGAAATTATCGTAGAGGAATCAGATGAACATCTTAGGAAGAATCTACATTGGCGTAACGGTGCTGTTGGTTTTGCTCTCGGTGTATGTGCTGTATTTCCGTGCGGAAACAAAAAGCACCCAACACCAGAATCCTAAGCGCGAAGCGCCGATTAGAAGACAATCAGCTCCAGATGTTAATGACCGCAAGGAATTATCGCAAACACCCGCAGGTGTTGCCGAGCCCGTTGAGCCGAGCACGTTGCCACCCGAAACACCAACGGATTTGACCATAGATCACCTGGAAAGTGACGGAATTCTGCTCCAGTGGTATTGTGCCTCTGGAAATGTCGATGAGTTTGTGATCCTCAGCGCTCCCTATGACAATGCCCCACCGATCGAGTTCGCGTCAGTTCCTGGCTATCGGACGTTTTATGAAATTGAGCCAGTTGACCTGTACGACACCAGATATTTTTCGGTGTATGCGTCCAATGCTTATGGGACATCGGTTGAATCTGAAACCGTGAAGCACCATGGATATTACGAGCGGAATCGGCGGCGGGATCAGTGGCGGCATTTGGATTATCGGGTTGGTCGAGCAGTTATTGGCATTTTGATTTGGTCGTTTCTCGGCTTCCCCATTGTAGGGCGCGCTACCCGAGGACCAAACACATTGGGGCGAGGTTTCTGGTTTTGGAGATAGGCTGAATTTGATTCTGTGGGGGGGGTGGTAGCACTTTGAGGGAAAGAATATTATCCGCAGTTTTTACAGATTGCACAGATGAAAAACACCTTTCATACCTTTGTGCTCTTGGTGCTCCAGGTGGTAAATGTTTTAAAAGCTCAATCTGGATACTGGCTTTCGCTGGTACGACGTGGTGTTAGTGCGGTTGGCGTGCTCGATGGTTGTTGGGGTACATCTCAAACTCTGATGAGATCGCTTCGCTTCCTCCATTAGATTGTATTTGTCTTTAATTTAATACAATCTTGTTGCTGTAGATTTCTTTTTTGCTTCTTTTTTCTTTGTTGATAAGTGTGAAATTGTTCATAACTTATGGCACCGACATGAAGATTGATTAAGCCTAAGCCATGCTCAAAGCTCATCAGCTTAAATTGCGATGCAGGCCCAATCTTCAGAAACGTCAGAAACTAGTGTCATGACACAGTTATGTTGTACTTTCCATCGACTGACCTCACGTTTAAGGGTATCGGCATCTGGGATGCTTCCTTGCACCATACGAATGGAAAAGAAAAGGACGACCGCTATC
>CAZAGU010000140.1:0-9204 GCA_964484805.1 uncultured bacterium
CATTTTTTGATTCAAAATGCAATCAATACCGATAAGTTATTTATTTACGCTTCCTAAATAAGCCGTTTCGTTTTCATCCAGATTTCCAGCGTTTCCGAAAATACCAAAATTTTGTCTCATCCAGTCATTATTTCCTTGACTTACTTATTTATCTAAAGTATAATATAACTGAACATTTGTAAAGTAAAGCCATGATTGCACACTTAAACATCCACTCATCCTTTTCGCTTGGGCAGGGTTGCGCTTCGCCTGAAGAAATCTGCCGCACCGCTGTTGACCACGGTTGCGACACCATCGCCCTCACCGACACAAACAACCTCTATGGGTTGATCGTATTCCTGCAGTATGCCCGCGAATATGGATTGCGACCAATAGTCGGCGCAGAAGTTTCCAGCCGGGACGGCTCGGAGCGCGCCACGTTGCTGGTTCGCGATCGCGAAGGCTACGCCAATCTCTGCCGAGTCATCACTGCCCATCACATTGGCGAAAGCTTCGATCTCGCTGGCGAACTTGCCGCGCACTCTGACGGTTTGGTAATCCTGACGGACAGCATCCCGTTGGTGCGTCATCTCAAGCCAATCACGCAGTTCATTTACGCCGAACTGTCCCCCGGAGCGCAGGTGATTGAACTATTGCACGCCGTGCGTGAACTTGGTGTTGAACTGGTCGCCACTGCCAGATCATTCTGGATCCGACCGGAAGACGACGAGCTTCACAAATTGCTCCGCGCCATCCAACGGAACTCGACTCTCGGCAATCTGAAGCCTTCAGACTATCTGACGCACGCGGGGTTCCCCAGCGAAGTCGAATTTCGTGAGCTATTCAGCTATTGCCCTGAAGCCATCGAAAACACGGTCAAGGTCGTTGATCTCTGCCGCTGGACTCCTGACTTTGGCATCGTATATCCGGGGGTTTACGAGGGCGATCCTCGCCCTGCCATTCAAATCTTACGCGACCTCGCCTACGAAGGAGCATTGAACCGCTACGGTGAAATCACAGAGCTAGTCCGCGACCGCCTTGAGCATGAGCTGGAGCTTATCAAATTCAAAGGATTTGCACCAGTCTTTCTTGTTGTAAAGAACATCATAGAGCAATCTTCGCTGACCTGCGGGCGCGGTTCGGCGGCGGCATCCATTGTGTCCTATTGCCTTGGCATTACCCACGTCGAGCCGATCCGCCACAAGCTATTTTTCGAGCGATTCATCAACACTGCCCGTCAAGACCCGCCGGACATCGACATTGATTTCGCTTGGGATGAGCGCGATGGCGTGTTCGACTACGTTTTTAAGCATTTCGGCGAAACCCGCGCGGCAATGGTCAGTAATCACGTCTATTTCAAGCGACGGATGGCTATCCGCGAGACGGCAAAGGTATTTGGATTGCCTGCGGTCGAGATCAATGAGATTACCAAGAAGCTCGGCTATGAATACTCGCTCACCGGCAAGCCAATAGCAGAGCACCCAGGATTGGAGGGGCATGGCTTTGCCGACCCGTGGGGGAAAATCCTCGAGCTTGCTGGTAGATTGAGCGGCATCCCGCGCCATCTCTCGGTACATTGTGGGGGAGTGGTCATCACGCCCGAAGAGACCAGCCGTTGGGTGCCAACCGAGATGGCGACCAAAGGCGTGCGCGTCATTCAGTGGGAGAAAGATCAGACTGAAGATTCCGGGCTGGTGAAAATTGACTTGTTGGGCAACCGCTCGCTGGCTGTTATCCGCGATGCCATGATCGCAGTGCGCGAACACTGCGGCATTGACCTCAACTACCGCGATTTGAACCCGCTCGATGACCCGAAAACGCAGGATTTAATCTCGCGCGGCGACACCTTCGGTGTGTTCTACGTCGAGAGCCCAGCAACCCGACTGCTCGCCCGTAAAGCCGGCAAAGGCGATTACGAGCATCTGGTCATTCACAGCTCTATAATCCGCCCTGCGGCAAACCGCTTCATCAACGACTATCTGAAGCGCATTCACGGCGAGCCATGGCAATCGCTCCACCCGCTGATTGGCGACATTCTCGACGACAACTACGGGATCATGTGCTATCAGGAAGACGTAACCCGCGTGGCGATGAGCCTCGCTGGATTTGAGATTGCCAAAGCCGATGAATTGCGGAAGATACTATCGAAAAAGCACAAACACCGCCAGCTGGCAGACCTAAAGCGTGAGTTTTACGCTGGAGCCGTTGACCGCGGCGTTGAGGTTGAGACGATTGACCAGATTTGGGAGATGATCCTCAGCTTTTCCGGCTATAGCTTTTGCAAACCGCACAGCGCATCTTACGCGCTGGTCAGCTTCAAGAGCGCTTATCTTCGGGCGCATCATCCTGCAGAATTCATGGCGGCGGTCATTTCCAATGGCGGTGGTTATTATTCGACGATGGCTTATGTTTCCGAATCCAAGCGAATGGGACTGAAAATGCTCCCGCCTGATGTGAACGAGAGCCAGATTCATTATGTAGGGCGAGATAAAGAGATTCGGGTTGGGTTAATGCAGATCAAAGGCTTGTCGGATGACGCGAAGAAAAACATTATTGCCAGCCGTGCGGATCATCTGTTTCGCGGCTTGGATGATCTGATCCGGCGCACTGACCTGAAACCATCGGATGCCAGATTGCTGGTGCTTGCCGGCGCATGTGATAAGGTTGAGCCAATGTTGACTCGTCCGGAGATGATGTGGCATATTGCAACACGCAACCAACCACGGCAGAATTCCAATCAGGCGGAACTTTTCCTTACAGCTCCACCCAAACCGCCGCATGTGCCGGAATATAGCCAGAAGATATTGCTGCAAATGGAGATGGAAACGCTAGGTTTTCTGATCAGTTGCCATCCGCTGGAGCTTTATCAGGATCAGATTTCTCCGCGGCGGGTGACGAACGCCGATAAAATGAACGAGCACGTCGGGCAACAAGTGCAGATGGTCGGTTGGATGGTCACCTACAAGGCGGTCGTTACCAATGTGCGGACAGTGGGCTGGGAGGTCATTGGCGCGGAAGACGAGAGCAAGCCGCAAGAGATGATGGAATTTGTGACCTTCGAGGACCTGACCGGGCTGATTGAAACGGTGATCTTCCCGAAAGTGTATCAGCGCTTCGGACACTTGTTGACGACCGCTCGACCGCTACGGCTTTTCGGCAAAGTCGAGGAGGATTTCGGCGTGGCAACGCTGACTGTCAGCCGGATTCAGCAGCTTTAGGGTTATTCTTAAGCGAGGATTCCTGCCCACCATAAGTAATTGTTAGTTAGGCATATATGCAGGATGTGTTTTTCAGTTTCGAGCAGAAAAATGCTCAGGAAAATGAAAAATCTTCTGATAATAATAGTAAGAGGAGTAATGTTAAATCTGGTTTGGGGAAGGATGTATCATGAAAGTTTCGGAGGGCGCATTACAGCAGCTCAAGCTGGCGTTGCGATGCCTTTCTGTGATGCGCGTAGAGCCTAATCCGGTGGTGAAAACAGTTCCGACATCAATGGGTGGGATGAAAGTGGACTCCTCGCTTATTTCTTCTGAAGCAAAGTCTTTATCGGATGCTTTTCAGCAAAAGCAATCATAACTCGATTCCAGCCGGACGAAACCGACTGCATTCCAGTTCTCTGGAGTTCAGTCGGTTTTTTATTTTTGTAACGATTAGTCTGGAGAAAGCGATGTTACATTTTCTTCATGCTGATTTCAAGTGTGAAGGTAATGTCATTTTTAAGTTTAAACGGCACTACAACCACTTTAGTGCCTGAACTTTGACTGATGGAGTGTTTCTTGCCGACGATGACCGTCGGAATAGTGATTTGAAACGTAAAATCCTGATCAGAAAACAAGGCTTTTGCATTCCCAGCAATAATGTTTGCGATTTCACCAACACAGTCGCATACATCGGCATTTAAATCATCAACAACATCTCCCATCATCAATTCATACATCTTGAGCGCCGAGTCCGTCCCCAAAGAAATCGCAACCCAGCCGGAAGTAACTTCGTTGGTGAAACCTATTATTCCAGAAATATCACCCTGCGTTGCGCTGGATTCTTTGCTGTATGGGGCGAGTCGCTGTGGTGTTTCGCCCATCATGGTTTCAATCGTGTTTATCGTTGCATTTATGAATGGATTTACGTATTTCAGGTCCAAATTTACCTCCAAGAATGAACATGTCTTTTCACTACCCGCAAGCCGCGAATAGAGAGTATCCCATAATTTAGAAAAGTAATGAAATAACTTATTTAATGCAATCCTTTGTCGAACTGATAATTTTATTGTCAATTGATTATCAAGATTGCCTTAAAATGGGATGAATTTTCTCCTTTTCATAGAAATGTTGCAATCTTTAAGCCAGCAACTCCCTGAATGATGAAAAATAACGACTTTGCTTCCATACAAGTCATTTCACTTTCGTTTAAAGCCTGTTTGGCTTAAATTGAGTCAAAGCGAAAGCTAACGCTGTACATTAACAATGCCAGAGCTACTAAGCTTCAAGAGAAAAACGGTAGTCCCTCCTCTGCCAGAAACAAAACCGTTGAACGATCAAGAAAACAGTAACTTAAGAAAATATGTCCCTACTTAGAATAAATAACCTGACTATGGCTTTTGGTGGTCAGGATGTGTTCAGCTCAATTACAGCCCAGATAAACGCTGGCGACCACATCGGCTTGGTTGGACCCAATGGCGCTGGCAAAACCACGCTTTTGCGCCTGTTAATAAACCAACTGCAACCGATTGACGGCCACGTCGCCGTCTTGCCGGCATTGACCATTGGCTACCTGCCGCAAAATCCGGAATACCCGAAAAACCAGACTGTCTTTAACGAAGTCTATTCTGGATTGGGTGAAATTAAGCGTGTTGAATCCGAGATGAATCGGCTTGAAAAGGAAATCCGAGAGGCTGACGAAGCGCATAATGTCGATCTGGTGGAAAAGAGTGGCATGAAATATGCCGAGTATGCAGATCTCTATCAATCACTGGGTGGAGCCGCCACTGAAGCTCGTATCGCTGCTCTGCTGGATGGATTGGGCGTGCCTAAATCGCTCTGGCACAGCCGCATGGATTCACTCTCCGGTGGCGAGCGGAATATGGTCGGACTGGCGAAGATTCTGGTCGGCGACCATGATCTGTTGTTGCTCGATGAGCCGGGCAATCACCTTGACTTCAGCGGGTTGGAATGGCTGGAAAATTTTCTGAGAAAATCTCCCAAGGCGTTCATTATTGTGTCGCATAGTCGATACACGCTGGATCGCGTTTGCACCAGCATCTGGGAACTCATGCGCTGTAAGATGGAATTATTCACCGGCAATTACAGCGATTACCGCCATGAAAAACTGACGCGCGAACTTGCCCAAGGTTCAGCCTATAAACGCGCACAGAAAGACATCGCCCGGTTGAATTTTAACATCCAGCGGCTGAAAGCGTGGAGTTCGGTCTATGGAAACGCAAAATTAGCCCGGACAGCCAAACAATTCGAGCGGCGTGTGGAAGAACTGGAAAAAGTCGATAAACCGCAAGGCGATGGCAAAGCCGTCCGCTTTCGATTTCTTGCCCAACCGCCACGCGGGCACATCGCGCTTGAAGTGAAAAATTACCACAAGCAATTCCCCGGCAGGCCCGTGCTGATTGAAGACGCCAGCTTTCTGGTTACGCAAGGCGAGCGTGTGGCGCTTGTGGGTGATAACGGCACCGGGAAAAGCACACTCGTCAAGGAAGTCATCGAAAAGGGACGCTGGGAAGACGAAGTTCTGCGCGTGGGAAAATCTGTGAACATTGGCTATTATTCCCAGCTTGGTGAGAACCTCGAGCCGATGAACACCATCACCGATGAAATCGTGCGCCTGACCGGCTTGCAGTATGGCAACGCCACCGACCTGCTCCACCGCTTTCTCTTTACGCGGGATGACCTGGAAAAACAAGTGCGGGTTCTCTCTGGCGGCGAGAAAGCCCGGCTCCAGCTTGCGGCGCTTGTGACTTCGGAAGCCACGATGCTACTGCTTGATGAACCCACAAACCATCTCGACATTGCCTCACGTGAAGCAGTGGAAGATGCGCTCGAAGAGTATCCGGGCACACTGATAATCGTAAGCCATGACCGCTACTTTCTCGACAAACTGGCGGATCGAATTTTCCACTTTTCACCACCTGAAGTCATCGAATACGATGGCAACTTCAGTGAATACTGGGATAAGCGAAAAATCGCCCTTGTGGCATCGGGTCAGAAACTTCATCAAGGTATGTTTGGCAGAATGGTTTCACCAGACAAAATTGAATCCAAAGACACACCAGCTATCAAAATAAAAAAAATCAAGTTCAATCCCCAGCGATTTGCGGAACTTGAAGCCGAGATAAAGCGTCTAGAAGATATACGTCCGCAAGTCGAGGAAGAGTTTAAAACACTTAATGCCAAAGGCAAAATTGCGCGTGCTGCCAAACGGTCAGAACGCTTGGAAAAACTTGACCATCAGCTCGAAGGTCTCTATGAAGAATGGCTCGTCCTCGGCGAAAAAAAGAAAAAGTGGTAGGTTGGGTTTAATTATGGATTGTTCACTCCGTCTTAAGCAGAGAATTTTTCTCGTCGTTTCGGCTGTAGCACTCTTGGTTGTGCCATCAATTTTATACGGTCAGAATTTTGAAGAATCGGAATCGCATCTTGGGTTTAAACTGGGGTTGTCTCAAGGTTTGCTACGCACCGATGAGTTTTTCGGTGTGTCCGGCTGGCAAGTTGGCGTTTCGCTGAACTACCCTGAAGACAAAGTGCGCTATGATCTTCATCTGGGGGTGGATTATGCGCCAGTTCAGAAAGCTGGGATTGACGGCGGCGCGCTTGACAACGGCATCATGCTCATCAGCATCAGAACAGATAAAAACTATTTCACCACGCCATTTTACACCTTCCTTGGGCAGTATTTCATCGTTGGCATTGGCTATGATTATCTGATCTGGCGTTACGCCGAGCCAGTTTTGAAAGTTCCGGCTGAACGTATATCCATTGAGATGGACGAAATGCAAGGGCTCGAATTATATTGTGGTATTGGTGTCAATTTCATTCAGACCAGCCACCTGACCTTTGGGCTTGAAGCCATGCCCGGCGGGATTTTCTGGATGGCGAACACTCGCGAAGGCTACCCCAAAGAGATATTCCCAGACTTCCTGTACTTCAAAATGAATTTCAACGTGGCAGTGCGATTTTAAAAAAGCGGATGGTAGCTGACCGATTATGAAGGCTACTGCCCATACGGAAAGTTCGGATTTTACCATGAGACATCATACATTTTGGCTTTTAGGAATTTTGACTGTCCTGGCTTTAACTCTGCCCACATCCGCCAACCAGAACGATGCGATGAAAATTACCGTTGAGCCAAACCAGAACCTTCGAGCGATTTCCCAAAAATATCTGAACAATCCTGACCTCTGGGAGGATATTCTCCGCGCCAATAATCTTAATTCTGCCGCTGATGTCAAACCAGGTATGGAGCTGATTATTCCCGTCAAGCAAATTTCCACAGCTCATAAAAAGCTCGATCGTTCCGGTGAGTTAATTCATAAAGCGACCAAAGCTGGTGCCAAGATATTTGCGACGGAATCCATCACAATAGCTATTGACCAGAGAAACGTTTTCAGGGTCATTCTTTCCTACTTCATGCCTGCGAAGGCTGGAGCCCAGTGCTTTAAAAACGTCCAATAAGTTGTTTTTCCTAATGTCATGCCTGCGTAGGCAGGTATCCACCGCATTCATTCCCTTTGTGTTCTTTGTCATTAATGCACCGAAATCCGTTAAATTCGTTCAATCTGTTGTGCGTTTCCCATCACCTCACCAACATCACCTTCTTAGTATTGCTCTGACCGTTTGCGGTAAGGTTCAGGAAATACACTCCAGCGGGATTTCCTTCAGCATTCCAAGCAAGCTTATGATGACCAGCGCCGAGGTGCTGTTGACCAAAAGGTCAGCAAGATACGAGCAGATTGATTCTGCGTGATGACTTGCGGAGCCTTGGATTTGTGATTTTACTCAGGGCTTAAAGGTGTCCAGACCTGTGCATCGCTCATGCGACTTAATTTACCTTGCGAAATACATCTGGAATTGTCAAGGGAAAAATGGGGGAAAAGAAAAATTCTCCTAAAACGTTTCTTCATTAATGTTTTGAAAAAAACAACAATGTGATATATTAAGGTTATCAGCTGGAAATTCCAAATTTGAAAAACATTGATATGGGAGATTCAATTTTTGAGAAATGATCCAAATGAGTGGCGAGAGGAATTGCCTGATAACTGCCCTCCACCGGAGGCATTTGATCCAAACAGTAGAAAGTTTTATCGGTTAGTAAAGAACTTACCACCAACAGATCGTGATTTTTATTCAACAAGACAAGAATCACCAGAAAGAAAGATTGGTTCTGAGTGTATCGCACGTTCTGTATCCATACTTTCTACAAAGGAAGGTTGTTTGAAGAGAAAATCCCTTCCACTGTTAAGAAATAAAATTCCAGCAGAAATTACTTTGCCAAGTGGAAGCGGTCTGGTAATGCAAACATTGCAGGATAAATTTCATTACTCTTGGTGGGTAAAAAGAGGATTTGATCCGATTCCACACTGCCAAAGAGTTGAAGTAGGGAGTTAATCATGCCGAGAAATATCAGTTTGAGCAGAACGCTTGTTTACTATGATTCCCCGCAATTGTTTGAAGCGATTGATCAAGTAAACACACGTTACCTTTGTCTTGCTGTTGATGAATGTGGCGAGTCCATCAGGTATTTTTGCGTGCCAATCTCGAACGAAAAGTATTCAAGTTTTCTCCATAGGTTTATTGATTTAAGGGAAATCTTTGAAAAACCCGAAACAGGTGAAAGATTCTATGTTGACATTATCGATTTTACTCGCATTGATTTAGAGTTAAATGAAATTGCGAAAACGGAGGTCAAAGAAGAGTGGTTGCCAGGCAGTGGTTTCATTTTAGATTATAACCCTATTGATGAATCCCTTATATCAAATGAAGCGTTTGATAGAAAACGCGCGATAATACACTTGTCCTTAGCTCCACAAGAAGCTCTTTCAGAAACAAGAATCAATACATACCATTTAATAAATTCCTTGGCGAAATTTCAGGCATTTGTTAAATGTGCCTATAATAAAACGTTAATTTCTTTGAATAAAAACTTCCGAGATACAATAAAACATCCCAAATACTACGAGTTTGATGTTTTTAATATCAGTCCCGGATCATTCACTGTGCA
>CAZAGU010000141.1:0-9191 GCA_964484805.1 uncultured bacterium
ACACGGCTATGGGCCCACCAACCATCTGACTGGCGTGAAGAGCGTGTGGTAAGGGAGGGGGGGCTGTGTGGCATATTCAGTGAAATCGGACATGCCGTCATATTTTGTTAGAGTCTGTATTGATAATTATTTATTGACTTTGCATAAAAATAATTCAAAATACTATTGACAAAAGTTAAGTATATTATTATACTACGTAAGTACGTTAATAATATTTGGCATTAATAAGAGTAAGTTAAACAGGAGGCAATATTCCAACACTTACGAATACTTAAGCGAAAGTTCTGGAAGAAACGACGATTGTCCTAAAAGGACAAATCTTCAATATATAATTTTGGCTGGTCTGCCAAGATTATGTTGAAAACAATGGCTTCTTTATGAAGCAAATTTTAATTATCATCCCAACCACATCAATGATTTTGACGCTTATGACGGGAAAAAAAGGAGAATAAAGGGAATATCTACAAACCAATCACACCTTTGGCACTTCGAAACCAAGAGAAACTAGTTGCAGTTCTTTGTTTTGACATCGCAGGTTTCTCTACCCTTAGAACAGTATTTCAACTCCATGTAATTTCAGGCTTTGTAACTCATTTACACATATTATTCCCTGCCTCTTTGAAAAGTAAAATAAATTGGATGACAGATTTCCCAAGCCAGGTATTCTCATCCACAGGAGATGGTTTTATTGTAGCATTTTATTGTAGAAGTCAAACCCATGGTTTAGAAAAACTTGGAGAAGATTTACTTAAGACAGTTAAATGTCTAATTGAAGTTGGTAGAATGCTTGAAGTTCGAATAAGGTTTGGATTAGACTTGGGCGCGGTTTTGTTTTACGAGGAATTGCATGACAGGATAGGAATGTGTGGCAACGCAATTAATATGGCTGTCAGGATAATGGACATAGGAGGAAGTGAACATATTTTATGTAGTGAAGAAATTTATGAGAAGATTTTCAAGAACAATTCACGTTTGTATAATTGGCAGTTTAGTAAGACAAGTCCACGACGACTTAAACACGACCAAATGGTTAAATTAAAAAATATTTGGCAAATTGATGACGTGGACAAAAGTGAAGTAAAATATGGAGATAGACATAAGCCTCCAGTTGAAGTCTGGTTAGGGTTTAAGTATGCAGTAAGTAGTCTAGATGATAAATTTGAAATACCACAATATCTTGATATAATTAATGCTATGGAGATTAAATGTCAAGCGACTTCCGGTTACCTTCTTTCAAAACTACTTCTCGAATACGCCAAATGTTGGATAGAAAACGAAAAAGGATTTGAGCTCAATTGGGAAAAAATTGTATTTTATTTACCGACCGATAAGTTGATGAAAGATTATAATGACGAGAAACAAGAACCTCCAATGGCTAAGCAACGAAAAGATGCTAAAAATAACTTAATTGAATTGATGAAGATTGGACAAAAAAAGAATAAAATGGGAAAAGGCAGTGAGAAATCCTTTGAAGTACACATTCAATATATTGACACCATGCCAAATTGCGCACTACTCGGGTTTGATCCAGAAGCAAGCGGAACTGTGAATGGCAAAGTCGGAAAAATCCGATTTACTCTTTATCTATGGGGTGTTCATAGTGACAAATCTCCATCCCTCGATGCCAACCACCCAGGATCTGATTATTATTTGGCCAATTCAGAATATGGAATTTTATTGGATGCCTTCAGAAATGACAGGATTCACGTGGTTGAAAAACTCATCCTAAAGGAGGATGGCACAACTGAAAAGGTGCTAGTTGATCCGGACGAGGGAATTTGATTTCAACAAAGTGATGCAGTGTATGTACAGGGCGGTCAGCCCAAGCATTCCTACCATTGCTTTGACCGCTCCCATAGTTTCTGTTCCTTGGACAGCGAGGAGCTCTACAATTTCTGAAAGTCATACGTGTAGGAGTTTTCCAGCGTCTTGTCCTGCGATTCCAACGCTGAAGCATACTGCCCACAGTTACTGCCAATGGCGTTTTCTTCAAGCTCGCCGATACTGACGATTACCGCGTAACCTGCGTCGCGTAAAGCATTTACAACGTCCGCGCATTCATCATCGCTTGTGAGCCGTGATGCGAGAGCATTCTTCTGTGCCATGAACGTCGGATTGAGCGGGGTGAGCTTGATGATAAATTTAGCAGGGTCAAAATACTGCAATAATACATCGGGATCGACAGGCACATCTTGCATCAGTGCGAAGTTCAATGTGATCTTCCGTCCGCCTGATTCGTAGATTTGTTCGCCATATTCGGCGATTTTCCGCATATCCCACGTTTTAACAGGGATTAACTGCCGGCGCATGTCGCTGTCTGTGGTGTGGAGCGAGAACTGAAATTGAAAGCTTGTCGAGTACAGCCGTCGTTTAACATCAAGCAATCTATCAAAGAATTTCTCTCGTCCAATCGGCGCGACAGTCGAAATGGATGGCATCAAACCCGGCGCATCATACAATGACGGCAGTTTTTCCATCACATCGAGCACATTCATGTTGTATGCAGGCTCACCCATGCGAGCGAACTGGATTTTCCATTGCTCGGATGGCACAATGTTCGACCCAAAGCGATTCATTACAAGGTAGTTTATCTGAAAAAATAGGTCTTCTTTGCTGATTTTCCCCGAATAATGATCCCCAGCATCGCAAAATGGGCATTTTACCGGACAGCCGTACAGTGTGGATACGATAATTACCCACTTCTTTTCGCGAGGTAATGGTGGAGCGATGGATTCCACAAACTCGATCCTCTTCCCCCCATTCGTTTCTCCGATGTAAACCACCGCCAGATCATCTCGCCCCAGCTTCTTGATTACTTTCATGTGTTCAGCCCCGTAAGTTTCCCCGCGATCTTCATTGCCGCCTCAATCCCCTGCCCCATAGCGATGCTCGCCTGACGAAAACGCCCATTGCCAACGTCGCCAATTTTGTAAAACAAACCTTCACGTTCCAGTTCTGGAAGTCTTGACACCAGCGAATCCGAAAGGCAATACAGATTGGGAACGCGCCCGATTGCTATCAATAGATAATCGTAAACACCATCCCAAAACGCGCCGTTCTGTAGCCATTGAAGATTGATTTTGTCCGCATCATGACTGACGCGATGAAGCACACATCGCTCGTGATAGGTAATGCTGTCAGATTTATTCGCGCGATCCCACAGCAACTGCAGGCAGGATACTCGCTCCCCGCGGTTGAAAATTTCAGCAGTGTTATGCTTTGCCAGATTCAGCGCATAGTCAAACGCAGCATCCCCCGCGCCGACAATCGCCACCCGCTTGCCTTTGACATCGCAGACAGGCAGGATTTCCGAAAAAGCTCGCCTCCCCAAGGCTTCACTCAACCCCGGCACAGGCGGAATTTTAGCCTTCGTTCCAGTGGCAAGCAAGATGTACTTGCTTGTGAAAGATTGACTTTCGGTGGTAATTGCAAATTCACGTCCGTTGAAATCCAACGACAGCGCTGGCTGGCTCACCATCACGGCATGCGCGTCAAGCAGTTGAATTTCCAGCAATTTAACTATTCCCGCGCCGCTGATCCCGCGTGGGAAACCGGGGTAGTTCTCGACGAGATTCGCATTGCGCAACAGTCCGCCCACAGACGCGCAGCCAAAGATTATCGGCGTTATTCCGTGGCGGTTGAGTTGAATGGCGGCGGCGATCCCGGCGGGGCCTGCGCCCAAAATGGCTACATCGAAAGTTGTCATCTTCTCAGTTACTCAAAAATTATCTGACAAGGTCATACGATGGCATATAATAAATCATCGCCAGCCAAGTTCCAACCTTGTTACGCCTTGCGGCGGTTGCGCTGTGGATTAAAGACAAAATTCCACTCGACAAAGCGGAAATGTTCAGGATATTATTGTTTCCCCTTGACAACCCGCCCGGCGCGCTGTATCTAGTAGATATTCGGCTCAGGATTTTCACAAACTATACGGACTGCAATAATGCGAATCGTCATACAGCGCGTGTCCAGCGCATCGGTCAGCGTGGAAGATAAGATCGTCGGGCAGATTGGGCGAGGCTTCCTGATTCTGGTTGGGTTTTCGCGCGATGAAAACCCCGGCGCTATCGACTGGATGGCACGCAAAACCACAGGCCTGCGCATCTTCGAAGACGAGCAGGACAAGATGAACCTCTCGCTGACAGACATCGCCGGCGAAGCGCTGGTCGTGTCGCAGTTCACGCTCTACGCCGATGCCAGCAAGGGTCGCCGCCCCGGTTTCAGTGATGCCGCCGACCCGAAAACAGCCCAACCAATGTACGAAGAATACTGCCAGAAGCTCCAAGTCGCGGGCGTGCTGGTACAGAAAGGCATTTTCGGCGAACACATGACAGTCAGCCTCGTGAACGACGGGCCTGTAACAATAATTATCGACAGGTGATAACATGGATGTTTTGGCAAGATGGGGAAAAACGCTCGGCGATGGGCGGGTGCAATGCCAGCTCTGCCCGCGATTATGCACGTTGGGAGATGGACAGCGCGGATTCTGTTTCATCAGGAAGAACCAAGGCGGCGCGCTCGTCATGACCAGTCACAGCCAAGTGATCGGCCTGGCGGCAGACCCAATCGAAAAGAAACCGCTCTATCATTTTTACCCTGGCTCAAGGATTTTAAGCTTCGGCACGGCAGGCTGCAATCTCGGTTGCAAATTTTGCCAGAACTGGGACATGTCCAAAGCGCAGGACGTTGAATATTGCTCGGTTGAGGCAAGCCCCGCGCAGATTGTCGCGCTGGCTTTAAAACACAAGTGCCCATCCATCGCTTACACATACAACGAACCGATTATTTTCGCGGAATTTATGAACGATGTGGCAGAACTTGCCCACGAGAACGGCTTGCAAAACGTGATGGTCACCAATGGCTATGTTACTCCGGAGGCGCGCGCTGAGGTGTTCAGGCATACCGATGCCGCGAACGTTGACCTGAAGGCGTTTTCCGAACGGTTCTATTTCAAACTGACGGCGGCGCACCTTGAGCATGTGCTGGACACCATCAAATGGTTGGTGAACGAGTCCGATGTGTGGGTCGAGCTGACGACGTTGCTGATTCCCGGCTGGAATGACAGCGTGGCGGAAATCGAGGACATGGCGCGCTGGGTGCTGGATAAATGCGGCGCGGATGTACCCTTGCATTTCAGCGCGTTTCACCCAGCCTATCGCATGGAGGACATTGACGCAACGCCGCCGGACACCGTCATCAACGCCCGGCGGATCGCGATGAAGGCGGGATTGCACTATGTGTATACCGGGAACATCATTGACGACGAGGGGAGCAAGACTTACTGCCCGGCGTGCGGAAAGGCGCTAGTTGAGCGTGGCTGGTCGAGCACTCAATCAAACGGCATCAAGCATGGCAAATGCGAGTGCGGGCAGGTGGTGAAGGGCGTGTGGTGAGGGGGATACTAGGAAAAAATCGTCACATCGTCACATAATTGGCGGAAACGCTTATTGGGTAAGGGATTGAAGATGTGACGGAACGGTGACGAAATGGTGACGGAATGCTAAATAGCAATGGGGGAAAGTTAAACTGACAAAACAAGGAAGTTGGTTAAGGATTGCAGTGGGGTTTAATTTTATACAATTTCGTTAAGCTTTCCAGTGATATTGCAGATAGCAGGCAAAAGTTTTAACTTAATTAATCAGGTTGATTTTTCTATTTAATTCCTTGTAAATAGACTCGCCCTTGTATTAGGGCGGCAGATACAACAGCGCCGGATATAGCGGCAAGAAATATTTCCACATCGGAAAGATAAATCAAAATTGGGAGAATGCTGAAATGCACGAGCAAGCTCTTCGATTACTTCGACAAGCATTAGACTGTGATGAGGCTGACTTTCGACCTGATCAATGGGAATGTATTAATACATTGCTTCAACGAGGACGGTTGCTGGTCGTTCAAAGAACTGGTTGGGGGAAAAGTATGGTTTACTTCCTTGCAACCAAGATATTGCGAGATCAAGGATCTGGACCTACGCTTTTGATTTCTCCACTGCTTTCCTTGATGCGAAATCAAATACTCGCAGCGGAACGAATTGGGATAAGAGCTGCAACAATTAATTCATCAAATACTGATGAATGGGATGAGATTATTCAGAACATAGCAAGAAACGAGGTTGATGTTCTGCTCATCTCTCCTGAAAGATTGGCTAACGAGAGATTTCGACAGAATGTCCTTGGACCTATGGCTGACCGGATTGGGCTTTTTGTTGTAGATGAGGCTCATTGTATCAGTGACTGGGGGCATGATTTCCGTCCAGATTATCGAAGAATTGTGCGTGTTCTCCAGGCATTACCTGACAATATCCCTGTCCTGGCAACCACAGCAACTGCAAATAACAGAGTGGTTGATGATGTGGCTTCACAATTGGGACAACTGGAAATCACAAGGGGTCCGTTAGTTCGCACTAGTTTAAGACTGCAGAATATCTTGTTACCCAATCCCGCAGCGAGATTAGCTTGGCTTGCGGAGATGCTTCCACGGATACCAGGCAGTGGTATCATTTATACTTTGACCAAACGTGATGCAGAAAGGGTGACCTCCTGGTTACAGCACAACAAGATAAATGTAAAAGCATACCACTCTGATAGCCCTGATAGAGAAGCACTAGAAAACATGCTATTACATAACCAAGTTAAGGCACTTGTTTCAACGGTTGCTTTGGGTATGGGTTTCGATAAACCTGATTTGGAGTTTGTCATTCATTACCAGCGACCTGGTTCCCTAGTCCATTATTACCAGCAGGTTGGCAGAGCAGGACGTGCTGTTGACGATGCCTATGGAATTTTATTAGGCGGAGAGGAAGATCAGAAAATTTCGGATTATTTCATCCAGAGCGCATTCCCTCCTCAAGGTCACGTCAATGAAGTTCTCACTGCACTGACTGAAGCCGATGATGGATTATCCGTTCCTATGATGCAACAGAGATTGAACCTGACTCAAGGCAGTATCAATAAGGTTCTTAAACTGTTGTCTGTTGAATCGCAATCTCCAGTGCTGAAGCGGGAACATCGTTGGTACCGAACCTCAGTGAATTATAAAATGGATCAGGCAACAATTGACCAAATATGTCATCTACGAAATTTAGAGCAGGCGGAGATGTTGGCGTATATGCAGACAGATACATGTTTGATGGAATTTATCTCTAAAAGTCTGGATGATCCTCAGGCAAAAACATGTGGCAGGTGTGCTAATTGTGTGGGTAAACCACTTCTGCCTGAGAATGCATCAAATAAAATGATCAATCGAGCGTCTGTCTTTATCAGACGAAGCTACCAACCAATAGAGCCGAGAAGACAATGGCCAAATGGATACCATTTTCAGCAGAATGCCTGGCAGGGTAAAATTCCACCGGAGCAACTTTGCGAAGAAGGAAAGGCTTTGTCTTTATGGGGTGATATTGGATGGGGAGAAATGGTTCGGCAGGGAAAAAACCAAGATTACAGATTCAACGATGAACTGATCGAAGGTTGTATTGAAATGATACAGAAATGGCGACCTGATCCCTATCCTGAATGGTTAACCTGTGTTCCATCTTTAAAACACCCCGATCTGGTTCCTGATTTTGCCTTGAGGTTATCAAGAAAACTTGGAATTCCATTTAAACGATGCATCGTGAAGACAAGAAATAATGCACAGCAGAAGACGATGCAAAATAGCTTTCAACAAGCTCAGAACCTTGATGATGTTTTTGGAATTCAAGGAAAGATTCCTAGTGGCTCTGTTTTTCTATTAGATGATATGGTTGATTCTCGATGGACAATGACGGTACTTGGGGCATTGTTGAGATTAAACGGCAGTGGCAGGGTATTCCCTGTAGGTTTGGCTCTGAATTCACTAAGTTAATTTAGGTGCGTTAATGCAGACAACGGAACTCACAAAAGATAGCAAGGCAATTCTCTTGCTGTGCGGAGTTTTTGGCGGGAAGGAAAATAGTAGCCAGAATAAACCTCTCTCCATTACGGAGTACAATAAACTAGTTTCGGTTTTGATTGAAAAAGACCTTCGCCCCGGCGATCTCTTAATCTCAGGAATGCTAGAAGAACTGAACGCTGGCTTTATGGGAAGAATCGAATTCGAGAGAATAAAAGGATTACTGAATCGAGGCGCTTCTCTTGCGTTTTCAGTTGAAAAGTGGATTAATAAGGGGATTTGGATTACAACCAGGAGCGATAAACATTATCCGCAGAAACTTAAGAAACGATTAGGCAAATACAGTCCTCCAATTCTATTTGGTGCGGGTGATGTAAGCCTGCTGGATTGCGATGGATTAGCTGTTGTCGGTTCTAGAAATATCGACACAGAGGGAGAAGCTTACACGAAGGAAATTGGTGCGAGATGTGCGAATTTATCTTTTCCAATTGTTTCAGGAGGCGCTTGCGGTGTTGATCAGATTGCGATGACATCTTGTCTTGAATCCTATGGTTCAGCAATTGGAGTTTTAGCCGACGGTCTCTTGCAAGCCTCTGTGTCAGGTAAATTCCGAAATGCCATAATGGATAAACGTCTCGTGTTGGTGTCTCCGTTTAATCCTGAAGCTCGTTTCAATGTCGGAAATGCAATGAGCAGGAATAAGTATATATATTCTTTATCAAAATATGCTCTGATAATTAGCTCGGAAATAGAGAAAGGTGGCACTTGGGCAGGTGCAACTGAGGAATTGAAAAGGCAGGATGGGATCAGGTTATTTGTTCGTACTGAAGGGTCAGCTCCTAAAGGTAACCATGAGCTATTAAAGTTAGGTGCTCTATCTTTCCCTGAACGACCTTGGAAAGATTCCCTTTTGGGAGACCTTGAAGTATTTCAGAAAAGTTCAGTTTCATCACCAAAGCAAACTTCAATTTTTGACGCGTGAGAAACTAGGAAGAAAGATCAGATAGACAAAAAGCCGGATTACAATGAAAAGAAATTTGAAATTAAAACGAAGATTTATGATGCAGTGTTGCCAATACTCTTGGAGCAGCTTGATGAATGGATTACGATAGATGCTCTAACAGAGAGATTGGGTGTGCGGAAGGGTCAGTTGAACGATTGGATTGCTAACGGGGTTAAAGCTGGTTTCATCCAGAAAACAAAACGACCAGTGAAGTATAAAATAATTGGGTGAGCCTGTTCAACAGTCTGTGTAATTGTTATGCAATCGCCTATGTTCATTGCTGAAGGAATTCCCGCTGGTCTGTATTTCCTGAACC
>CAZAGU010000142.1:0-9184 GCA_964484805.1 uncultured bacterium
GCGATGTGGCGTTGAAGGATTTGTCGCATGACTTCGCCAAGATTAGCAATCTGACTTTCAACCGAGCTTCCAAGCATTCACTGGGAATTTCCGGCAAACAACTTTACCAAAATTGGTCAGACTACCTGAAAGAATACTACACATCGCGCATGGCGGTCATTCAAGAGAACACCGTCAGCGGCAAACTGGTGTATGACAAAGGTTTCGCCAATCTATACCCCTCTTTTTCGCCGAACGGCAAGAAGATCGCTTTCCTGACAAATGAAGGGCAAGATTATCTTTCGCTCAGCAAGTTCGTTTGCTTTGACATTGAAAAAGGCGAAATCATCGAGAATATTGGACCTGGAAGCGAGAAATCGAAAGCCGTTACCGAAGGTCAGTTCAACGCTCCCGGACAATGTCTTGGCGATTGCAAAAGCTCCGTGCGCGGCGCGTTTAACTGGTCGCCCGATGGACGTTACATTGTCTATTCCCGCAAGAGTGGGCCTAACAAACATGGCTCGCACTTCAATGATATTTACCTCTGGGATACAGCCGAAGAGAAAGACATTCGCCTGACGGTTGACGCGAGGCTGATGCACCCTTCGTTTTCGCCTGATGGCAAAAAGATTATCTCGGTTCACAACGCTGGCGGCACCAACAACCTCATGATGTTGCAATTGCCAGAAGAAATTCTTTCCGAGAAGGACATCAGCAAGCAGATTGAATCAACGCAGCTTACGTTTTTCGACGACGGACGGCAGATTTACAGACCGTTTATATCGCCAGATAGCAGGACAGTTTACCTCTCGACGATTGACCTCGACCCGCGCGACATTTTCAGCTTTGACCTTACAAATGCCGACAACTGGCAGGAAGCATGGCAGCCGATTACCACCGGCAGCGCTGACGACCGCGATGTGATTATGTCGCCCGATGGCAAGAGCCTGATCTTCGCCAGCGACCGCACTGGCATTTTTAACATCTACAGGATGAACATCGCCGATGGTTCGGTGATAGCATTGACCAACGTCATTGGCGGGGCATTTATGCCAACGGTCAGCGCCGATGGGCAGATTGCTTACGCGGAATTCCAGAACGGTGGCTACACAATCCGCTGGTTGAAAGAGCCCGAAGCGGTTGACCCTGAACTGATGAAGTATATCGAGCCGGATGAGTTGGAACGCCCGAATCTGGCGGCAACGCCAAGCTTTGACGGTAGTTCAAAGCTCTATCCGACTCCATTCAACAAGCTGTTCATCATCCCGCGCATAGCCTGGGATTATGGCAAGTTCAAACCCGGTATTTACGCCTACACCAGTGATATATTGAACCGACTGTCGTTGTTTTCTGGTGTTTCCATTGGTGAGAAAGGCGAGCGGGACATCTATCTCAACGGCGAATATCATGCCTTGCCGCCGACGATTTTCTTTGAAGCGTTCAACGTTGTTCGCACCCACGATCAGGAATTTGATGACAATTATATCATCATTGGCGAAAGAATCGAGGATGGCGTGTCAGTGCCGATCTATGACACGTACCGGGTTGACTATAAATTTGACCTGATGGAGCTGGACATTGGCGCTAAGTATCCTCTGTTTCACCGAGGAACACTTTCGGCGGCGCTGAGGAATTCCCGTTACCGGGCAGTACTTGACTTTGACGATGGCTCAAGCTTCGACTACACATACCACAAGGGCAATGTTGGCGTGCTCAGGCTTGACACCGACGCACGAGCGATGCACCTTGACGATGACATTCATCCTCGCGGTGGCTGGCGTGGTTGGATCGAATATGGGCATGAGTGGAACAATTTCCTCGAGGGCTTTGAGATTGAAGCCGAAAAAGGCACCATTGTCGAGGTTTTCAAGAAGTATAATTTCGACCGCTTTGAAGCCGACATTGATTACTACAAAACTCTGTGGGGCGATGTGGTGATCAATCCGCGACTGATTGGCGGTGTGTTGACAAGGTCGGTGGATTCTTTCTATCATCTCTACGCTGGCGGACTTCCCGGAATGCGTGGCTATAGTTTCTACAGCATGGGCGGCACGAAAAAGTTGACTGGGCGGCTCTCACTCCGGATGCCGCTGATGACCGGAATTGACAAGCGAGTGGGCCCCTTCTACTTTGATCGAGCACACCTTGGGCTGTTCGCTGAAGCTGGAGATGCCTGGACGCGCGATGTTAGCGTGGAAGACATCAAGAAGGACATAGGCTGGGAGCTTCGCTTGCGAATGTTCTCGTGGTATGGCTACCCGACAGACATTCAATTCACCGGCGCTTACGGGCTTGACAAATTCACCATCGAAGACGATCACGGAACTTTTAATACCTACGGTAATGAATGGCGCTGGTATTTCACCGTGCTGTTTGATTTTATCTAGAAATATTTACTTTGAACAAATAATCATCGAAACGAACAATAAAGGGTGTTTCAGATGAGAACAGTTCAAAATGGAGCTGTAATGAAAAAGACGCTTTTAACCGTAATTATCCTGCTTTTGGCAACCTCATCCTTTGCGGGTGATTTTGGATTGTCTGAACGATTTTTTCAGTCTGACCAGATTGGACGAGTGCTGAACAGCGAAGTCGTATCGCAATCGAAGGGGTCAGGACCAGACCATTATACCAACCCGGGAAATATGAATCCGGGCAAAGCGCTGATGCTGTCCGCGATCATGCCAGGCGCTGGGCAGTATTATGCCGGTAATAATTTTAGAGCCGCCGTGTTCTTCGCTATTGAAATCGCTGCTTGGACTGGCGTTGTATATTATTACAATCAAGGTCAGGACAAGGACAAAGAGTTCAAAACTTATGCCGATGACTACTACACAGAGCAGATTTATCGCGATGTGGAATATAATCTGGCGTTAAACTCTGAGTGGGGTGATAAAGGAGCCTACAGCGGTACTGAAGCCGAATGGATTGAAGAGGAATGGGATGAGAAAATCCATTTTCTACCAGATCAAGGCTTCACGCATGAAATGCCAACTTCTGAAGATAGATCGGCAAACCAAAGCCATGACCAGCAGTACTACGAAATGATTGGCAAGTATATCCATCAGTTCGGTTTTGGCTGGGCAGACTTCTATGATGGTGAAGGCTTGGTCGAAGATGATCCGGCGACGCCGTTTTACGATGGCAGGCGGCAATTGTCAGAGACCTACATGAGCATGCGCTATGACTCAAACAAGATGCTCAATTATTCATCTTATGCGATTCAGATCGCGATGTTGAATCACGTCGCCGCGGCGCTGGAAGCAAGCTTTTCCGTTCGTGCTATGAAGCGTAATGCCCGGGCGCAGGTTGGCTTCAATCAAATCCTGCACAATGGACATTTTGTTCCCGTCGGCGGGCTTAACGTATCATGGTAAGAAGCTCATCACTGACGATTGTACTCGGACTGCTTTTAAGTGTTGTTTTGCTGTGCGTTGACAACGGTCACGCTCAGAATCTTCCTAGGTTTAACAATGGATTCTGGGCACTGAACGAAGTGGCTCAGTGGCAGTATTCAACCGTTTCGCAGGCTGTTCAGGCGAATGCGGAAGGCACAGAGAAAAATTCAAAAGTTACGCGCAAGGGTAGTAGTGGCGTGTTCCTGAATTCTCTGTTGATTCCCGGCTGGGGACAGCTCAAGATGGGGCGGAAGAAGGCTGGCTATGCCTTCCTCGCCGCTGAAGCCATTCTGATCGGTAGCGTGATCTTCACCAAAAAGTATGGCGCATGGCTGGAGGACGATTACAAAACTTTCGCCGCGCAACATGCTTCAATAGGTGACGATGCCGACCATCAGTATTACATCGACATCGGCAACTGGATGGATCGCCAATCCTACAACGAGCAACGCTTGCGTGATCGCGATTTTGAAGCCGTGTACACCGACCAAAACAGTGACTGGCAGTGGGACAACGACGGCAACCGACGCACTTTCAAGAATATCCGTGTGAAGTCTGATTACTACAAGCAGGCTTCAGTGATGCTGGTGGGTGGGATTCTCATCAATCACTTTGTGTCGGCTGTGGAAGCGGGTCGCAGTGAGTCCAGACAAAAAGCCACAGCTTCTGTCATTCCCATCAACGATGACGGCGTGGGTGTAAGGCTGAATGTGTTTCCTGCGTCATTTAAGTGATGCCGCGTTCAGGTTAAGCATGATTCTGTTGGAAAACATTGCGAAGAGAGCCGAAAACACGGCATTCTTCGCAATGTTGCGTTTTTGGGAAAAGATAGCGTTCCTTAAAACTCTTGTCCTCACTCGTACCTTCCCTCGCAGTTGCAGACAAGCACTCAAATTATAGAGTCACATCCCCAATGATCAAGTAGGTCAACCACACACTACCACGTCGTACCGGCGAAAACCAGTGCCCAGTGTCTTTCCCGCTGTCGCTCCCGCGAAGGCGGGAGCCCAGAGAGCTTAATCAGATTGTTTTTCCTTGTTGTCCTCATGCCCGACCTGATCGGGCATCCAGAGAACCATTTTCAGGGGCACTCTTCCTTATGTCGCTCCAGAGAAGGGTGGAGCCCATCGAATTTATCTCCTCGTTCCCGGCTTGACCGGGAAACCCAGATCGAGAGTTTTTGTGGTTATTTCTTGTATTCACAATAGATTATTCAGATTTAACAGATTAGGAAGAAACTCAATCTGTTATCTGCGCAATCTGTAAAATCTGTGGAGAATAATTCTCAAAGCGATGGATGCCAGCCTTCGCTGGCATGACAGCGGACATTCGTCCGCTGTTTTTATCGTGTGAAACATGTTTGGTCAAGCTACACTTGCCACATTCAACTTGTCTTCACTAACACGTTGTTCGCAAATAATAAAACATTATTTTCAAGAAACGCTATATAAAACAATCTGAAAGCAAGTAATAGAGAAAGAGCGGTTCCATTTAGTTTGGAATCGCTCTTTTTTTATATCGGCAATGCTGAGGCAAAGGAAAAGCTACTTGCTTTCGCCCATATTTACTTTTGCTCGCCTTGATTTCTTGGATTCGTCTTCGGAGAGTAGAATTTTCCGCAAGCGAATTGATTTAGGCGTAACTTCAACGAGCTCGTCGTCCTCGATGAACTCCAGCGCCATTTCCAGCGACATGAACCGCGGCGGGTGAATCTGGTAGGCATCGTCTGATGCTGCAGCGCGCATGTTGGTCAATTTTTTCTCTTTGGTTGGATTGACCCAGATGTCATCGCCCCGGGAATTCTCACCGACAATGCGCCCAGCGTAAACTTCTTCACCGGGTGAAATGAATAGAATGCCGCGTTCCTGAATGTTTTCAAGTGCGTAAGCTGTTGATCTTCCGGTTCTATCTGCCGCCAGCACGCCGCTAACTGAGCGGTGAAATTCTCCGCTATGAGGTCGCCAGCCGGAGAAGATATTGTTTACAATCGCGGTGCCTCTGGAATCTACGATCAGCGCAACTCGCAAGCCAATTAACCCACGCATGGGAATTTCGTATTCGAGCCGAACCCATCCAGATGAATGATTGATCATCTTTACCATTCGACCCTTGCGGGGGCCAAGCAGTTGCGTAATGGTTCCAAGGTATGCTTCCGGGCTGTCAATTACCAGATGTTCATATGGTTCAAGTAATACGCCATTCTCGCGTCGCATTCTCACCGTTGGTTTGCCAATGGAAAGCTCAAATCCTTCACGGCGCATGGTCTCGATCAGAATCGCCATTTGTAACTCGCCGCGTCCGATGACCTTGTAAGAGTTGGCTGAACTGGTTTCTTCAACTTGAAGTGAAGGGTTGCCCTGAATTTCTTTAAACAGGCGGTCGCGAATCTGACGGCTTGTCAGTAGTTTGCCTTCCCGTCCAGCAAAGGGCGAGGTGTTGACAGAAAATTCCATTTCCAGAGAAGGCTCGTCAATTTTTAACGCTGGCAGTGGCTTTGGGTCAAGAATATCTGTAAGTGTGTCGCCGAGCTTGATGCCTTCAATTCCGGCAATTGCGACAATGTCGCCAGCGAACGCACGTTCAATGAGAATGCGTTTCAAACCTGAAAAACCGTAAAGTTTGGTAACTTTAGCTTTCGTGCCAATAGTATTCTCCTCGCCGTCAATCATTAAGATCGTATCGCCGACGTTTAGCTCGCCATTGGTCACTCGACCGATTCCTATGCGCCCAAGATAGTCGCTATAGTCGAGTGAAGTGATTTGCAATTGCAGAGGGTGATTTTCAGTGTAGGTTGGCGGTGTCACCTTCTCGATAATGAGATCAAACAGTGGTCGCAAATCCTTGCCGGGAACATCCAGATCAAAAGTCGCTGTGCCATTTTTGGCGACTGCGTAAACTATAGGAAAATTGCACTGTTCTTCGGTGGCGTCGAGGTCGAGGAACAATTCCAGCACTTCGTCCAGAACTTCATCAATGCGAGCATCCTGGCGGTCGATTTTGTTGATGACAACAATAATCGAGAGTTTATTTGCCAGTGCATTCGAGAGCACATAGCGAGTTTGTGGCAAGGGACCTTCAGAGGCATCCACTAATAGCAGACAACCGTCCACCATTTTCAGGATTCGTTGCACTTCGCCGCCGAAGTCCGCGTGTCCCGGAGTGTCCACAATGTTTATTATGTTGTTGAGATAGGGTATCGCCGTGTTCTTAGCGACGATTGTAATGCCCTTCTCGCGTTCAAGATCCATCGAGTCCAGCGCTCGTTCTGCAATTTTGTCTCTGCTGCAAAACAGCCCGGATTGGTTTAGCATTCCATCAACTAATGTCGTCTTGCCGTGGTCAACGTGCGCAATGATGGCGACATTACGCAAATTATCTCTTGTTTTGTCCAATGTATTTTCTCTGAATGTTTCAAAATGAACCTAATTCCAAAAGAGGAATTGATATTATACTATTGTTTTTTAAAGAATCCACGTGAATATTGCCAAAAATTCGATTTTTTTCAGGAATATTAAGTTTTGTGTATTTTTACATCCTGTTCAGGGGGGTAATGGTGAGATAATTGCTGTTGAAACTTTTTTTGTGGAGGGTGTTAAGGCTCATTCACACAGTTAAGTGTAGCTAAGGCTGGCATCCATTCCTTTGAGTGAAAGAATTTATCGGTTATGCCTTTAGCTCCGCAAATGTAATTGTGGTTCATCCGGTTATTATGCGTAGCTGGACATTATGTTGAGTAGCGGTCGGTAAGGCCTGATGAACATTCTCACACAATGGCATAAACTTGCATTATGTCTGTACGTTGTGTATTATATTTGTGCTTGGATTTCTTGAGTTCGATAATAATTTGGAAAAGGAAATCAGAAAATGCCTTACCCAAGATCGAAACTAAAGCAAAAAAACACTTTGTCTAAATCCTTAATAATATGGGTTCCAGTTATTTCAGCCTGTTTATTAATAATCGACTGGTCTGTGGGCCCAGGTTATGTTCGCCATTTTGTCCAGAGTCAACGATACTGCTACGCCCATCGCTTCACTAATCCAGATAAAAACTTCGATATTTTGATTCTCCCTTCCTACTTGCGTCAAGATATTGACTATCTAACACTAAATATCGAGAATGAAATTAAACACAGATTAGACTCATTGATCACCAAGGATAAATTGTCAATGCAAGTCGAAGTAAATCCTTATGTATCTGTAAGTCGTGAATTTGAAGAAGGTCGCAAAATTGGGCGAAAATTTGGGGCGGATTTGGTTATTTGGAGTGTCATAGATGAATTAGGCTCAAGTTCATCTCAAGTTAGTATGATTTGGGCACTAACTGACACTGCTCGTTCAGATTACGGAGTGCCTTATTTGTACGAAGTACCCGATTGTGGTGAAAGTGAATCTCGTTTAATTAAGAGTCTTTCAGATGTCAAACAAGGTTATGTTTTAAAAGAAGTTAATTACTTGATTTATTGGATAATGGGATTGAGGACGTATTTTGCTGAAAACGATTATCAGAAAGCTCTCAAATTCTTTAACAACCTTGGGAATGAATATCACAATAATAATGCTCTCATCTCATTTTATAGAGGAAACTGCTGTTACTTTCTGAAAGATAACTCGAATGGTCGAAAACATTTTTTAAGAACACTACAAATTGATTCTTGCTCTGCAATAACGCTTAATAATCTGGCGCTCTTGTTGCAAGAATTGGGGGAAGTTGATTCGGCACGTTATTATTTTAAAATGGCATTAGAAGTGAAACCGAAAGATGCTACAACATATAACAATTTGGCTAACCTTTATTCTAATATAGGTATGAATGATTCAGCTCATTGGTGTTTTGATATGGCTTTGACGATAGATTCTAACAATGTAAATGCTCATACAAATCTAGGAAGCTTTTATTATGATATAGGAAAAACTGATTCAGCACATTGGCATTATAGACAGGCACTAAAAATAAATCCAAACAATGCAGATGTTCATAACAATATCGCCAACCTGTTTTCAAAATTGGATAAATCTGATTCAGCGCGATGTCATTATGAAATGGCTTTGAAAATAAACCCAAATAATGCCCTTGCACACAACAATCTGGCGGTCTTACTACAAAATCTTTGTAAAACTGACTCATCTCTAAGTCATTATGAAAAGGCATTGATGATAAATCCAAACTATGCCGAAGCACATCTCAATTTAGCTAACTTGCTTCAAAATACAGGTAAAATCAATTCAGCTCGTAGTCACTATGAAATGGCACTAAAAATAAATCCAGAGTACTACGAAGCACATTACAATCTTGCGGTACTGCTCAAAGATATAGGTGAAACCGATTCTGCACGTAGTCATTTTGAACTGGCACTGAAGATAAATCCAAATAATGCCGAGGCACACTTAAATTTAGTACTGATATATCTGGAAAAATGCGATTATGTTGCCGCAAATAGTCATTTTGGTGCTCTATACAATTTGGACCCGAGGAAGGCATTCCTATTGGAACAATGGCTTGATTTTTTGGCATTCCCACGCAGGAGCGTAGGAACGAGTAAAAGCTTGGAGCCGTCGCCCTAGCAGCGATCCGCGGTCTTCGTAGCATCTCCGAGATCGCCTCGGAATTCGAGATTCATCCCAACCTTGTTTCGTTGTGGAAGAAGCAGGCTCTGGACAATTTGCCCGACGTTTTCAAGAATACAGCGAAAACTAAAAAAGACAATAGTTTAGAGCTGACTTCCCGATTGTACCAACAGATCGGCCAGCTCCAGGTTGATGAATCTGATGGGATTGCAGGCAATATTCCCGAAACGATCGCTAAGTGG
>CAZAGU010000143.1:0-9135 GCA_964484805.1 uncultured bacterium
CCAGAATTTCATTTTTTAGGGTCATTCTTCCTTATGTCATACCTGCGAAGGCAGGCATCCACCGCATTCCTCCCTACCGAGCCGTAGCCCTGAAGCGACTGCATCCCGGGGCAAAACCCCTCTCGTCGGGTGGCATGTCCGGCTTGCCCGGACATGTTTCTCCTAATTGCATTTTGGCATTCCCACGCAGGAGCGTGGGAACGAGTAGCTCCCACTAGTCCACCTTGTTCCCATGCTCCTGCGTGGGAACAATTATTAATCTGTTAAATTTGTTAAATCTGTTGTGAATTAAGGAAATACCATTTAACTTTCAATCTAGGTTTCCGGTCAAGTCGGGAACGACAATGCAAGGTGCGGCTGACGCACTCGACGCATGTGAAGGTCATTTGAGAAAACTCCCACCGACATTCCAGACTAAGGAAAGGTTAATCTCGAAAATGCCATATAATTTTGAATTCGATAAAGCGCCATTAGTTAAGAAACTGATGACCATCATCGACAGCATTTCAGATGGTGTGCTGGCTGTGGATGAACACCTGCGAGTGACTTTCATAAACAAAGCCGCCGAAAGGATAATCGAGAAATCCAGAGATGACATTATTGGCAAACTCTGCTGGGATGTCTTCAAGAGCTACGATAACTGCCCGATGCGCGACACATTCAAAACCGGCGTGCCAATTGTCAACAGGTACATCTGCCTGACTCACTCGGATGGAACTCCAATTCCCATCAGCGTTTCAACCGCAATGCTCAAAGATGATGACGGCAAGGTCATCGGCGGGGTGGAGACTTTCCGTGATCTCACTCAGGTAGAGAAACTGCGCAAAGAACTGGAAGGCAGATACTCCTTCGCCGATATGATCGGGCGTAGCAAAGCTATGCAGGAATTGTTTGAACTCCTGCCAATTATTGCCATGAGTGAGTCATCGGTTCTCATCGAAGGCGAGAGTGGCACCGGCAAGGAATTGGTTGCCAGAGCCATACATAATGCAAGCGCCCGTCAGAAATTCCCGATGATCATTGTGAACAGCGCCGCGATTCCAGATACTTTGCTCGAGTCCGAGCTGTTTGGATACAAAGCCGGCGCATTCACCGACGCAAAGAAAGACAAACCGGGGCGGTTCGCGTTAGCAAAACAGGGAACGATGTTCCTCGATGAAATCGGCGATCTTTCGCCGTTGCTACAGGTTAAATTGTTGCGAGTTTTACAGGATCAAATGTATGAACCGCTCGGCGGTGTGAAATCTGAGAAGGCAGATGTCAGAATTATTGCCGCAACAAACAAAGACCTGTCAAAACTCATGGTAGCCGGACAATTCCGCCAGGATTTTTTCTATCGGCTCAATGTGGTGAATATCAAATTGCCGCCGCTACGGGATAGAAAAATTGACATACCACTGCTGATTGACCATTTCATTGGGAAGTATAACCTGATCTTTAATAAGGATGTTTCCGGGGTTACTCCGCCAGCGATTGACATTTTGATGAACCACCAATATCCGGGGAATCTGCGTGAACTGGAAAACATTATCGAACATGCCTTTGTTTTGTGTCCCAGTGGAGTCATTAGACCTGAACATTTCCCAAGTAATCTCCAGAACCAACCCAAATCCATTCCTCTTTTTGAAGTCAATGGCTCATTGGAGCAGGTCGAGGTGTTGACCATACTGGCAGCGCTGAAGAGGAATGATTGGAAACGGAAAGAAACCGCCGAGGAGCTGGGAATTAATCCATCCACCCTGTATCGTAAAATGCAGAAGTATAAACTGACACATGAAAAAGAGTGATGCCCTGATGTTTTTACGTCAAGGGATTATTCCGTAAATCCATCAATCTTATTTATCAATTTTTCCATTGCCTTATGAGCGGCATTAAGGTCCATTGAGTAAACCTGAATGTCGTGATAAGCTCCAAAGCCATCCTTTACATGGTGCTTTAGGGTTGCTCTCAGTCGAAAACCGAGCGTTTCTGCCATCTTAATCGCCTCGGTTTGCTCTGACAGAAGATTAATGTACAATATCTCAATATTAAGCGAATCTGCATAGTGAACAGCTTCTTCCAATAAGCGAGATGCAATACCTGTTCGGCGGTGATCAGGATGAACAACCGAACGCAACTCACAGGTATGCCTGAGCCATCGAGCAAAGCCTCGCACCATAGTCAAAGATGCAAATATCCTCCCTTGTTGCCAAACAACAATTCGAAAAATATTCTCATCTTTTATCTGATTAGCCAAGCGTTTTTCATAATGCTCGTTTAATACATCCTCTCTAAGACGTGAACGTTCCTCGGTGCTTAGCTCCTTGTATAGTCCCCTGAGAGCCGGAATATCTTTTTCTGCAAGCAACTTGATCTCTGCTTTGGTTCCGTCTTGACACGTGAACTTATGTGGAACATGTCTGTCATCAGCCACCATTTTTGCCTCCATCAATTAATCCAACTTGACTTGAAATACAGCATATAGGATACATTGCATGATTTGCTGAGTAGCTCCTTCCACAGCTCTACTCAATTTAAGAGCAACGCTCCATTATTATTTTCTATAGCAAATTTCATTCCATGGAAATAAATTTGATGGAAATATCTGTTTTTATTTATCATATCAATTTTCGTCCCTCGATTTGATTGTATTTAGCAGGAAAATATATTGCATATTGCCCGATATATTTACTCCAGTGTTGCATTATGCAATATACTGTCGTTAATAACAAAATTATCCTCATAAAATCAAGCAGGCACTAAGGCTTGAGAAAAGCTATCAAATAAATTTTGATCGTGCAAAATGCAATATGCGTCAATCTGTCAAGAATATATCCTCCAAAAGGAGCAAACGACAAGTCATGTTAGTAACTTATTAACAATTACTTGCACAAATAATTGCAAAATATATATTTTTGGCACAATGATTGCGTTCATCGTTTGCAGTAATTTAGCAGAAGGAGTTGAAAATATGATCGGACTGGACAGATTGCTAGAGAAACCAGGTGTCGTCGCTGCAGGTCAATTTGACGATGCAGGCAATGTCATACGGTTCGCTGGTGAAATTCCAAAGGATGTGGCAGAGCACAGCGCCAAACTTTGTGGCATCGTGACAGAACGATTGGATGAGCTGTTTCAGGCGCTTGCCGACAAATCCAAAATGGAATGGATGCCAATGACTGGCTGGGCTGTCTGGGGTGGAAAATACGCCCTGTGTGTTGTCAACAATACGGGGGTTTTTGTTGAAACAACACGGGCCGATTTCAATCAGATTATGGTGGATTTATTCGGCAAAGAACTAACGGGTGGGAAGCCACAACTCTCAGGGCTCTAATAGAAATGTCGTGATGGTGATGGCTGTTCCAAAGACAAAAGGAGGAAAAATGGAATCCGAAGCGATCAAAATGGGGAAGGGTATTTTTCATCCCAGCGCCAGACCCATGAAGGTCTATGTGGATGACAACGGGATTATGTACCTCTGCGACAAAGAAGTCAATCCCGACATGCCACTGCAGGATCAAGCATGCTGGACTTGCGATCAGGTGCTATTCACACGCGGCGGCTAAACACTAACATTTCAAACGATTCTTAACCAGGAAGAATCAATGATCGGTGCAGCAGCATTTTCTAAAATTTATGTTGATGCTGTTGCACCTTTCATTATAATACATCAGAATGTGAAATAATTAGCATACTGGCTGTTTACAAACAATACTCACGAGGACAAAATGAACGAACAAGAGCTGAATGAACTGAAAGTTGACAAACTGGTCGACGCCCGAGGAACAGCGTGTCCGGGGCCTCTGTTGGAAGCCAAACGCGCAATGGCTAAAGTTCCCAAGAACGGTGGCATCATGGAAGTGCTTTCGTCCGATGTCGGCACAAATGATGATATTCCGCTTTGGTCAAAAAAGGTAAAGCATGAATTCCTAGGCATCATAAAGGAACCGAGCTATTGGAGACTGTTTGTTCGCCGAGGCGTTAAATGAAAGAAAATGGTTCAGAAGGTAAAACACCAAAGATTCTGGCATTTTCAACCAATAACATTTCCGATCCTGGCATTGATTTGGCTGGTAGCGCTCACATGCACTACCCCGAATCGGTGGTGGTAATTCCCGTGCCGTGCTCAAGTGGCATCAAGCCGGATTGGGTTCTTCACGCTCTCCAATCTGGCTTTGACGGGGTGTTCGTTGCTGCTGACGGCACAGACTGTGCCTACGTTCCTGATTGTACCGACAGAACAGGGATCGTTGTTGCGAAAGCTCAACAGCTCATTAGAGAACATGGTTTTAATGAATCGCGATTGAAAATGGCAGCAATTTGCTCAGTCTGTGCCGAATCTTTTGTTTCGCACATTGAGTATTTTTCAAAGACGCTAAGTGAAATACCGAGAGAAAAACCATGAAATATGATGTTTTAGTTGTTGGTGGTGGGATTGCCGGGATGGAATCCGCTTTAACACTTGGCGACATGGGATTCAAAGCGCTTCTGGTTGAAAAAGAACCGAGTATTGGTGGAAAAATGATTCTGCTGAGCAAGGTCTTTCCAACCCTGGACTGTGCCAGTTGTATTTCAACGCCTAAAATGGCATCTACCATCCACCATCCCAATGTTACTGTTTACACCAGCAGTGAAGCCCGGGATATATCCAAGAACGCTGATGGCACTTTTGGGGCTATCATCGACAAAAAAGCAACATACGTCGATAACAATGCCTGCACTGGCTGTGGTGAATGTGAGGCGGCTTGCACTGTCGCCGTTTCAGACAGATTCAACTATGATATGGTTGCGCATCGCGCCGCCTACATCCCCTTCCCTCAAGCGGTTCCCAAGAAAGCTGTCATAAATCGTCAAGGTCAATCTCCCTGTTCAAATGCCTGTCCGGCAGGTGTGAAAGCTCATGGTTATGTGTCGCTCGTTCGCAGTGGCAAATACGACGAGGCGTTTCACCTTCACATGCAGGATGCGCCTTTGCCGGGGAGCCTGTCGCGAGCCTGTTATGCTCCCTGCGAGACTGCATGCACACGAGGCGGATTGGATGGCTCCGTTGACATTAGACGCATAAAGCGATTTATGGTTGATCATTATTACTCAGCCCATCCTGAACCTGAGTACTCTGTTCCAGAAAAACTTTTCGACAAGCGGGTGGCAATTATTGGCTCAGGTCCCGCGGGACTTTCCGCCGCTTATCATCTTGGGCGAAAAGGCTATCGGGTTAAAATATTTGAGAGAGAAAGCCTTGCGGGTGGGATGTTAAGATATGGTATTCCCGCCTACCGACTGCCCAAGGATGTTGTCGATCGCGATATAAAAAACATTACTGCCCTTGGTGTTGAAATCGAAACCAATGCCAATGTCAAATCCGTGAAAACTCTCAATGAACAGGGGTTTGACACGGTATTTTTAGCGGTGGGCACCTATAAAACCTGGAAGATGAACCTGCCCGGAGAAGACCTTACCGGTGTGATGGACTGTATGGGTTTTCTTTCGCAGGCAAACACAGGCAAAATTTCCGATCTAACCGGCAAGACCATTGTCGTCGTTGGTGGTGGAAATTCCGCTATTGATCCCGCGAGGCTGGCGCTTCGCATGGGCGCGAAGAAAGTGATTATTCTCTACCGCAGAACCCGCAAAGAGATGCCGGCGCACGAGTGGGAAATTCAAGCCGCGCTTGACGAAGGCGCTGAGTTAATGATATTAAAGACTCCAAGACGCTTCATCGGGAAAAATGGTAACCTCGTTCAGGTCGGAGTAATGAAAATGGAGCTTGGCGAGCCTGATGATAGCGGACGAAGGCGCCCAATTCCGGTCAAAGGATCTGAGCACAATATTGATGTTGATTTAGCAGTACTCGCAATTGGGCTCAGACCAAGCACAGACTCATTTGGAAGTCAATTGACATTGAATCGCAATGAGACCTTCCGAGTCAATCCAGAGACCTTAGAAACATCTGTTCCTTCTGTGTTTGCAGGTGGAGACGTTGTAACCGGTCCTGGCATGATCGTGGATGCTATTGGGCAAGGCAAACGTGCCGCGTTCTACATTGATCGCTACCTTCAGGGCGAATCCTTGCAAGGCATAACCTTCGACAGTCGCCTCTCGGCAACGGACAAAAACGATGTTCTGCACAATCGCGGTGTCATCACCCGTCGCGAGCCAACTGTCTCGATTGAACCGCCACCGGCTCAGCGCGTTAAAACATCTGAAGAAGTTGAAACGTGCATGACTGAAGAGGAAGCGCGTTACAGCGCAAACCGCTGTCTTGATTGCGCTAGTTGTTCCGAATGCGGTGAATGCCTCAAAGCATGTCCTGCTGGAGCCATCCATTTTGATATGAAGCCTGAACTGATTGAGGTTGAAGCGAATTCGGTGATAGTATCCACCGGTTTCAAACTGTTTGACGCGCACTTGAAGACCACTTATGGTTTTGGCAAATACCCGAACGTGATAACTGCCATGCAAATGGATAGATTGTTGGCGCCCACAAAACCGTATAACCGCACACTGAGACCATCGGACGGCAAAGCTCCCGACAACATCGCTTATGTATTGTGCACAGGTTCGCGAGATCATACGGTTGGGAATCCGCTGTGTTCAAGGGTCTGCTGTATGTACTCGATCAAGCAGGCTCAGTTGATTATGGGCGCTCTTCCTCTGGCGGACATCACTATCTATTACATAGATATCCGAGCCTTTGGCAAGGGCTATGAAGAGTTCTTCCAGCAGGCTAAAGAAATGGGTGTCTATTTTGTCAAAGGCAGGGTCTCCAATATTGAGCCGGGCGAAGAAGGCAACATGATTCTCTCATACGAAGATATTGACGGTGGTGAGGGACAACAACAGATGGAGCATGACTTGGTGGTTCTATCGGTTGGACTTCTTCCAAACACGGATGCACTGCATCTGTTCGACAAAAACAATCCCTTGCAGTCGGATAAATACTCGTATGTTGAAGAAATCAACGAGGATGTGGATCCCACCAGAACCAACATCAACGGCGTGTTTGTCGCCGGAACAGCTTCGGCAGCGCGAGATATTCCTGACTCAATTCTTCATGCGGGTGCGGCAGCGTCACAAGCTGCGGGATATATCCATCAACTGAAGGCAAGTCGATGAGTAAAAAACGAAGAATCGGTGTTTACACCTGCCACTGCGGTGGTAATATCTCTGATTATGTTGATGTGGAAAAAGTACGGAACGCTGTCAAGGATGACCAAGATGTAATCGTTTCCAAAGATGTGATGTTCGCATGTTCCGACGCGACTCAACAGGAAATGATTGACGATATCAAGAGTGAAAATCTTGATGGGCTGGTCGTCGCTTCCTGCTCGCCAAAGTTGCATTTGCAGACCTTTAAGGCAGTTGCGCAGCGAGCCGGGCTGAATCCATATCAATATACTCAGGTGAATTTACGCGAACAATGTTCATGGACGCACCGAAACAACATGGTGGCAGCAACTGAAAAAGGAACCAAACTTGTCAAAGCTGGCATTGCTCGCACGCGATTAACAGAACCGATGAACAATATCCGCATCGAAACCAAGCCGAGAGCGTTGGTAATAGGTGCTGGCATTTCTGGGTTGCGTGCCGCTTTGGCGCTGGCTGACCTTGGGCTGATTGTCTTCATCGTTGAAAAAGAACCTGAGGTGGGTGGCTGGACGAAAAAATGGGGCAAGATGTTCCCCAATAACAGAATTGGCAGTGAGACCATAGCTTCGCTTCTTGAGCAGATCAAAAAACGGGAAGAGATTACTTTATTCACAGGTGCTGAGCTGACAGAAAAGGGCGGCACTGTCGGGAATTTCATGGTAAAGGTCAAACTCCATAATGATGATGTTTTATCTCTGAATGTCGGGGCAATTATTGTGGCGACGGGATTTGATTCTTACGAACCATTTGAAGGTGAATATGGGTATGGTCTGAATGGTGTGGTTACACTGCCGAAGTTCAAGGAGATGGTGGACAAATCCAGCGGATCGTTGAGCTTCAACGGTCGTCCGGTGAAAACTCTGGCTTACATTTATTGCGTGGGAAGCAGACAACCTGAAGACGGCGATATTGAAAATCCGAATTTGTACTGTTCGCGCTATTGTTGCTCAGCGGCAGTTCATACTGCTATTTGTGTAGCTGATGTTGATCCTAAAATACATCAATATCATCTTTATCGTGACATGCGCACTTATGGCAAGTATGAACTGATGTTTGAAAAAGCTGGTGATAATAAATCGCTTTTCTTAAGGTTTGATGATGAATCGCTTCCAGAAGTTAAAGAAACAAATGGCGCTCTTGTCGTTAAGGTGAATGATGCCCTTGATGGCGGTGAAGAGATTGAAATCGGTGTTGATCTAGTGGTGTTGGTCACCGGCATGGTGCCTAGGCAAAATGCAAGCCTGACCAACGTCCTGAAAATTCCAATTGGGCTGGATGGATTTTACAATGAGATTCACCCCAAGCTTCGTCCGGTGGAAACTGTTGTTGATGGCGTGTTCATTTCTGGAACATCGCAAGGTCCTAAAACTCTTGCCGAAAGCGTTACATCATCATTAAGCGCTGTTGCTAAGAGCGCGGCATTGCTTATGAAAGGCTATGTCGATTTAGAGCCTTTCATTGCTGAAGTGAATTCTGACAAATGTGTCTGGTGTGGTGAATGTGAGAAAGCGTGTCCTTATGGCGCGATTGAAAAGGTTGTATGCGATTACAAGGAAGTATCCACTGTGATTACGGCGCTCTGCAAAGGTGGCGGTGTCTGCACTCCTGTATGCCCGGAAAATGCCATCGAACTGAAGGGTTATTCTGACCTTCAAATCAAGTCAATGATTGATGCTTTAGCCATGGAGGTATTATGACAGAAGGAATAATCCGACGCGGGATTGCTGAAATCACGCGAGATGAAATGATAATGCACGACAAGATCATTTCCATCCTGCAAGACTCGCCCAAGACTATCCTTGAGATTGCTGAGGTGCTTGATTATCCCAGCTATGAGGTTGTGTATTGGGTGATGGCAATGTGGCGGTATGGCAAGATTGACGAAACCACCACCAAACCTGCTGCTGATGGGTATTTTAAATACAAGGTAAAGAACTAATGCTAAACATAAAAAATTCACGTGTCCCAGTTCTGCTGGAACCGAGTTGCATTTTAAACTTCAATACC
>CAZAGU010000144.1:0-9131 GCA_964484805.1 uncultured bacterium
TTGCATAAATTCTGCATTGATTAATGTTACGATTTCAATGCGATAATCATCTCCAACTAACAATTTCCTGATGATACTCTTTGTTACTTCTTTAGTTAACATCATAGTAATTCTCCATGTTGTTTGTGAATTGTTTTAAGGTCTGAAAGGATATCTTTTTCTCGTTTTGGTTTAATAGATCTGGACTTATGTTGTCACGAATCCTTTTTACATATTCGCTTGATATTTCTGCCAAAAGGAAATAGCGCGAAAGCAATGAGGAAGCCTTTCCCATTGTCCCGCTGCCTGCAAATGGATCGAAAACAAGATCACCCTCATAGGAGTAATATCTAATCACTCTTTCACAGAGTTCCGATGGGAATACAGCAGAATGCTTCTTATCGAAGGTTGGATCTACATGCCAAACATTTGAAGTTTCATAGCCATTTTTCACTTTGCTACGTTGAACAGTGTCCCAATCATATTGATGAATATTCCAATCAATGAGTTTATCAGTTGATTTCCGATAAACCATTAAATACTCTGAAATTGCGTTAGGTTTATAAGCGAGAGGTTTTCTGTGTTGTAAGAAACCGGCATTCCTGTTTTTTGCACTTGCTTCAGGTTTCACCCATACAATATCATCAATAAATTCCCAACCCATTTCTATGAGCAAAGGATGTATATCAAAAGGGATAGGATATCTCTTGCTTGAATGTTGTCTGCTAACCCTGGGAATAATGATCGGAGAGGTGTTCAATACCAGGAAACGTCCTTCTTTTGTAATACGATACACTTCTTGAAAGACCTTTTGCAAAAATGACAAATACTCCTTGTAACTTTGGTATATTGAATAATCTCTAGCATTATAGTAGGGTGGTGACGTAAAAGTTAAATGTATCGCCGGCTGCTTAATTTGTTTCATGATTTCTAAAACATCACCATGCACTACAAGATTCTTGAGTATATCCGGAGATAGCACATGTTTGTCATGGGGAAGATTGGATTGAACGGAAGGAAAATATTCCTTTTTAATGACTTCCTGTATTAATTCATTTGGGTGTTTTCGTAACTTCATAAGTTCATTCTGAACATCAGGGGCACTTTTAAACACAAGTAAGGCTCTAATAGCTTGGAGCACAATTTTAGGGTCGGTGTCTGCCAGTTTCTTTACAAGGATGGGTATTGATTTATATGATCTCATTCTGCCAATTGATGAAACAGCTTCCCTTCTTATCATGGTGTTGGCATCATTTTCTGAAACTTTATCAAGGATAGAGATTACATCCTCATTGTGAACTTTTCCAAGGTTCTTGACTGCTAATAGTCTAATTTTATCGTACTTATGATTGAGTAACGGTATGAAGCATGTGCTGTCAAAATCGTTTGGCAGTCGTCCAAGATTGCTGAGTACAAAATAAATCTTGGACGGATCATTTTTTTGACTTAATGATTCCTCTAACAGCTTCGTGCTACCGTTTTTCAACTCAGTAACATTTTCTTTAGTTATCATATTATTAAACCTTTTTGTAAACATCCCTGCAAAACCTTAATTTAACAAAAATGAGAATCCTCTCAAACAAATTTGTGTTATTTTTGTGAATCTTAGGTTTTCAGGCTCACTTCCTCTTCCCTAGTGAATTTGATAGCTCTTAAGGTACATATCTCCGCACGAGCGTATTCCCCACCCTTTCGCGCCTTCCCTCCCCATTCCGTCACATCGCATCACCTTAATATACAAACACATAACATCAAAATGTGACGATGTGACGATTTTTCCTCACCCCACCCACCGCATTCATCTTCACCTATTCCACATCCTCAAATTCTTCCACATCAGCCACATCCGCAACGCCCTCAGCATCCGGCACAGCATCCGTCTCGTCGATCTCGATCAGATAATCCACAAATATCATGCCCTCGCGAAACGAACGCCCCTGCACCTTCACATTCTTCTCGAAGACTCGCAACTCTTCGCCTTCATCCGGCGAAAACACCCGCGTTCCCCGAATCCACCTCTTGGCGGCAAATCCAGCGATCCGCTCCAACATTTCCCAGATGCGAATCCCACGCAAAGCGCTGATGAACAACGCTTCAGGAAATTGGTTCTTGAGCCCCTCAAGCAACACAGGATCATCAACCTTATCAACCTTGTTGAAAACGATCAACTGCGGCGTGCTGTTCAGTTTCAGCTCGTTGATAATCTGATCCGTGCGCGCAAGCTGATCTTCCCATTGCGGGTGAGAAATATCGACCACATTCACCAACAAATTCGCCGTCAGAGTCTCTTCGACAGTAGATTTAAAAGATTTAACCAGACCATCCGGCAGTTTGCGAATAAAACCAACGGTGTCAATTAGCAGCACCTTTTGACCCGTTGACGGGAGATACATCGTTCTCACGGTTGGGTCGAGTGTCGCAAACAGGAGATCTTCCACAAAAACATCAGACTTGGTCAGAGCATTAAAAATTGTCGATTTACCGGCGTTTGTGTAGCCTGTCAAGGCAACCTTGAATACCCTTTGCCGCCGTTTTCGGCGAGTATCACGGGAGCGTTCAATTTTCTTCAGCTCTCTTTTGAGTGAGTTAATTCGCTGATTAATCACTCGTCTATCCGTTTCAAGCTGTGTCTCACCGGGGCCACGTGTTCCGATGCCACCAACCTGCCGCGAGAGATGCGACCACTGCCGAGTTAATCTTGGCAACATGTACTGCAATTGCGCCAGTTCGACTTGAATCCGCGATTCTTTGGTGCGGGCACGTTTGGCAAAAATAGAAAGAATCAGTCCTGAACGATCAAGTATTTTGCAGTTAAGCTTTATTTCAAGATTTCGCACCTGTGCAGGCGTTAAGTCATCATCGAAGATCACCAAGTCTATGTCGAAACCGGAGATCATATCCAGGAGTTCGTTGACCTTACCTTTGCCAATGAAGGTCGCCTTGTCGGGTCTTGCGCGTGATTGCACAATCCGATAGTCCGGTTCCGCTCCAGCCGTGAACGCAAGTTGCTCCAGCTCGTCAAGGTTATCATTCACCTTCCACATGGGCGTTTGAAAACTCTGCAACCCCACGAGTACTGCCCGCTCTGGCTTTTCTGAGTTTAAGTGTTCTTTTTCCATATTCTCACAATAATAGATTCAGCAAGCAAAAGTATCAGGAATAACCCGGCAAAATGCGCCCAAAGCTCGCGCCCGAAACGCATCTTGATTATCCTTGATCGCAGGTCTTCCTCTGACGAATTTATGATGGCTCTGCCACCAATTCTGTCAGATAATTCCTTAAGGTCTCTCTGCCATAAATCCGATTGCTGAAGTGGTGAATTAGCCGCAACATTGTACACTAAATCTTTGCCGTTCCGGAATTCGTAAATTCCGGGAGTCTGGAGAATGCCCAGCTCATACTCAACGCCGCCGGAAACCGGAGTCGGCATCACATCGAGCAAATCGTCATCCGGCGTTTCCACAGTCAAGCTGGAAACATCGTTTCGATGGAGGATCACGCAACAAATATCGCCAGCGCGGAAGAATTTTTCATCTGCCGAAGAGCGCGAGACGGTGTATGCCATCGACCGGACGAGAAGCGGCGCGAAAATTCCGGTCATAATGAAATCGCCTGCGTTGGGATCTAGGCTTGTCGTGTAGAGTAGCGCTCTGCCATTGCCGAGGCTTCGCTCAATCAAGAACGGATTGCCATTTGCCAACGGGATAATGACATGGTCACTCTTATTGACTGCAAAATCGACTACGAAGTTCAGCAATGGCGACCGCGGTGAGCCGGATTTATCAAAAATCCCTCTGAACAGCGGATGCTTGAGGTCATACTTGCCCCAGGTGATGACATTATCGCTGGAAACTCCCTTGGCGCCAGCAAAGCCCAGCTTCTGCCACAAGCCCCGGCTGAGATTCGCCAGATCAGCGTTGCGATCCTGAAAGATCACCAACCCACCGCCCTGACTTACGAAATCCACCATGCGATCCGATGCCCCGCTGGAAATGCTCTGCACGCCGCCCAACAAAACGACATCGTAAGCCGCCAGTGAAACTGCTTCCCATGCCTTCGGTGTCACCCAGTTGATCTTGAAGAAATCCAGTGCTTCGCTGGAAATCGCCGCTTTCAAAATCCTCTGACTGATGCCTTCTTCCACCACTGCCAGAATTCTTATATGGTCTGGAATGTTCAGCGTGAAAAAGCCCCGGTCATCCGCCTGAAGCACATCGCCGTTGTCAAACTTGATCCAGCCGCTCACTTCACCCGTCCTGCCCGGTGTCACCGCGAATGAGTGGTCTATCGCACCCTCTGCTGGCAAATCGAGCGCCGCCTGAGCAATACGACTCCCATCCAGATAAACGCTGACCAGGGCATCTTTTACCGGCTTGTCTGAGTGATTGGATATTGTGGCAGTCAAATCAATCGGCTTGCCTGGCCTGATGATGGTGTTCTCGGTGAGAACATTGTCAATGCTGACATTATCCAGCTTATCCGTGCCAACTGGCAGGATGAACCGCCGCTCAGATTCAACCTCGCTCGCCACTGCCAGCGAATCCCATTCCGGCGAATAGAAACTGCTGACGAGGAAAATCTCGCGGTTGAAATAAGGGGAATCTTTGAGCAGGGAATCGACATTCGCATACGCGCCCGGAATATCTGGCGCAAAATAGCTCTCGCGGCTGTTGTCCAGTCGGTCGCGGAGTATTTCCAGTTGCCCGTGCCCAACACTGAGCATTCGCGACGGTTGCGAAAGTGGGATCACTGTTATCCGGTCGTTCGGCTCAGTCAGTTCGAGCACATCATACACGCGCTTCCTGACCAGACTGAAGATCGTTCCGTCCCGCGTTTTGGCATGGCTGTTGAAGCTGTCATCATAGACGATCACAACATCCACCGATGCTTCAGATCCGCCTGATCCCGCGCTCTGCAAAGCAGGTCTGGCGAACGCCAGCACAACTGCCGTGATTGCCAGCGTGCGGATAATCAGTAGCAGTATCTGCTTCAATCGAACGCGCCGCGCCTTCTTTTTCTGCAATTTCTGTAGAAACTCCAGCGTACTGAACGGGATCAGCGGCAGTCGTCGCTTGCTGAGCAGGTGCAGCAACAGCGGTATCGCCGCCGCTATCAAACCCATCAGGAATATGTTATAGAGAAAACTCAAGCCTGTCTGAACCTCTGAAAATCAACAGTTTAATGACCATTAAAACCGATTAATCCAACCCCATCCGCTTTTTGGCGCGAGCCAACGTCCGCGATGCTATCGGCTTCGCATTGGCGACACCATCAGCCAAAATTTTATCAAGCTCTTCCGGGTTGGCTGTCAGTTCATTGTATCGCTCGCGAATCGGACGCAATCCTTCAACCACGACTTCAGCGAGCTCCTTCTTGAAATCGCCATAGCCTTTTGTGGAAAAATGCTCTTCGATTTCCGAGCGTTCCTTGCCTGAGAATAATTCGTAAATCACCATCAGGTTGTAAATTGCGGGTCTTTTCTCGTCAAAAACCAGAGTCCGCAGCGAGTCCGTCGTCGCCCGCTTGATTTTCTTCACAATTGAATCAGGAGCTTCGAGCATTTCAATTGCCTGTCCTCTTCCGTCCTCGCTCTTGCTCATCTTCTGGAGCGGGTCATCGAGACCCATGATCCTCGCGCCAATCTTGGGGATGATAGGTTCCGGCACGACGAAGGTTTTCCCATACAGTGAGTTAAATCTCTGCGCCGCATCTCGTGTTAGTTCCACGTGCTGTTTTTGATCATCACCCACTGGCACAGCATCGGAATCATATAGCAAAATGTCGGCTGCCATTAACGCAGGATAGTCGAACAGCCCCACACTTACGCTCTCTTTGTTCTTGGCGGATTTGTCTTTAAACTGCGTCATCCTCTGCATCCAACCAATAGGGATTGAGCAATTTAACAACCACGCCAGCTCGGAATGCTCATGGACATGGGATTGAATAAACAACGTCGATTTTGCCGGATCTATACCGCAAGCAATTAACATACCTGCCAGTTCTCTAATCCGCCGTTTCAGGATTTTCGGCTCCTGTTGGATAGTGACCGTATGCAAATCAACGACACAAAAAATATTGTTGTAGTCATCCTGCATTTTTACCCAGTTGCGAATTGCCCCTAGATAATTTCCGATGTGTATTTCACCACTGGGCTTGATCCCAGAAAAAACTCGCTTTTTGTTCTCGCTCATTTGAAAAATAGTCTCTTTAAATTTATTAAAAAATTTTAAAAACTTCCGGCACCTTGCCGGGAATGAAAATTTCTTCAATCACTTCCAAAGCTCGGCGTTGCTGGGGCCAGACAAGTGTTCGCCGGGCATCAGCAAGACTTAGCCATTCGTAAGCCACATTTTCGGGGTTCAGCACAATCTGAACATTCGCATCTACCTCAGCGGCAAACAGCGGTGTCAGATAAAGCGAATGATCGTGAACACTGTAAAAGTTAAACACCTCGCCAGTGTTGTAGAGATGCTTAAGTGTTGCGCTCGTCTCTTCCAGCACCTCGCGGATCACTGCTGCCTCAGGTGTCTCAATACCTTCAATGTGCCCATAGACGATTTGAAATGTCAACGGCGCATGAACACAGTCTTCCGGACGCTGGAGCAATAAAACCTGCCATCGCTCGTCGATTATCCGCAACACAAACGCGGCAACTAAATCTGTCCTGATCTCCATGCCAAAACCCAAATAATTTAGAAAAACAAAAACCGCCAACCTGCTGGCTGACGGTATTTTGCGAATATTCTATCTTTCATCACCTGAAACAGATGATAATTTTTCCTTGAATTCCTGATCGTCAACCGAAATAATTTAACGATCCTTCCAAACAGGCGGTCTTCCTTCGATTGAGGCTTTTAAGCCTTCGTGCGGGTCGAGGCTGTTCATAAGGCTGCTCATGTATGTGGCTTCTGTTACACGAAGCGCTTCCATGGCAGGTGAATACAAAGCGTCGTCAACAGCTTTCTTAGCCAATACAATCGCCGGCGCGCTGAATGATGCCACGCGATCAGCGTAGCGATCTGCGTAATCGCTCAGCACCAGGCTTGGAATTACACGAGCGATCATGTGCGCTTCGACTGCTTCTTTGGCGGAAATGCTTCGACCTGAGACAATCCAGTCTAAGGCGCGGTTACGTCCGATTAGACGAGGAAGAATTGCTGTGGCAATTGGCGGGAAAACGCCCATCGTTATGTGAGGGAAACCAAATGCCGCAGTATCGGCTGCAAAAGTAACATCGCAGAATGATGCCAGCTCAGCACCGAAGCCAATTGTCTTGCCACTTACCGCCGCAATTGTCAAACCGCGGATTTTGTTCAGATAGTCATACATTCTGGAATAATTCGGCATCAGAATACCGATGCGATCAGCCATCAAGTCCTCGGTCCTCACACCGCTACAGAACGTACCACCTTCGCCTCGAATCAACAACACCTTCAACGTATCATCATCTCGAATAGTATCTAACGCTGAGACTATTTCTTCCAACATCTCCACACTGAGCATATTCTCAGGCGGATCATTCAGGATGAGGTCTGCTCTGCCGTCGCTTCGAGTGAATTTTATCAGCTTGTAGTCTGCCATTCTCATGATCCTCGCTATTGCTGGTTAACTTTGATGCTTGTTCTCCACAGAAGAGTGGAACTTGCAGTTTAACACTGTTATAAAAAGAAATTTAAGAATAAATTTCAAACTTTACAACGGAAAAGCAACCGAAAAGCAAAGAAAAATCTGAAGCACATCAACAATTAAACAGGATTCGGAATATCAACGAATTCAACCTGAATATTAAATTTTTCCGCCAGATGTTGCCCCAAGGCTCTGACACCCCACTTTTCACTGTTGTAATGACCTGCCGCATATAGCGCAAGCCCAGATTCCTCAGCGGCGCGAACAGTATCTTCGTTAAGCTCACCAGTAATCAGCAAGTCAGCCTTTAACCGCAGAGCTTCAGAAAAATATCCACCTCCACCGCCGGACAAAACATAAACACTCTGGATTTCCCGGTTGCCAAAGGCGAAAGACAAGCCCGAAACGCCCATCGCCTGATTGATCACAGCAACTGTTTCTTCCCAGGCTAAAGGCTTGGCAAATTTCCCAATCGCACCTGTGAAAGCGCCTTTGTTTTCCACAGGTATAAATTCTATCTCTTGAAGGTTAATGGCTTTAGCAATCAGTGCGTTATTCCCCAGCACAGGATGCGCATCAAGTGGCAAGTGATAGCCGAGCAGGTTGATATTCCGATCTAACAGGAATTTCAACCGCTGGCGTAAGAATCCTCGCAACGCCATTGGATGTGGGCTGTTTTTCCAAAACAAACCATGATGAACCAACACTGCATCGGCGTTTCTGTCGGCAGCAGCTTCAAACAGCCGGTAGCTTGCGGACACGCCCGTTACAATTCGCCTTATTTCTTCAGAACCTTCGACCTGAATGCCATTAACGCAGTAATCATCAAAGATTCCAGTGTCCAGAAACTCAGCAAGATATACTTCAAGCTCGGATAGTGTTATCACATCGCCAGACATCAGACTACGCCCCATCTGCGAAGTCGTTTCACGGAATCCCTGACAAAATCTTTAACCTGAGAAACTTCAAAGGGTTTCTCGAAAAAATCGTCAAACCCGATGGCACGACATTTTGCCAGATCGTATTCCGATGAAAGACCTGTCATGGCAAAGAACATGGATTTGGAACGTTCGGGTTTGATCTGCCTGAACAGGTCAACGCCATTCATTCCAGGCAACCCTATATCAATAAAAAATATGTTAAACGCTTGCTTTTTAAGAATCTCCAATGCTGTCTCGGCTGAAGTGGCACACTGAACACTATATCCTTCTTTCAGAAAAACCTTCTCCCAGAAATCCAACACAAGTTGCTCGTCATCCACAATCAGAATTTTTACTTTCATCATCCCCTCTCGTTTGTAACAAAATCAAAATCTCAGAAGTTTATTCTGTTGATTTCAGTGAATCTTGATCGGAGGATTCACCTATGTTATAATATACGACATCATCGGGATCCAATGCGGGAGAATAAACGGTAAAAAATTGAATTGGGGAGACACTTTTGTTTTCTAATGAATAAATCGCTCCTCGCGGAACATACACAGCGTCACCAACCGACACCCAGTAATCTTCAGCGCCCACATGAAA
>CAZAGU010000145.1:0-8945 GCA_964484805.1 uncultured bacterium
ACATAAGGCGGATTCCCAATTACAAAATCAAAGCGATAGCGCGGTATTTTATTTCTGTTTTCAAGAGAACTTTTCAGGTCATTAAGGTCGCCTTTATCGCGCATGTGGCTTTCGTATCCTAAATCGAGAGCATCTGTAAACAACGACTTTTGCCCTCGATTCTTCTTAAATTCCGTTGTCGCGTCCGTAAAAGTGTTTCGGATTGCTGTGTCCAGGAATTCAGTGATACTGTCGCGGGTCTTAAAAACCTTGATTTTTTGCTCAATGGGGTTGTTGTACTTTTCGTTGATAACGATTGGCAACATCCGCATTAAAATATTCATTTCCGCGAGATAGAGTGGAAACTCAGCAATGTCCAGACCAAACACATTTTCATTAATCAGCTTCTCGACATTTTTAGCGCTTGAGTCGTTGTTTTTAAAGAAGGCATCTATGAGTCGATTGGTGGCATTGTAAAGAAAAGTTCCACTTCCGCAAGCTGGATCAATAATCGACAAGCTGTCCGTCTTCTTGTTGTATCGTTTTTCCAACTCTGCAGGAGTGTAACCGATCTGATCAAGCATGAAGTCCACAACATGCGGGTCGGTAAAATACTGTCCTTTCTTTTCATCAAGATAGAGATCCTTGAGATAATTCTCGTAAACATAACCAAAAATCTCATTTTGTACATTGCAGAAGTTATAGCGGTTGATAAACAACAATATGTCAAGCCAGAGAGACACCTCGCCAATTACATTAGCGGGTTGCTGTAATATTTCATCCAGCCGTTTGTTGATAATCTCCTGCTCATCACTGAAGCGTTTGTAAATATTCTCTGATATTTTTTTGCTAATGCCTTTTATTCTTGTGATTATTTCACCATAGGATCCGACCTTCAGGGCATTATAGGTATTCTTGATCCGTGTTTTCCAGTCTTCTTCGAAGTCTGCAAAAGCATTATCTACCAGCGTCTTATACAGAATGAACTGAATTAAATATGCGTAGGTTATTTCAACAGCCTTTTTCTCTTTTTCAGTTTCATTAACAACGTCGCTAAAGTAACCTTTCAGATTGAGTTTGTTTTTAATATTCTCAATCAGATTGGTTATATCATTGAAAAAGTCCTCGCGTACTTCATCAAGATGCGGGATATACTCTTCAAATAGCTGTTGTTGCCCTTTTTTCTCGAAAAATGAGAGGTAGTAGTGCTCGGTGGTGATATATTCTTTCCAGAATGTGAGGAAGTCCGTTGGATTATTTAGAATATCATCAATATAAAATCTTTGTTCAACCAAGGTGTTATTGTAAAAACGCCACTCGTTTCCGTCCGTCAATAAACCGTATTTCTTTAGCCAGTCGCCTTGATATACGCGCAACTGCTTCTCTCCGTCACGAATACTGCCAAAAGTTTTTACTTCAACGGGGATTATGATATCAGAATCAATAAAAATAACAACATCAGCTTTCCTATTGTTGTTACTCTTCTCCGCAAGAAATTCACTCTTCCTTTTTTTTAATTCGGTGGAAAGTTTCCCTTCGGTGAGGTTGAATAGTTCGGGGCATTTAATCACATCTTTAACAAATTTCTGTACGCCAGATCCAACTTCTGCAAGACGATAGAACTCTTTGTCTTTATTCCAAAGCCTCTTAAGACTATTGCGTGTGATTTCAGACATGATTGCCAGTGTTTGTTTAGGTTTTGGGATAGTGTGATTTATGAGACCAATCACCACGAACGCTCAATATAACATCAGAAACCGCGGACTGCAATAGCTCCTCGCGCCGACAACACTTTAAAATATAAGGTTATTGACAAGCGTCTTCGTCAATAGCAAAATCCCTTTCGCCGTGTGCCCTGTCCGGCTTGTCCGGGCAGGTTTTAAGGTTGTCGAATGTGGAATCGCTGAGTGCATATCGCCATCCACGGAAAATCTATCTAAAAATGTCTTGGCTATGGTACTTTAAGATCAGGATAAAAAAAATGAAACGCACAACTAAATCGAAGCGTAAATAAAAAACAACGGTTTGTCAAGGGCTTTTTGTGTCTTGTGCTCGAACTATGATGTATAAACATACCAGTGGGATGTCAAGGGGAATGCTTTGGGTGGCACAAGGTTATTTCGCTCGCAATGACGAAAATCTGTAGCTGTTACAAACAAGAACAGCACATGCCGCCACCGACGTATGCTGTTCTTTATTCATATCCAACAACTGTCTAATCGTCGGATTTTAGCTCAGGATGAACAATATCATCGTAGTAAACTTCACCCATGCGGAGGTTTTCAGGCAATGGAGCTTCTTCGTCGAGATCAAGACATCGCATTACGCCGGGCTCAACTTCTTTGTAGTGCAATCCGCTTTCAGGACAAGTGTAAACGCCATCAGCATCGGCGTTCTTTAGTGGCAAGCCGTGGCGGCTAACCCAGCCGATTTGCCTCGCTGGCACTCCAACGACCATCGCGTAGTCAGGGACATCCTTGGGCACAACAGCCCCCGCACCGATGAAAGCATAACGTCCGACTGTTATACCACACACGATAGTTGAGTTAGCTCCTACTGAACACCCGCGCTTTAGAATGGTCTTCTCATAGAGGCTGTGACGTAAGACCTGTGAGCGAGGGTTGGTGACGTTGGTCATAACACAAGATGGACCAAGAAACACATCGTCTTCGATAATCAATCCCGTGTAGATCGAGACATTGTTCTGAACCTTGACGTTGTTGCCAATGATGACACCGCTGTCAATGTTCACATTCTGCCCAAAGATGCAATTCTTACCGATCTTGGTATTTTTCATTACATGAGAAAAATGCCAGACTTTTGTTCCCGCGCCGATGTCGTTTGGTTGATCGACATAGGCGGAAGGATGTACAAAATATGCTAGCTTTGGGGCTTCTTCTTTGGAGCTCTCAGGAGTCATCTTTCGCTGTGCCCTCTCTAAGACCTTTAACACTTCCACACCATTCCTGCCGTCCGTCAAAGGTTGAACGCCCTTGTCGATGCACTCGACGAAGGTTCTGCATTCCTCAGTCAATGGCATTGCTGGCGTGTATTCCACAACTACTGCATCCTCTTCGCGTTTCACAGGTTCGCCGTTCACCCATTCGATGTACTTGGGATAGAGAACGAGCTTTTCGTCTTTCCGGCTGTCTTCAAACACGACCATTGCTTTGTCGCCGATAACCGTCAAGCGATGCTCCTTGAACGGATGCAACCAGGAGACAAATATGTGGGCATGCACGTTGTTAGGGTATTTAAGATGTGTTAAGGTTGAGTCGTAAATCGCTGGTTGAAGAAATGCCGAGCCGTCCGCGTGTACATCAATCGGAATTGAACTAGTAAAATAATTAATGATTGAAATATCATGGGGGGCAAAACTCCAGAGGACATTTTCCTCCTTCCTAACCGCACCAAGATTAAGGCGATTAGAATAGATGTATTGCAAATTTCCGAGTTCGCCAGCGTCAATCATTTCCTTGATTCTCGTGATGGCGGGATGGTAAAGCATCACATGCCCCACCATCAAGATCAAACCCTTGTCATCAGCCAGCTTAGTCAGATATTCGGCTTCGATGCTGTCCAGTGTGATTGGCTTTTCAACCAGAACGTTCTTGCCGCCTTCAAGTAGCTTTTTCGCGATGGCGTAATGCGTCTCGGCGGGAGTTGCGACCGAAACACCCTTGATGCTCGCGTCGCTGATGACCGCGTCGAGATTGTCGAATACCTTAACATCCGGGTAATCTGCGGTTATATTCTCGCGCAACTCTGCCTTGACTTCAACAACAGCGTTTAAAACACCAAGCCCATTGAAAGTTTTGATGTGGTTTTTACCCCAGTGACCACCGCCAACCACTGCAATTTTAGCCAACATAGAACTCCTTGATTGACGCAACTACCCATTCAAGTTGTTCCTGTGTCAAATCTGAGAATATCGGCAAGGCAACTGTGCTGTCTGCGGCGTGTTCAGAATTTGGGAAGTCTCCGCGCTTGTAGCCAAGATCAGCGAAGCAGGGTTGTTCGTGGAAAGAAACAGGATAGTATATGTTCGTGCCGATTTCACGCTCTTTCAGGAATGCCATCAATTCATCGCGACGAGGAACAGAAATGACATACTGATTGTAGATGTGGTATTCGCGTTTGTAGGCGACGACCGGTGTTTTTACTTCTGGAATGTCTTTAAGTTGCGCGTCATAAAACTCAGCGTTTTTCTGGCGGCCAGCAGACCAATCGTTCAGATGTGGGAGCTTGACATTGAGCACTGCGGCTTGAATCGGATCGAGGCGGAAGTTGCCGCCGATGAAAGAATGGTAGTATTTAGGCTTGGAACCGTGAACGCGAAGAACGCGGATGAAATCTGCATACTCATCATCATTTGTGACGACCATTCCGCCATCGCCAATGCCGCCAAGATTCTTCGAGGGGAAGAAGGAGAAACAGCCTGAAATCCCGAAATTGCCGATGCAAACTGGCTTGCCATCCACAGGATACTTGGTGCCAATGGCTTGCGCGCCGTCTTCTACAACGGGGATGCCGTAATGATTGGCGATTTCCATCAGGGGGGTCATATCAACCGCTTGCCCGTAAAGATGCACCGGGATAATGGCTTTGACCTTGGCGCGCTCTTCATCGCTCATGTTTTCGAGAACTTCTTTGACCTTTTTCGGATCAAGGTTGTATGTGTCCGGGTCAATGTCAGCCAAGAGGATCTTCGCATTCAGACGCGCTACCACGCCAGCTGTGGCGAAGAATGAGTAGGGAGTGGTCAGCACATAGTCTCCGGGGCCAATCTTCAGACCCATCAGCGAAACCAGCAGGGCATCTGTCCCGGATGAAACACCAATGGCATGTTTGGCACCAAGGTATTCGGCGACTGCTTTTTCAAAATTGGTGATGACTGGGCCCATGATATATTGGGTCGAATCAATCACACTGGTCACGGCGTTCATGATCTCAGCGTGAATGGATTCTAATTGTGGTTTAAGGTCAAGGGGCGGTACTCGCATCGGAAGCCTCCGTATAGTAAAAAAACGAATCGTTGTTTAGTTAGGCGCAGGCGCAAACTTGCTCTGCATATATCAATTTAATAGATACTTTGCAGAAAAACAAACTTATCAAATAATTTCCTCATTTCAATATCTTCAAGAGCCGTTTTTTACTTCAAATGAAAAAATCATATTTTAATAAAATTATCCAGTTTACATTCAAAGTCGAAACTTGAAAATTTTCCTTGCTTTGAGCCTGAATTTTAGGTAAACTTTGATAATACTTTTCTGACAATAATGGGGTGAAGGAAAATGAACCGAACATTAACGAACTTCTTGATGAATCTTTCAGTCGCGTTGCTGATCCTGCTGATGTCCTCTATTAGCCTCGCGGCGAATAACGGTGTTATCACTGGCAAAGTGACCGAGCAACGCCTTGACACGCCGATTGATAATGCTGAAGTAAAGGTCATCGGATACGAATTTCGAACAACAACCGATTCTAAAGGCAATTTTCAACTAGCTGTTCCTGCTGGAGTCTGGGATGTCAAAATTTCCGCCAGATTCAACCACCCTTTGACCTACACAGGTGTCTATGTGGATAGCCTCCACTCTGCTTCCCTGACCTGTAAAATGGTGAGACTGGAAGACCGTCAGGATTATCCCATTTTAGAGTACACAGGCAGAAATCTATCCAGCCCAATGTCTGGCTTGGTGATTGACGCCACCACTGGTGATCCCGTCGTCAGCGCAAGCATCAACCTTCTTGAGACCTTCCTCTCAGCCGAGACAGATTCATCTGGAGCATTTACGATCAAGAATGTTCCTTATGGTGTGCACTCCATTTTCATCTCAGCCACAGGCTATCAGATGACATTGGTGAATGAATGTATGTCATGGCAGAACTCCATGACGTTTTTTATCATCCCAACCACATTGGAAAATGACACATTAGTTGTCTCCTATCAGATTATGTTGAGAATGCAAAATAGCGAGAGTTGGGCTGATGTGCCTCGCAAAGCCACTTCGGTGGTTCAAGAAGATGTGGAAATTGTAGAAGACATTGCTTTGCAAGTGCCACCGCCACCAGGAAATTCAAAGAAAGCTACGGCACAACAGAGTGAGATGCACGCCCTAAAAGCGATAAAACCAGAAATGGTCGCGGACGTAGTCGTGTCCATGCGTCCTCGAGTTCGATTTGACGGGGTCCAAACCGCTTTCATGCGACCCTCTGTTTCGCTTCCCTTCGTTCCCAACGGTGAAAGCTATGGCAAATTCGCCGAGAGTCAGTTTCTTGAAGTCAGCGATAGTCCGCTCTCCACCTTCTCCATTGACGTTGACAAAGCGTCCTACGCCAATGTCCGACGCTTCCTGAACGATGGGCAACTGCCTCCGACCGATGCGGTGCGCATCGAGGAGATGATAAATTATTTCAACTATAACTATCCGCAGCCCAAGGGCAAAGATGTCGTTTCGATCACCCTTGAGTCTCACGATTGCCCCTGGAATGCTGATGATAAGCTCGTGCTGGTGGGGCTTCAAGCTAAGGACATCGAGCAGGATAAACGTCCGCCCAGCAATCTTGTCTTTCTGATAGATGTGTCAGGTTCAATGAATTCCCCAGACAAATTGCCGCTGTTGAAGAATTCCATGAATCTGCTGGTTGATGAAATTGACGAATATGACCGGATAACCATCGTGGTCTATTCCGGCGCGGCTCGAGTTCACCTTGAGCCAACATTAGGCGATCAGAAGGAAGTTATCCACAACGCCATCAATTTGCTTCAGTCTGGAGGATCAACGGCAGGCGCGGCGGGAATTCAACTTGCCTATCAGAAAGCGAGAGAATCCTTTCTCAAGAAGGGCAATAATCGCGTCCTTCTGGCGACGGATGGTGACTTCAATGTGGGAACCAGAGACAATGATGAGCTTGTGAATATCATTCAGACCGGTGCAAATGAAGAGGTGTTCCTGACTGTGTTAGGCTTCGGGACAGGGAACATTCAGGATGACCGCATGGAGTATATCGCGGACAAAGGCGATGGCAATTACTACTACATTGATTCCATTCTGGAGGGTAAAAAGGCATTGATCGAAGAGGCGGGCGGATTATTCACCATTGCCAAAGATGTCAAAATTCAGGTGGAATTCAACCCCGCCATAGTGCGAGCCTACCGCCTGATCGGCTACGAAAACCGCGCGCTGGCTGACAGAGACTTCAACGATGACACAAAAGACGCGGGAGAGATTGGGATGGGACAGAGCGTAACAGCGCTGTATGAGCTGGTAATGGTTGGGATGGATGACCATTTCACGCCACCCGTCGATCCACTGAAGTATCAGAAAGTCGAAGCGACACCAACAAGCGATTTTACCGATGAAGTGATGACGGTAAAATTCCGCTACAAGCCACTTGAGTCCGACAAAAGCCTGAAATTCACCACAATTTTGAAGGACAAAGACGACAGAAAAAATAAAGTCTCAGACAATTTCAAGCTTGCCTCTGCGGTGGCTGAGTTTGGCATGTTTCTTCGACAGTCGCAAAATCTACCAAGCTTTGACTCGGACAAGATTATTAAGACGATTCGGTCTGCTGACAGCTTTGAGCCTGTTGAGATTCGGGGCGAGCTGATACAATTAATAAAACTATCCAGTTTGTTGGGCGCAAAGAATAAATGACCAACATTAGTAATACTTTGTTCGTCCTTTAGGATAGAAACATTTATTTATTCACCATGCTTGGCACAACACCTAAGCCGGCCTGTCATCGCAACTAACCCTGCTGGATAGTTTGGCTTGTCAGTATGGCAAATAAATTTGGTATCTTTGCTAATTTTCAAGGAGTTCACGATGGAAGGAAAAATTCCACTGATCGGCGATCCGTTCCCAGAGATTACTGTCCAGACCACGCACGGAATGAAGAGTCTTCCGGGCGAATTTAAAGGCAAGTGGTTCATTCTGTTTAGTCACCCTGGCGATTTCACACCCGTTTGCACCACTGAGTTTTACTCATTTCAAAAACTTTACCCAAAATTCCGCGCTATGAACACCGAGCTGATCGGCTTGAGCGTGGATCAGGTCTTCTCCCACATCAAATGGGACGAATGGATCAAAGATAATCTTGACCTGCAGATTGAATTTCCGATTATCGCCGACACCGGCGAAGTGGCAAACATGCTTGGGTTGATTCATCCGAACAAAGGCAAAAACACAGTTCGAGCCGTTTTCATGGTTGATCCAAAGGGAACAATCCGCGCGATGCTATATTACCCGCAGGAGCTTGGGCGGAATATGGATGAATTCGTGCGCATGATTAAAGCATTTCAGGTAAGCGAAAAGCACGGCGTTGCTATGCCGGCAAACTGGCCCAACAATGAATTGCTGAAAGACCGCGTCATCATTCCTCCGGCTACCGATGTTAAGACTGCCAAAGAGCGCAAGGCAAAATTCCAGTGCTATGACTGGTGGTTCTGCCATAAAGAACTCCCCAAATAAAGTCCCTTACTAGCAGTTCTGCGATCAAAAACAAAAGACAGCCGCTTTGAAATTTCAAAGCGGCTGTCTTTTCTCTAATCTATCGAAGCTCAATGCTTGTCATCGCGCTATTTTTTTAAGCTTGATTTTCCTTCCTCAAGCAGAGGTAAAATCTCATCCTGAAAAACACTTTTTTCACGATAGCCAACGAACTGATTTCTTACATAACCATCCCGGTCAATGATGAAAGTGAACGGTATCCCACCACGCTCTGATGGCGTGAGGATGTTCTGGTATTCCTGAGAAATTTGTGCTTGCGTTGAAGATCTCTGATCCAACCAAAGAACAGTATAATCCATGTTGCTGGTCTTGTTGACAAAGCCCTGCACTACTTCTACACCACCCTGATCTAAGGACACGCCGACGACGACCAGCCCTTGATCCGTATATTCCTTTTCCAGCTCGATGAAATGAGGAATTTCTTTGCGGCAGGGCGGGCACCATGTTGCC
>CAZAGU010000146.1:0-8895 GCA_964484805.1 uncultured bacterium
CTTCTAGCTCAGCGCTCCAAACAGTGTTCAGCTCATCATCAATCTTCATGGCAAAATTTCTGGCACAGACAATATAGCCATTCCCATTGGCATTAATAGCGTTCATGCCCGGATACACTCTATGGTAAGGAAAGGTGTTATCACGAACGATAAATCCATCTGAATCGTATTCGCCTGCAACCCAATATAAATCATTATCAATTCTTCCGGAGCCAAATGTTACCACCCCATCCTCTGTGGGCACAAGATCGTAAAATTTTCCTGAGGTAAATTTCTCTGGTTGAAATTCACTCTCCCAGAGCATATCCGGTTGCGCTGATACTGATGCAACGGCTGAAAAAAACAGTAAAACGAAAAGTAAAGGCATAATCCCTCCTTACGTGATTGAGAAATAGAAAAAATTGACCTCGTTCCCATGCTCCCGCGTGGGAATGACTATCCCCCTACTCCACTTTCACGACTCTTTGCAGTTGCGACGCACTCCCAGCCATCCCTTGAATAAAATATACGCCAGAAGGCAGGGATGGGTCAAAGAGACTAAGCTGATGAATACCGATTGGATAATAGCCATCCTGTGATGACAACCGCCTCCCTGTCTGATCGAGGAGATTAAATGATGCCCATCCTGACAGAGCTATCTCAAATGTTACCATCGTTGAGCCGTTAAACGGATTGGGATATGCAGGATTCAAGCAAAAGGCTGAGACTGGTTTGGGTGTTGATGGATGCTCAACAGAATATGGGTCTGGTTCGGTGCGGGCGATGTAAAACATGCCGTCAATTCGTCCGCAGAAATAATAGCTGTTCTCATTGCCTGGAACAACACTTTCACCGCCCTCCCAGAATTCCCAATTTGAGGGTTGTTCAATATGCCAGACTGGCTCATAATCCGGTGAATACCTGATAACGAAGAGATGATAATCAGCAGGCACATCATCCACGTAGTCCATATCAAAAGCCACATAACCAGTGGCTATTCCACCGCCCTCCGGAAGCCAGTAGAAATCTACGACGGATTGCTCTGTGTAGTTAGGGTATATAAGATCAATACGCAAGTTAACAACTGGAGTAAATACACTATCTGTGTATTCAAATCTCCAAATACTGTTTTGAGAATCTAATGTTAGCAAGTGGTCGTCTAAGGCAAGAATTAAATTTGGTGAAGGTCTTACAAATCCTTCTTGGAGAAGTGGCAAAGTCTTCAGACTGTCCCCCTCTGCGTTGATTTGCAAGATATAGCCAGAAGCACCAGGATAGAAAACATTCCCAACACCACCAATATAAATATCACCGTCTTCCGTCTGGGAAATACTGTTAATACCACCCCAGCAATCATGCAATCGGCGCCATTCTTCCTCGCCATCTTCATTTAATTTGATAATCCCTGCGTTTGATCTATGGGCTACTGTGTCAAACAACTCGCCCACTAGGATATAACCGTCATCAATTGCCATAACATCACGCATTTCAACATGATCACCTTCTAGCTCAGCGCTCCAAACAGTGTTCAGCTCATCATCAATCTTCATGGCAAAGTCATTAGCACAGACAACATAGCCATTCCCATTGGCATTAATTGCATACATGCCAGGATAAACTCTATGGTAAGGGAAGGTGTTGCTACGAATGATGAATCCATCAGAATCGTATTCAGCAGCGACCCAATATAAATCATCGTCAATTCTACCATATCCAAATGCCACCACACCATCTTCAGTTGGAACGAGATCATAAAACTTGCCAAAGGTGTATTTCTCTGGTTGAAATTCACTCTCCCAGAGCATATCCGGTTGCGCTGATACTGACCCAACGACTGAGAAAAACAGTAAAAACAAAAGTAAAGGCATAATCCCTCCTTACGGGATTGAAAAATAGAAAATTTCGAGAACAGGGTTAAGTGAATGAAACTGGAAATACAATCGGCGCACCCCGAGCCTGTCATGCCCTGATGACAGTACTGTTAAATGTTAAATAAGTTCCTGACTTTGTGCAAGTCATTTCCAGCACAATCCTTTGACAATTTTTATTACACCAACTGTCCACGCGATGCCCTCACAAACAACGCAGTCAGAACGCTTCAGTGTGGTTAAATGCAGAAAATATCAATATTATTTGTAAAAGGCACATGTTGTAAGAATTTACTTGACATCTAAACATCTGTACAGTATATTTTCCTTTGAGTAAGTCAGGGCAGATTTTTAGAAAGGATAATCAATGGGCAACCCGGTTGTTTACTTTGAGATCGCCGTCACAGACATCGGCAAAAGCTCGAAGTTTTACGCTGACCTGTTTGACTGGAGTTATAAAGTTGATGAAAAAGATCAATACCACGAAGTCGGTCAACAGGATGGGGTTGGCATTAGCGGCGGTTTGTTTCAGACCAAGCCGGAAGAATTCCCGCCCAATGTGACGGTCTATGTCAAGGTCGATAATATTCAGACATACCTTGACAAAGCCACAGAGCTCGGCGGCGAAGTCGTGCTCGGCTCAACACCAATCCCAAATGTCGGCACTATCGCCATGTTTAAGGACTTGAGCGGCAATGTAATGGGGCTTTATCAGGGAGTTGAAAATGGGTAATCCTGTTGTGCACTTTGAGCTTGCGTCTAAGGATGCCGAGCGCGATAAGAAGTTTTACTCCGATCTGTTCGGCTGGCAGATTGAAACGCGTGAATCGCCCTGCTATGGCGTGATTAACACTGGCGATGGCGGAATCGGTGGCGGCATTTTTGGGATTGAAGATGAGCAGTGTTGCGCGCCTTATGTTACAATCTACGTCGCCGTTTACTGCCTGAAGACCGCCCTGGAGCGAGTAGTAGAGCTTGGTTGTGAGGTAGTCGTTCAGCCGCAAAGCATTCCGGGCGGTAGTTTCGCCATGTTCCTCGACCCTGACAAGAATCTGATCGGACTTTGGGAAACTGCCAAGTAGCGAAGATGTTTCAGATTTCGCTTAAGTAAGAAAATCAATGCGTTACGAAAAATTTGAAGAACCTATCGAAGTAATTGTCCACTTCACCGGCGCCGGGATCAAACCCCTCCGATTCCTCTGGCAAGGTGTGGCACATCGCGTGGAAAACGTGCGGGGGCGCTGGACTACATGGGATGGATTAAAACAATGCCGGCACTTTGCTGTTAACGCCGGTGGAGTGGGCAATTGCGAGATAGCCTTCAATGTCGATACGATGAAATGGCAGATCGACACCGTAATTATCGATAACTGAATCAGTTCCTGTTGTAAAGATACAGATTATGGAACCCATCCACGGCACCAGAACACGCCATGCGCCGTTGACTCCGTCGGTGTTGGACCCGGGCGGCAATCCCTGCACAGACTCAGGCAAGCCGAGGACGTTTCTGCATGTCGATATGGACGCATTTTTTGCCTCAGTTGAGATAAGGGACAATCCTTTATTGGCAGGCAAACCAGTGGTAGTCGGAGGGAGCCACGGCAATCGGGGAGTGGTCACCACCGCCAGCTATGTCGCACGCAAGTATGGAATTCACTCCGGGATGCCAGCCGCTGAAGCCCGTCGGCGCTGTCCGTGGACAATATTCCTGCCAGTCAACGGTGCGAAATATGTGTATATGTCTGCAATGATAATGGAAGATCTGAAAAAGTTTTCGCCGTTGGTGAGACCACTTTCGGTTGATGAAGCTTCGCTGGACATCACCGGTTGCGAGCGTTTGTTTGGTTCATTCGAGGAGCTAGGATGGCAGTTGAAGCGGAGCATTAGCCGGCGTTTTCGGCTGAACTGCACCGTTGGAATTGGTCCTAATCGTCTAATAGCGAAGATGGCGTCGAATCTCGGCAAACCGGACGGATTGCTGATGTTGACACAGCCGGAAGCACGCAAGGCGTTTGCACCATTGCCGGTTACTAAAATGGTTGGCATTGGTTCAGCCACCGCCGAGAGCCTTCTGAAACTTGGTATAAAAACGCTGGGGGATTTGGCAAATTTTCCGGATAATCTGCTAGGCGAAAGTATTGGCATTGTGGGTCCTAATTTGCGTTCGATGGCGCGCGGTGAGTGGGCTGGGCGAATGCGCCATGATGATGGAATTGGCCCTAGCGAGCACTCGATGGGGCATCAGAGGACATTTGGCGAGACACTATGCGACCTTGAGTTGATCAAATGCCGGCTGGTTGGCTTGGCGGAGATGATCGGCAGGCGAGCAAGACGAGCGCAACTCGTTGGCAATGTATTGACCGTGAAGGTGCGATACACCGATTTTCAGACGCCGCATCATCAATGCCGCTTGCCGGAAGCAACTGATGAAGAAGAAATTTTAATCGAGTATGGCTGGAAGTTGCTAAAGGAGGTCTGGGCTCCGGGCACTCCGATACGGCTGTTGGGAATGTCGCTCTCGCATTTGACCTTCAAAGAATCCACTTCGGCGCAGTTAAATTTGTTCACTTCCAAGCGACAGTTACGGAACGAAAGTCTTTACCGGGCAATGGATGAGTTGCGCGATCAATTTGGTGAGCGTGTTATCACACGGGCGATGAGCGGGCGATATTGCGAAAAGCAGCATCGCACCAGACGCGGCGAAATTGTGCCTTTCGGGCATCTGCGCACAGGACAGAGCACTGTGGTATTATAAAAATAAGTCTCGCCATAAGCCGATTTTTTTGTATATGATTTTGTGTCTTTCAAGATCAACCACGAAGTCTTTTAGTCTGTCTTGCCACACGTTCGCCTTGAGCTGTCGCAAATTTAAGCTCACGCTCAGTTGGCTGTTTGCCGTTCTGCCCTGAGATTGAACCCGCGCCGTAGGGACCACCGCCGGTAACTTCTTCAGCGCCTCCAAGTTCCGGCACGGAAAATGGCACGCCGGCGATTATCATCCCGTGATGAAGAAGGGTGGTGTGAAAGCTGGTGATGGTCGTTTCCTGACCGCCATGCTGGGTGGATGTTGAAACGAAGACACTGCCGATTTTGTCAATCAATGCGCCTTTCATCCACAATCCGCCGGTCTGGTCGAGGAAGCTTCTCATCTGAGCGGACATGTTGCCGAAGCGAGTCGGAGTTCCGAAGATCAGCCCGTCTGATTTTTCGAGGTCTTCCACGGTTGCCACAGGAATATGATCGAAACCGATCAATTTCGCGCCGCCTTTCATCTTGGCAAGCGTGTCATCTGGGAGCGTTTCGGGAACGCGCAGAATTTTTGCTTCCATGCCATCGATGGAATTTGCGCCTTCAGCGATAGCGTTGGCAAGAGCATACACGTGGCCGTGAATGCTGTGAATTACGATATTTATGTTAAGCATGATTTTCCTTGAAGAATGGTTGCTTGATTAGTTATACGAGGAATTTTCGGTGATGTTCGGAAAATAGTTGCAGATAAAAATATTCTCACTGTTCGTATTTGGACAAAACGTGTCTATTGATGAACACTTGGAAATGACGCGGAATTTGTAAGTGCAAGAAATAACAGCGCTAACAAATTGGCATGAAGTGTGCGATTATAATAAGTGAGAACGTAAAGGAAGTTAAAGACTTTTGAACACTTTGAAAAAACAGGAGTAGAAAATGATTGACATATTCACATCTCCCCCCCACTTCTGGAAATTCATAAAATGAATCAAGAGCGTCAGGAACAGAAGTTAAGAAGAAGGCGCTAGCCCTTCTTTTACATAGATAACCCCCTGGTGAGGCAAGATGCCGAACACAACCACAAAGGCCGTCGCATTTATGTGATGGTCTTTTTATTTTTGAACAATGCGGGATTTAAAGTCATAAGTACATGGAACTTCACTGCTTCACCTCTAACTATTTTCCACAATCCACAGCAGCATCGCCCATTGAAGCGCTTCGCTGGAACTTTGAAACTGCATCAACGGCAGACGTACCAGATCGAAAGTCCACGAAAATGTTCCCAGTCCGAAATGACCAATGAAATAGGGGTCAACCTTCATGCCTTCGGAAATATCAAGCGAGGCGATGTACTGCGCCAGAACCGCGTCATCCAGCAACAGCCCCACCGAAGTCAAGCAAAGAATATCCAACGTGTTACGCGGTGTGATTGACCTCGCCAGCATCCTGATCCGATCCAGCGAACCGCTAAGTCCTTCGAGCTTGCCCCAGACTATGGCTCGAGCGAGCAGGTACAGAATTGTGGCTGAGTTTGGATAGTATGGACTGACCACAAACGGATCCCGCAGGATGAGATCGCTGTCCAGAGTCAATCGGATGGCGTTTTCAGTCTCAGCCACACCCGGAATGTCATAGCGATTTATGCTCTTCAGAAAACTTAGAACCACGCCATCAACCCCAAGGTCAACTGTCTCAAGCTGATATTTGCCCTCAGCTAACGGCGGAGGCAGCCAGGTCATAAATGAACCATCAGCTTGCGGAAGCCTTCTCTTCTGAGCAGGGGAAAAAACGAATTGGCCAGTACCAACGCGGCACTCGGCAAGTTTTTCAGCCAGATCGTCATGGAATTGCGGCTGTGGGTCAACCAGTTGGTGGAGGCAGGAGTCATCGGCATCGGGCGACATGTTGAGCGCCTTCCCCAGAATTGCCGAATGAAAAAATGTCGGCTGACCGTCCTTGAGTGGCCAATAGTAGGTCAAATGGCGCTGGCGAAACCGGCTCAGGTCGGCGATAATTTCCTGCGAGATCTGCGCGAGATCGGTTTGCCAGACATCGCAATGTTGCAGGATCAACAACACCGTCAACGGATAGCACGAGCAATGCTCGCGGAACGTAACGCCAAACGGGTGCCGACGCTTTGTCACCCATCCATCCCGATGGTAAAGCTCGATCAACCTGTCGATGACCGTTGATGCTGATGGCTGATTCAGCGTTGACATGGCTTATTGGTCATGTTAAATGGACACTCTGCGTTGCTTCGTGCATATATAAGTGGCACTATTTCACTTTCATCACGAAAACGGTGATGTCGTCAAATTGCTCGCGGTCTTCCTGAAAAGCCTTCACTGCGCTCACCAGTATTTTGCATATTTCGCTGGATGATCTATTGACATTGGTATCCAGCAAAGCTTTCAGCCTGTCCTCACCAAACTCTTCTTCGGCGTTGTTTATGGCTTCCGTCATGCCGTCGGTGTAGAGCACCAGACAATCACCCTTCTTCAAAATAAGTTCTGCCAATTGCATCTCGACGCCATCCATCATTCCCGCAACCAGCGTCTTCATCTGTGGCAACATTTCAAAACCCGTCTCGGATGCCATCGCAGACTTAATGAATGGCATATTGTGGCCGGCGGAAGAATAGCTCAGCTTACCGGATTTGACATTAAATATTGCGTAAAACATGGTGATGAACATGTTGGTTTCTTCATTGAGCAACACCAGTTTGTCGTTAAACTCCGTGAGAACACGGTCTGGCGATTCCGCTTCAGCGCTGATAATGCGGAATAGTGTCCGACTGACCGCCATGAACAGCGATGCCGGAACACCCTTGCCAGAAACATCGCCGATCACCAGCCCGAAATTCTCTTCATCAAGCGGGAAGAAGTCGAAATAGTCGCCGCCAACATCTCGCGCCGGATCGCATGAGCCAAACACCTCTATCTCTTTCATTTCTGGGAAATCATTCGGCAGGAAACTACGCTGGATATTCCACGCCAGTTTCAGCTCGCTCTCGGCACGCTCCTTTGCTCGGGTGGTCTCGGTCAGTTCGTCAATGTAGTGGTTCAGGTCGCCGACCATTTTATTGAACGCCAGCGACAACTTGCCGATCTCGTCTTTGCGCTCCTCGCCGTCAACCTGAGTCGATAAATCTCCCGCTGCCAGCGAACCCGCGGCAGTCGTCAGTTTCAACAAGGGTTTTGTAAGCGAAACCGAAAAGACCAACGCTCCAAACACAGCCACCGCAAAGCCAATTATCACCCAGATCAGCAAATGATTCATCAGTTGGTTTGCCATAGCATAAGCGTCCGCTTCGCGTTTCTCTGCCAAAATGATCCAATTCAGCGCCGGGTAGCCAGACATCGCCACCAGAGTTTTTTCGCCATTGACTTTAGTGATAGGCTTCACAACAATTGTTTTATTTTCAACAAGTTGTTGAGTTGGCACGCCTTTCAGCAGTGGATGCGCGCTGATGAATCCGGCTGAGTTCGCCATAACTGACATTTCACCCAATCCCTTCAACAGTCAAACCGTCATCCGGTATGATCTGCCAGTGGAAGGCAAGGTATCGGTGCAGATTTTCGACCTTAACGGACGGGAAATCACACGATTGCGGAACGGAATCCAAGCTGCTGGAAGTCACCAGGTTATCTGGGATGCTGAAGCACATCCCGCTGGTGTGTATTTCCTGAACCTTTCTGCAAACGGACAGAGTAATACTAAGAAGGTGATGCTGGTGAGGTAGGTTAAAAACAAAAACCCCAAGTGGCGCGTGTTGCTTGGAGGAATGCACAAATCTATTTAATATTATCTCACAGCCTCAAAAGAAATGAGGTGGAGGGTTCTTTTTTCCTTTCCAAGATTATTAGTTTCTTCTAACTTTTCTTCACATTTAAAAGTATATCTCTGAGTTAGAAATATGATGCCCCCCAACGAAATATTAGATGACTCACTAATTTTGCCTGTATGTTCCTTGCCGTTATCATCAGATATCTTCCAATGACCTGTTTTTGCATCAGCTTTAATAATGTTTCCAGTTATTTCAATGATTTCAGTTGTTAATTCATTATGTGATGTTAAAAAGTCGTACAAATTTTGTGCTGAGTCAACAGAGATGTTCATTGTTTTTGGCAGTGAAAGATCAGGAGTTGCCCAAGCATAAGAAATTGGGGAGTTATTCTCAATAACAAATTCCAAGAGTTTAATGTATGCACCCACAACATGACCTTTATTATTATTCAAGACCTGTAATGAAGTTTCATTATCATCAATTACACCAGTGATTTTATCAATTTTCTTTAAC
>CAZAGU010000147.1:0-8854 GCA_964484805.1 uncultured bacterium
GATGGAATTTTATTGCGATGCCCTGTGCTGTGGCGGCGGACAACATCGCCGACGTCTTGCCGATAATCCCCCCGAGCTTTGTGTACAATCCGATCACAAGAGGATATGACGACTACACGGGTTTTCCATTGCCCGCTATCGGTTTTTGGGCGCTCTCCGCGGTGGACTCGACTGTACGTGTTGATTGCGAGTGCATTCCTGTCGATGACCCCGACACTTTGAATGATGTGGCGAGAAATATCGAACTTTCTTTTTTTGCCGCATTTATGGATTGCTATGAATACCATTTACTTGATACTGTGTTATTAGTAGAAGGCGAACTCCCATCCGATATAGAAACAGCATTTATATGCGAAGACATATATGAATATTTTCTTTATGCACGTGCAACGGATTTCTATACAGAAATTAATTATTGCACCGAAAGATATATTGATCTCGATCCCGTCCCGAATTACTGGAACTCTATCACCGGTGTAGCTATTGCGACTCAATATGGTTATTATGATTATTATGCTTCAGGTGATACTATCACAGTAATCTGCTCAGATAGTAGTGAGCATATAACCGTTACCGACGAACAAGGTCGATATATGTTCAGGGATTTACCGCTTGGGGAATGTGTTGTTGATGTTCAGGCAGCGTTCCGAGATAGTTCATCATATCATTTTTATCACTATCTCTTTGATGTTACAAATAATGCGGGAACGGATTATTACGACCTTGCCTTTGAAATCAGAAAGACTGACCTGATTCCCGTCAAGATCACTCAAGGTAAATTCAGGCGCTTTGACGCTAGGGTGCTGATCAATCGTTGTGGATGAAGGCTGGGTGCAGGCTGAATTCACTATAGAGAACACAAATATCAGCACCGTAGCCAATAGCATAACTTTTTTCACAGATGTCTCCTTTCTGAAAGGTTCGAGCTACAGTAATTTCTTGATTATTTCTTCAAATACTTCTTTAGGTCTGTAGCCAACGAAATGCTCCACCACATTGCCCTTGCGATCCACGATGAATGTGTATGGAATTCCGCCACGCTCATCAGCAGGCAAGTAATTCTGGTAAGTTTCAGACATCTTGTCGCTTAGTGCAGAACTGAAAGCTTTTCGCAGAAGAAAGTTGTTAAACGAGTAAAGCTTTTCGCCAGCAGGATTAAACCCTTCAAGACGCTGTGGATCAACACCCAACTGGACATTCGCGAACCGTTCGGCGGTGTAGAGATTTGCGCCTTTAACCAAACTGTTAAAAGCTTCCGCCAGTGATTTCTTCAATGCTTCCTGATCGGTAGTTTTAAGCTCAGATTGAAGCTTCTTGTCAATAAGCTTCCACAAATGCTTATCCAAAGGAGTCTTGCCGTTATTAAGTCGAGTGGCAATTAGTTTTGGATCGGCAAAATGACGAGGATAAAAATCATATCCCACATCTTCCTGCAAGACTGTGTATGTTATCGGAGTGCGGTTAAGGAAAGTTCGCACTGCATTCCATCCGCCTTGATCGACAGAAACACCAATTACCTCAAGCCCCTGGTCTTTGTATTCAGCATAGAGGTCATTAAAATGTGGAATTTCTTTGACACAAGGGGGACACCATGTCGCCCAGAAGTCAATGATCTTAACTTTGCCGTTAAAATCGGACAAACTAACGACTTTCCCATCAATATCAGTCAGTGTGAAATCGGCAGCTTTTTGCATACCAGACTGACTTGACGCTTTCGGCGTGGTGACATCAGTTTGGGAATTATCTACAACTTCGGATTTTTTCTCGCCACATCCGACGATAGCTACAACTAAGACGATTGATAATACCGATGCCAGAATTCTGAAGAATAACTTCATCTACTCACTGTCCTTTCAGTAAATTGGGGACATAAGCTCTGCTGGATTACAGATAGTCCTCGATTTTATCTAAGATTTTTGTTTTGGGTAGCAACCCAATAATGGTCTTTTTTATCTCGCCATCCTTAAAGAACAACAATTGTGGTACGCTCGTTACACCAAAACGAAGCGCAGTTTGCGGGGAAGTGGCGACATCCATTTCAATTATTTTCACTTTGCCATCTAACTCAGCCTCAATTGCATCCATAATCGGGTGCAGTTTCTTGCAGGGTCCACACCACTCCGCACCAAAATCGATAACGGTTAGTTTGTCTGACTGCATGACTTCAGTTTCAAACTGATCGTCATTCACTTTAATCATTGCGTTTTGCCTCCTAAAAGTAACTTGTTAGTTTATTATTTATCGGAAACTCTATCGAGAATGGGCATGACCTGCTCGACGGTTCTGAAAGCCTCAAAGCGTTCAATCTCCGAACCATCAGCATTCATAAACAAAACAGTAGGTAAGCCTTTTACTCCGAATCGTTCCCAGATAGCTTTAATTTCATCGGTTATTTTTGTGCCATCTACTTTCAACGCCACAAATTTTTCGTTCACTGGATTGTAAACCTCAGCATTGCTGAAGGTCTTATGATCGAGCTCCTTGCAGGCGGCGCACCACTCCGCGCCAAAATCTATTATCAAGGGCTTGTCTTCAGATTTTGCTCTTGCGAAAGCCGCGTCAATGTCGTCGTGAATCCAGTTGATTCCCTGATGCGCGCTAACGACATCTCCTGCGGGTTGTTGTATCGCGGTTCCGGTGGCAAAGTTTGCGCCGATGTTTTCATATCGACCAATGCCGAGCAATGTGTAAAAAGCGCCGATCAGAAGAATGAAAACACCCAGTGCTTTGCCGATTCTTCTGCCTAATGATGGATCTTCGCCCAGCGATGTCACTCCGCCCAACATCGCGCCGAACATCAGCAACGACAGCCCAACCGCCAGCGTGAAGAGATTTTCGGATACTAAACCCTTGCCAAAGTAAAGTGCCGCGGCGATGAGAATGACACCAAAGACCTTCTTCACGTTGTCCATCCATCCGCCAGCCTTGGGAAGGGCTGACATTGCCCCGGCAAAGGTTCCGATGACAACGAACAACACTCCAAGCCCCATGGCAAAGACAAACAAGTACAGGAAGCCAAGAAACAGATTGCCCGTCGAAGAGACCCAGCTCAACAACGCAACCAACACGGGGCCAACGCATGGCGCAGCAACCAGACCAGTGGTCGCGCCGACAAATAATGCCCCAACATAGCCAGATCGTTTATTTCCGGCAAGTTTGGTCTGAACTGACGAGGGAAGGCTCATCTCGAAAGCGCCGAGCATCCCTGCGCCCATAATTAAGAAGACTAAGGTTACGAATCCTAAAACCCAAGGACTCTGCGTAGAAAGCCCAAACACTCCACCACTCGCGGCGGCAACAACACCCAGAATTGAATACACCAACCCTAAGCCAAGAACAAACACCAGCGAAAGCGAAAATCCTTTAAGCCGGGATCCACCAGAGCGCGCTCCAATGAAGGCGATAGTAATCGGAATGACAGGATAGACACAGGGCGTGAAGCTTAAGGCAACACCACCGAGGAAAATCCATAACAGAGCCAGCAATGACCCGGACGCCAGCGCTCGCTTGGCGCGTTCCTCGATGGATCCACCATTTTCAGCCGATACTGCTTCTGCTTCATTATTGGTCGTTGCCAGTGATACCACCTCAGTTTGATCGGGCTTGCCTATTTTTATCTCTCCGGCAAACGGTCTCTCCACTGGTGGTGTGCAGAAAATCGGCTCAAGCTCGCCACAAATCTGATAGCCAATTGTCCCTTGAATTGGGACGGACAAATCAATTTTGACTGTGTTATCTGTAACGAAAGGAACTTTGATCTTAATCAGACCGCGAAATACTTCCTCGTCCTCATAATCTACACCCTTGGGGAAAACCGCATTCTGCCAGACTATACCGGCTACGGGTTGCATTTCAACAAAGAAAAAGCCCATCTCTACGCTGGTGATGTGGACACTTGGCGGCAAATCTATCAAGACTATCAGCTCACCAATACTTTCCGGCGCAACAGCTTTGCCCGTGAGTGAAGTATTGATTGCCACGTCGCGTTCAGGATCAAAGTTGATCTGTGCCCAGCCCGTAGTTGAAATTGCAACAGCAAACGCCATCAGCAATAGAAGATTTCTGTTAAAATTAATTCTCATGGTGTACAGCAAGTCTTAGTTTTACGTTAAAATGAATTGTGTGTCAGAGTAAAATCTCTCCCCATACAATACGCGAGAATCCTGTCTCAATTAGTTCTGTTGGGTTTATCGTTTTTTGGGGATGGAATTGTATGAAGATAAAAAGGAATTTTGTTGAAACAAATCCTGAACGAAGCCAAAAGAAAAAGGACGGAAATATCCGTCCTTTTTCTAAGACCAACGAGTTATCAGTTTTCTGCGGTAAATATGATGGTCTGTTGCATGGGAACCCTGACAAATTTGTCGCGTTGCTTGCCCGGCGAGAACATCATATGCTTCATCACTTCCACGCCAGCTTCACCAAAGCCTAAGCCTTCAGGTATTTCCTCTTTTACACGAACATCAATTGGTTTCCCGTCAATATCAACGGTAAAAACAATAATTACTTCACCGCCAACTCCAAGGTTCAGAGCCATCACAGGAAAAAGATTGTGTTCTGTGATATATCGTGCTATCGTCCCTGAGTCACCAGCTAACACTGGCTTATGTTCCACGACATAGTATGGAACATCCTCAGTTTCCTCAGGTGGTGGTGGTGGCGGCTCCGCAATATTTAGTTCGGGATTTTCGTAAAAATTAATAGGAACATCATCTTCGAGAGGAATATCAGGGTCTTCCACCGGAATTATTGGCTTTTGCGGCACTTCCACACGCTTCACTGTGCGTGTGATTGGAATGTCCTCAACCTGAATCGCCACAATAGTCGCCGCACCGATGTTGATTTCATTAGCAAACCGCTTGGATACCATGAACGTCAACAACATTAACAACAGCGACAAGATTAATGATGCTTCCAACACCTTGCGATATTGGAATTTCAGGTCGTATTTTGGATTCTTAAACATAGTGCATCAAACGTTATTTCTATGCCTTAATGGCGTTAAGACCAATCCTATAGTTTTCAGCTGTCAGGCTTTTTCCTGAGGCTGAACTTAAGAGATTGACGTTGTGCTTAATCAGTTGCCACCACCCTTGAATCGGGTGGCGTAATTGACTCTGATTGCGTATGCGTCGCGGAGCTGTTCCTGAATATCGGTCACAAGCCCCATTTTAGTGCGTTTATCAATCTTCATGGAAACGATGAGCTGGTTGTCATTATCCAATTTTTGCCTCATCACATTGGATACAGTGTTTATTGCAGCCACCGGAACAAGTTTGTCGTCAATCGAAATACTGCTCTGATCATCCACCCAGATGTATGCAAGGTGTCGCTTCGATTCGATTTTCTTGGTCTGATATGCTGCAGGTGTCACAATTGGCAATCCCTGCGAACTCTTCAGCACGGTGGTAACCATGAAGAAGAACAACAGCATGAAGATAATGTCTGGCAATGAAGCCGTTGATATGCTCCCGCCCGGACGTTGAGATTTCTTAAAATGCAAAATTCACCTCCATTGTCTGGAGATACCGGAGTGTAAAAATTTTCATGATCACTTCTCCGGCTCAGCAATGGAAATCTTGGTTGCCCCCGATTCCTTGACAATATCGAGCACCGTAATGTATCGCTCATAGTCGGTGTTACGGTCTGTTTTGATGGAGACAATCAATTTCGGTTTTAGGTCGCTGTCGTAGCCACGTTCTTTGATCTTGGACTCAAGCAATTCCTGAAAATCGGCATCGGTGACAACTTTGTTATCAAAGAAAATGTCGCCAACTTTATTCACCAGGACTTTTGTGATGTTCTTAGGGTTAATCTTGGCTTCGCCGCCTCTTTCAGGCAACACCATCGGGATACCTTTGTCGGTGTCCATTGTTGTTGTAACAAGAAAGAAAATCAATAGCAGGAAGGAGATGTCCGCCATGGAACCTGCATCCAGGATACCAGCGCCGCGTTTTCTTTTCTTCTCTACAAGCATAATGCAAGCCTAGTGTGTGTTGTTAGACTTGATAAGCTGTTCAACGATTTCCTGCGTGGATTCTTCCATATCAACAACAATCTTGTCAATGACAGACACAAAATAGTTGTGAGCGAACTGGATAATAATAGCCACAATCAGACCAAACATAGTGGTCAAGAGTGCGACGGAAATGTTGCCAGCTACGAGTGATGGAGAAATATCGTTTGCCTTCTGAATGGCATCGAATGCGCCGACCATACCGGCAACCGTTCCAAGGAAGCCCAACATGGGGGCGACTGAAACGATAGTGGAGAGCCAGACAAGGTTTCTCTCGAGGAATGCCATTTCAATAGTACCGGATGCGCCAATCGCCTTCTCAACTTCCTCAATTCCACGATCAATGCGGGATAAGCCAGCTTTGGTAACGTTGGCTAAAGGTCCGTGCGTGTTGTCACAAACATCCATCGCGTTCTTAGCGCCGTCGCCTTTGCCTAGTGCGTCAACGATTTTCTGAACAAACTTGCGTGCGTTGATCTTGGAGCGAGTTAATGAATAAAAACGCTCTATGGAGAACATCACACCAATGATGAGGGCTATCAGGATGGGCCACATGAACGCCCCACCCCTTACAAAGTAATCAACCATTTCTTCGTTGCTCCATTAATGAATGGATTATGTTAAATTATCCTTCACCAACAAAGGATTTCAAATTTAATATATGAAGTTACTGAAATCCCATTGGTGAGTCAACCCTTTTACCGATTAAGCCAATGTGTGGCAACTTCTTTCGCCAGAGGAAAAGCTTTTAACGCTTCGACGACAACATCATCGGCTGCTGTTCTGACCCGATAGTAATAAATCCGATCGTTCCAGACGTGCTGAGCGATTTCTGCCTTTACCTGAGTTGTAAGAAACTGCTTGTCCATTTCAAATATCTTTTCCGTGTAAGTCATTTCTTTTTCTTCGGCAAGCGCCAGTATCCCGCGCAAAGCTTCCTCGGAAACGGTGTAATTTGAAAGGAATAAATTAAAATCTTGTGAAGAATCAAGCTTTTCTTCAGCAACGATTTTTTCTGCAAGGTTAAAAAGAATTCTTCCGCTTATGAGTCGAGCGGTTCCAACAGTATATGTGCTCGGTTCGATTTCGATGTCTGGCGTGATGCCAGAAGAGGCATAGACTTTCCGTCCGCCAAGGGTAGTGAATGCTTCGCGTTCATCTGTTGAGTCTTCAGGTTCCGGATCTCTGTACTGGATGGCATAATACTCGCCTCTGCCCTTGTCATAAGGACGCTGAACCAAACGACCTGAGGGTGTGTACCAGTGGGCTGTGGAAAGTCGAATGACCGCGCCGCCTGGCAACGGATAAACCCGCTGGACTAAACCCTTACCGAAGCTCTTAGCGCCAACGATCAAGCCTCTGTCCAAATCCTGCACTGCGCCAGAGACAATCTCTGAGGCTGACGCGCTACCGCTGTTAATTAATACGATCAGATCAAACATTTTATGTGTTGCGTCGCGTGTCGAGTAATATGTAGTGTCGTCTTCAGCCCTTCGACCTCTCCGTGAAACAATACCATTGCCTCCGGGAATGAATTTATCAGAAACTCCAACAGCTTCAGAAAGCCTGCCGCCTTGGTTGTTACGCAAGTCAAATATCAATCTGGTCATGCCCTGTGATTCAAGATCGTTAAGAGCACTCTCAAGCTCGGAAGTTGTGGTTGCCATGAACTGATTGAGTAAAACATATCCGGTCGAGTCATCGAGCATGAAATGCGTCCAGACCGAATTGATCGGGATAGTATCACGCACAATAGTGAATTCGATTGGATCTATATATCCATCGCGAATAATTTTTATCGTTACCGGTGATCCTTTGGGGCCTCGAAGCTGCTTGAACACCTCTTCGCTGGTAATTCCATAAGCGCTGACACCGTCAATTTCGATGATTCTGTCCCCGGCGCGAATGCCGAGCCTATCAGCCGGCGTTCCGTTGATGGGTGCCAGAACAGTAATCAACTCGTTCTGAATAATAAAGGAGATGCCGATACCTTCAAATTTTCCCATATCTTTCTCAGAAATACCCTTTTGCTCCTTTGGTGGGATATATACTGAATGGGGATCCAATCTCTTTAACATTCCTTCTATTGCGCCTTCAGCAAGAATATCAAGGTTGGGTTCTTCCACATACACGGTCTGAATCAGCTTCATAATACTGGCAAGTTTCCGCGCTTGCACAACAAGATTACCGCTAGCCGAGACAAATTGGCTGGTTGTAAATGCTGCAAGCAGGATTATTACAACGATTAGTGTAGTTCTTGACCAGTTGATCTTCACTTGTTTACGTTCAGGTACACTCAAATCAATCCCTTTGGAAGTAACGCTACCAAATATGATAGTGCAGATTTCTTAATGGCGCGTTAAAGCGCCGCGTATCAATCAATGTGATGGGAGAGATATCCAAATGCTCAAACTCAACCAACTTGGTGAAAGCTCAGCCAATTGGATTTTCTCAGCATCAACTCATACCTTTAAAATAGCAATAAATCTGAGAATTAAAATCATTTGCTTCCATATTTTAAAAATAATTCAACACTTGAGTGATTTCTTAACCGCAATGTTTAGACAGGGTATTACGCCACCAAGTATGAGAATTTTCCTGTGTTTCATTCTCGAGTTGTGAAAATGCAGGTGAACTGCCCTACTATATGCTGTCATTCCAGCGAAGGCTGGAATCCAGGGCTCCCGTTGCTGTCATTCCAGCGAAGGCTGGAATCCATCGCTTTGAGAGAAATATTTATCCACAGATTTAACAGATCACACAGATTGTATTTACCACAAAGCGCACCAAGAACACAAAGAAATGTGATGTGAGAAGCGATGAAAATAACACAGCGGA
>CAZAGU010000148.1:0-8831 GCA_964484805.1 uncultured bacterium
GCAAGTATTTTCAAAGAATTCGGTTGAGCCAGAGTGGTCTGCAGGCTGAAACAACAGTCTAACCTATAATATAGACATTTATCGGCTTATTTGCGAATCAAAAACTCCCCAACATAAAACTATCGACGATTTCCTCACGAATTCCGATTGAAATTACTTGCCGTAATCATCAATAACTATTCCTGCGTCATCCAGTTAATCGCATTTTTCAACGTCTCATCGGCAATTGGCGTTAGTTTCAGTGTCATATATCTCAGCGTGAGAGCGGATCCTGCCACCAAACGGATGGCATGAACCATTTTTTCATCTGACCAGCGTGTCGATTCTGGGATAAACTCGTGTATGGAAGACGCAAGCTGTGGTTTCAGAGAGGCATCATTTAATTCATTTAATAATATTCTGTTGGCTTCCAACAATACTTGCCTTGAGTATTCATTAGGCAGGTTATGCAATGCTTTCAAGTCATCAGATGTCTGATAACCTTCACCTGAGAGCGATATTTCTCCCATCAACACTCGCCTTAGCGATTGTAGCAGATAGCCCTCTTCGCGAAGCTTTCTGACTTGAGCCCCATACTTTCGAGCAGAAAGCATCTGCCCGTTTTCCCACTGAAGAAATGGAATGTGCCCCCATCGCGGCAGTTCCCAACCCATGTAATGGTAGATCAATCACTGGAAGAAGGATAAATTTATCCGGTCGGAAATCCTGATGATAATGTCAACGTTATACTTGAAGTTAAAATAGGTCTCGGTTAATATTCGTGTCGGACTGCTTGGCGGAACGGCAACAAAAACACCAGTAGGCATCACCCTGTTTAATAAGATGATCCGCTATCTCAAAACACGGATGAGCCTCAGCAGATCCGAATTTCTCCCCTTCAAATTCGGGCAGAGCAAGCACGTCGTCCCAATCAACGTCCACCCATGCAAGGTCGTCTAATACAGGTAAATTGACGGGGCGTTATCATTGGGTAGATTTATTCCATCCAGACAAATAAAATGCTTCCCACCCACACTCATCTTCAGCGAGGTGTTAATGAAGGCAAGGCGAAGACTATCAAGGTCAAACGCCTGCCTTGCATCGAGGAATAATCCAAACCTGTGCTCATTCGTCAATGTCAGCCGCTCGTCCCAGGTTTCAGGTTAATGTCTCCGCAGGAGCTTCAGACCTTGAATGACAACAAAAAACAGAGCAAACATTCCGAATGTTAGAAGGTAGTTTTTCACTGAATACAGATTAACTTCACCTTCTTCATCTTTATCAAACAGTGGACAAGTTGCGAGTGCATGCAAGAGCATGTTTCCCATGGAAACCTCCCCGAAGTAGTATTACTATTCTGATTAAATGGCTTTTAGCAATGCCACTGCTTTTGCGGCAATACCTTCGCCGCGACCTGGAAATCCAAGCTGTTCGGTTGTGGTCGCTTTTACCGATACAGCCATAATGTCAAGTTTGAGGGCTTTGGAGATGTTTTTACGCATGGTATAAACATAGTCAGCCATGCGAGGTTGTTCAAGAATTAAGGTTGAATCCACATTCACCGGTCGATAACCAGCCCCTTCAACGGAGCTACAGACCCGAGCGAGCAATTTCAGCGATGAAATATTCTTGTAGATCGAGCTGTCGCTTGGGAAGTGAATTCCAATATCGCCGAGAGCGGCAGCGCCCAGCAATGCGTCACAGATAGCATGAACCAGCACATCGGCATCACTATGTCCTTCCAGACCCTTGTCGAAACTGATTTTAACGCCGCCTAAAATTAGATCACTCCCGCTGACAAGGCGATGAACATCATAACCTTCACCGATTCGGAAGCCATGTGGTTTCAGACCGGGTTCATCCTCCTCAGGATGAATTTCAAATCCTTGCTCAGTACGAATAACTTCACTCATGGTAATCCCCTTCTCAATTTGATCGGCTTTATTTTTCAAATGTAGATCGTATATTTTCAGGTCTTCAGGTTGAGTGATTTTAACGTTTAAGTTATCTCCATCTACAATATAGGCATTTACGCCTTCAATGTCGCGGACAAGCGTCACTTCGTCCGTGATTTTGTAGTTTTTGTTTACAATTTCTCTGAACGCATGTGAAAGTACTGCTCTATCAAATCCTTGTGGTGTCTGAGCACGCACCAGCTTGCTTCTATCCACACCACCCACGGCAAAGCCGTCGTTACTTTCGTGAATAGTATCCGTCACGGCAATCGTCGTCAACACCACGCGATGCTCCAGCAAAGCATTGGCTGACCGCCGGATAATCTCTTCGCTGACAAGACATCTTGCACCATCATGCACCAGAACCTTGTCCACATCGGCGGGCAAGGCGCTCACTCCTGCTTCAACTGAATCCTGCCTCAGTTCGCCACCCGAAACGACAGCATGTATCTTGGCGATGTTAAACCGTGCCAGCTCATGGCGCACCTCAGCCAGATGTGACGGCGGCGCCACGACAACAATCGAGTCTATGTCATCTGCAAGGCTGAAGGGATATGCCGACATGACGACAATGGGCACGCCGTGAATCTTGACCAGACACTTCGGTATATTCAGCCCAAGCCGCTCACCTTTTCCAGCCGCGACAATTACCGCCCCAGTTTTCATGGCTTCTTCAGTTTGATTTGATTTGAAAAAAAAATTCAGCCAAAGCGCTGTCCAGCTCAAAGATACGATAAATCTGTGAAACAGTTTTTCCTCTCAGCAACAGTGCACAGCCCGACTGCAATCCCAGAGACTTGAATTCTTCAGCTTGAACCTTCGACACTGGAAAAGCTGGCTGGAAATCCCACTGATACTCGCGAATCCTGCCATCGCTGGCATCCGAAACTGCCTGAACAGGCGTACTTTCATCAATATAATTTAACACCTGAGTTTTACCAACACATTCAGGACATTCAGGATTTAAATTCCACAACAATGACATTGGCGGAAACTCCAGCTCGGGTGAAGCAATGCCTCCCGGAAAATCATCGCCAACCTTTAACACACCCCATCTCGTGGGCAATAGAGAAAACGCCAGCATCCCAGCAATACCCGCCGCGATAACACCAGCCACTACTGCCTTTCCAGTTCGACTTTTCCCTGATGGCGAAAAATACGCCAGCCAAGCCAGCGCCAGCAAAACCACATCCTCAACAATCGCCAGCGCTGGTGATCGGCTTGCCAATGCGCCAAAACAGCCGCATTCATCAATCACGCCGGAATAACTGCCCCACAGGATCACGCCAGTAAAAAACACCATCATCGTCATCGAAACCACAGCGCCAATTTGCCTGCGCCAGTCGCCAATCAGCATCGCTCCAGAAAGCAACTCCAGTAAGACAACCGCCACCGCTCCCACACCGGCGAATATCACCAGCGCTCGGCTTCCGTCAAACCCAAAACTGAGCAAAATGGACTCAATCTCCCGCGCGAACAAAGTCAGGTCAAGCGTTTTCCCAAAGCCGGCAATGACCAACACTCCGCCAACCAAGCACGCCGCAAAACCTGCGACACGGTGCAAAACCGGAGCATCAGTTCGCAAAGCTGGCTCTTTCGGCTACCGTCGAAGCAAAATGGAATGTCAGCAATTTACGCAACGCTGATGTAAGTTTTCGCTTGCGTCGAGGCATCACTTGCTCGATGGTCTCAAGGGCTTTGTCAAGGCGATATTCCATGTTTCCATCCGCGCCAAACCAGGTAAAAGAAGGCACTGCTTTGTCAGGAAAATCGGATCCAAAAAGATTGCAACAGATTCCCACCACGGTTCCGGTGTTCAAGCGCGTCTGTATTGCTGTTCTGCAGAAATCAGACACGATGACACCCACATGCAGACTGCCGGTGTTCACCTTACGACCGTTGATAGTAACATCCACGGGCTTATAATTGTTCTTGAGGTCGCTGTTGTCGGTGTTTGCGCCAAAATTCACCCACTCACCAATGTAAGATGACCCAAGATAACCCGAATGCTGTTTGCTGGAATAACCAATCATGATAGTGTTGGCGACTTCACCACCAACCCGACAATGCTCACCCAATGCTACACCGCCATAGAGCCGTGCTCCGGGGCGGATGATGGAATTCTTGCCAATATAGACTGGCCCCATAATCATCGCGCCTGCTTTAATTTCAGTGCCTTCATCCACCCAGATAGGCCCATCGGTCGCGTCCAGAATCGCTCCAGGCCCAACGATAACATTCTCTTCCAGCCTAACAACATTTTTAGTTGCGTCAATGATCGCTCCCGGTCGTATTGACAGCTCCATGCCCACATGAACATTCCCAAGCTCGCGAACGTGGCAGTCAGAGGGAGGATCAATCTCCCATAGTGGATGGATTTTCGATTCGAGCTGAAGATCGGAGCGAATGGCATTTTCCGCGAAATCCACAAATTCCCAAGGAAAACGGAACATCTTGACAGACAGTTCAATCTGCGGCAGGTTTGCAATAGCATTTTCCTGCAACAAGCCTTGTGCGTCCCAAAGCTTTTTAATGTCAACAAATTTATCCAACCGGAAGGCAACGATTTCACCATTGGAGATAAAAACCGAGCTCCGGGCTGTTTCCTTTAAAGCTATGACATTCTCATTGTTCAGCCATGCTCTGCCATTGATGAACAATGTGCCTGGCGATTGAGCATCACAAGACTCAAAGCCGATCTTTTCCTCAGGGACATTTTCAGCAAGAAGCGAACGGAGATTGCTTCGAGGATTATATGTGAATTCAGCTTCAGGGAATTGTTTAGCGAGGCGTTCGCCGAGAGTAAAGGCTCCAGATCGGAGCGCCCAGACAGGTCTAAGCTCAATTAGCTGTCCGAAATCGAAGATTCGAGCATCCTCGAAAATACAAATGCAATGGTTTTTCATTCTTACCTCTGGCTTTTTGATTAATTTTAACTTAAGGTAATATATGAAATTTATAAGAATAAGTAAAATCAACTCTCAATATCGACAAAGCCTTTATTTAAATCCTAAATTCACTTTACTTTCGGCTTTCCAATGTGTATATTTTCCGTCCAAGTGTTTTTTAATCCTTGGGCAATCATCCAAATCCAAACGGAATACTTGTCCAAGTATAGGAAACCACCACAAGTTTCTCTCCTACGAGGATAAGTTCCAATAAATATAAGGGATTGCAATGATCACCTACATCAAAAAGGACATTGTTGAGCGCATCGCTAAGGAAACTGGTCTTGAAACCAAAGAGGCCGCTAAAGTAGTCAATGCTGTTTTTAACAATCTGCGTGAGCTAATGATCCAAGGCAATCCGGAATGCCGGATTGAAGTTCGTAATTTCGGAGTTTTCGAAGTTAAGAGAACTGCTGCAAAACCCAAAGCGCGCAATCCTAAAAAGCCGGATCAGATCATCTTTATTCCACCAAGATTAAAGACTCACTTCCGCCCCGGTAAATTGCTTAAGGGAATACTCAGGCAACCGCTCGACGATTAGAAAAATCCCGAAGCGTTTTAAAATACAACAGGAGAACTTGAACACCTCATATGTTAAAAGTTCTCCTTGTTATTTTTGGGGATATTGCGACCGATTATTCTGTGTAGAATGGCATCACCAAAGCTTCTTCTGTTTGTTCGCTACGGCGCAGGGCATAGTCAAGGCGGTTTGTCGCCAGAGTTGTGCCACATTGGAGACAATTGACGAGGAATATCACTCGATAGTCATCTCTTTTCTGGGAGGTGCTGTAGCTTTCCTGTATGCCAAGTGGAGAAAAGTCAGTTGACCCGCAATGGCATTTGAGTCCCATGATATCCTCTATCAAATCTTAAAAAAAGTTCAATCTTGCTTTCACTTCTACTTTATTAATCGGCATTTTTTAACTTTTCTTTAGCATTACTTTAAGTTTTGCGCAGAATGATTTCCCGTTACTCAAATGAAAAATTTCAATGAGTGTGAACATCCGGGCTTTGATTTTGAGAGACGCTGTTTCCTACGGAGTCGGAGGTTTGAAGAAAGTTTCACTTAGATTGAGCGCAACAACCCCTAAAACGATAATAATAATGGAGATGATTTTCGCTAAATAGACCGGCTCCTTAAAGAAGATCATGCCGACCAATGAAACCAGCATAATCCCCAATCCTCCCCAAACAGCGTAGGCAAAGCTAAGATCGAAATGCTTCAAAGCAAGGATGAACACGCTAAAGGACGCTATCCAGAAAACAAAGGTCAGCACTGTGGGAATCAAATTTGCGAAACCATTGGACAGTTTCATGCAGGTAGATCCACCGAGTTCAGTCAGAATGCCGATGGAAAGCAATATCCAGCGCATAGTCACTTCTCCAGAATTTTAGCATCCTCAATCTTCATTTGCAAGGGCTTTTGAGAGGTCGTCTGCAAGCTATCCACATTAACGGAGCTGTAATCAAGCTCGCTGCCGTGCATACTATGGGGCACAAGGTACACAGCAAATGTTGCGACCATCGCCACCGTCGTCCAGAATTTCACCATTTTCTGGCTCGCGGTGCGGTATATTCCATAGAGCGCGATCAGCCAGACCACAACCATCATCAAAGTTTTATTGTCCGTCCAGTCTTCACCGAATGGCCAGCCCGTCCAGAATGCTCCGAAGGCATATTTTTGCACGATAGGCCCGAAGATCAAGCCTCCAACAATAAACAACCCTAGCGTTACCCAAGCGAATGTTTTTGTTTTACCATTTGAGAAAGCGCTGAACACCGTCCGCACTGCCAACAGCAAACCACTGAACATCAGAATGATATGCGGAATCATCGCCCATGGTGGAACATCACCGCGAAAACGCACCACCGCTGGCTTGTCGATGGGTAGCTTGATCTCCTCACCTTGCCGCTGAAGAACGACCTGATACTCCAGCTTTCCCGCTGGAGGCTGATGAGGCAATTTTGCCGACATGAACTCGCCATTCAGCTGTAGAGGCACTTTGTGCAACGGTTCGTCAAGTTTATAGCGTTTCCAGACGACGAAACCGTGAACGTGGGAGTCGGTTATCGGAATGCTCACAGGTAGATTCCATTTTTCTGATTGCCCCGGGCGCATGGCGTGGCTTCGCTTCAGCTCGTAGTGGAAGTTGTTCTCGCCAAGTTTGGCTTCACCAGAAACGGGATAGGTGGGACCGGTTTTACGCTGGAACGTCGCTATGCTAACGGTGAAAACGAAAGCGATTACCCAGAAAACGACACTTCTGAGAATGGGATGTTTGCAGGTTGAATTCATTGTAAAAAGTAACGGTTAAAGATCGATTTTTACCAAATGGAGAGATGAAAACAAGGCATCTCGCCTTCAAAACTGTCAAATGATACGTCCTTTGGCGCGATGTTTCAAGCTTGAAAGCACTACAAACAACAGTTCAACAGCATTTGCTAGTCTATTTTGCCATTTCAAGCGACAGACCATGCAGTAAACCGCGCTCGCTGGTCGTCAATTCTGCGACCTGCAATACATCCATCACGACAGCTAAAATCAACGCTCCTGCATGGATGGATTCCGCCCTGGCGGGTGGCATTGAAGCCAAAGCCTGCCGCTCGTCGAGCTTCATTTTCAGCAAGTCATCTCGCCACTGGCATACATTGCGATAGGATATGACCTTGCCTTCCACCGCCCCGGCTTGGTATTCACCGACATCATGGATGAGGCTCGCCAGCGAGAAGATCGTCCCCGCGATGCCAATCAGCTTGACATTGCCGGCAATTTTTCCCTGCCAATGATTATACTCAGCTATAACTTTACCTGTCGCTTTGCTGATGTCGCTCGCTGAAGGTGGGTCGCTTCGGAAAAAATCACGCGACAAAGACACTGCGCCACGGGGAATGCTCTGTGACCACCTTGGAGCCTCGACTGTCCCCAGCGAAAGCTCACTTGAACCGCCGCCTATGTCCAGCAACGCCATTTGATTCGTTTCGTCTGCTGATTTGGATTCCATTGTTGAAACGCCAAACACACCACGCCACGCCATTGCAGCCTCTTCAGCGCCGCTGAGGATGCGCAAGGGAATGCCATAAGATTCAGACATTGCAATGAAGTCATGGGTGTTTTTAGCTTGCCGCAGGGCGTGCGTTCCCATCGCCATGATGCTGGAGCATCGAAGCATCTTCGCATGACGGGCGAGATTTTGCATGACACCGCGGTTGAAATCCATCAGCTCGCTGTCAATTGTGCCATCTGCTTGAATATCTGCGCCGAGCCGATTGCGGACAATGCCCTGCTCAACGGTCAGTATTGTATTGCCTTCGACCTCTGCAACGAGATGAAGGGTTGAGTTTGTGCCTATATCTATCGCGAAAACACGCATGTTATTCCTTAATCAGACTTTGTAGCAGGGTCTTAGCCAATTCCGCAGGACGTTGCCCCCAGACATTTGTAAGTAACACTAAAAATGATTGACTCGACCTCTGGAACCAAAGAGAATTATCAAATCCGGGCAAACTTCCGGGAACGGTAATAATATCATCAGCAAGACTATTACCAATCATACAACCGTAGCCGAAAATTCCTTTTGCGCCGTGAACTTTAGGCGAACAGATCATTCTGAAAGATTCATCCTTGAGCAATCGCCCAGATTCCAATCCACGATAAAATTGAAACATATCCCTGGCGGTGGAATAAATGCCACCCGCCGCCCAGGGAACACTCATTTCAATAAGAGGCGCGTTTTCGTAATGATATTCCTTCCAATCATACCCTCTCGCTAGATTGGGAATAATAGTTTCATGGTCAGCAAGCCCTGATGAAGTCATTCCCGCTGGATCAAAAATATATTTCCTCAGAGCATTCTCATAAGAACCCCCAATCACCTGCTCAATAACCAGCCCGAGCAAATGGAAATAGTCGTTGCTGTATGAAAATGAACTCCCGGGCTCACTAAGCAAA